>JACOWJ010000001.1 GCA_016176845.1 Nitrospinota bacterium
GAGGCCACCCGCACCAGGGAGCCCAGGGGAGGCGGATCGTGCAGCCGATAGCACTGTGCAGTAATCTCGATGGAGCCGCACTCAACCACCTCGGCGATCTGTTCACCGGAGGAATCCAGCATTCCTAACCCCCGTGTGGCATCCTGCGGATGCCCAAGCCCAATTGGAAATTAGCACGACAACGCGATTTTTCAACTCAAACTCAGCATATAGGCCGGTGGGCTAAGGGCCTTTCAATTTGCATTTTGCATTTTGCATTTTACAATTCCCGCGAAGCGGGCTAAATGGTGGCCCGTCTCTTGGAGAGGCTTTTCCGAGAAGCCTGGGCCCGCATATTTCCCCCCACCAAGGCATCCCGAACCAGCCGGTAAAAGAGCTCTCGATCCGGCCCGCGGATCACGGCCCTTTCATGCGCCTCCAACAGGCAGACGGGATAGCCTTGCCCCTTCTGGGCCTGGTCCCAGGCGACTGAATGGACCAGATCCAGTTTCCCCCGATCGGCTGCGACCCAGGCGGGCACCTCCACCCGGGCCACCTCGGCCCCCGCGTTCAGGTAGAAGAAGGCCACTCCATGATGGCCATATTCTTTCAAGATCCGCGAGGAGCTGCGAAAAAGAGAGCTGCGCTCCCCCGGGGCGAGGAACCGGCCGAACAGGGATCCGTCCACCAGCCCCTCGATCGCGGAGCAGGGGAGTGTCTCCATCTGGCGATAACCACACCGATCACAGTTGACAAGGTCATCCGGGCAGAGACCGACCCGCAGGCTGTTGATCACATCGGCGCTGTTGGGGCGGCTGATATAGCCGGCCACCGGCAGTCCCTTCTCCTCGAACTGGTCCCAGAGGCTGCGCACCTCCTGCAGGACCCCTGCCCTGAGCTCCTCGGGCTTGCCCTCCAACATCCACCAGATCAGGGTCCCATCGGAAAAGGCCACCGCGGGTCGGCCCGGTACCTCCGGGGGCTCCAGCAGAGAGAGCAGCTCGCCCAGCTCCATCAAGCCCCTCCGAAGGGCCACGCCCTCTCCGTTGAGGCTCCCCTTGAGTCCCCCTCCCTGGACTTCCCGAAGAGGCAATCCGAAAGCCGCCTGGGAGGCCCCTCTCGACTGAGAGGCCGCGGGAGAAAGCAGGGTTTGCGGATAGGCTGCAAGATCCTCTTCTCGGTAGTAAAGCTGGGCTCGGCTGGACAGCAGAGGCCTCTCCTCCGTGCCATAATGGAACCTCACCATGCCCAAGTTGATCAAATAACAGGAAGAGACCTCGTGGCGGCTGGGATAGATCTGAGATCCATCGACCGCCAAAACGGTCACCTCCGGGGAGCGGCCGGGAGCCGGATAGCAACCACCCAAGGGTCCCTCAGGATGGCCCAGCAACCAGGAAGTCCTGGCCCCCTCCACCTTTCGGGCCAACTCCATCCAGCTCGCCTCCCAGCGCTTCACTTCCCCCAGGGCTACCTGGACCTTTTGCCGGTAGAGGTCCTCCCTCCCAGCCCGGTACGCCACCATCTCGTCAATCTGTCTCTTGACCGAAGCCCAATCCAGCATGTTAAACCGAAGCCCTCCGAAACAAAGAAAGCTGCCCGGCTCCACCGGAAGTTGCGGCGCGAAAGGCAGCCCGGCCTTCCAGATCGCATAGACCCACGGAAAGATCTGGGTTCTTGCATCGGCAGATCTCTACCTGGATCCCCTCTGCAGCCCCCAAGGCCTCGATACGCCGATAGAACCCCTCCCGCCAGCCTGAGGGCAGGAGCTGCGTGCAACTCGAGGCGGCGACCCGGTCCAAGGGGGAGCCCGCATAGCGTGATTCGATGAGCCGGCTGTGAGAAAGGGGCAATTCTCGCCGCATCTGGCCGAGGATGGCGGGCCGTAAGATCAAATAGCTGAGGGAGACGTCCCGGATTTCCAAACGGGCCAAGGCTCGAAAGAGGGCCTGAAGGTCTTCCACGCCGTCCGAAATGCCCGGGACCAAAGGATCGATCCGCACGCTCCTCCGGATTCCTGCTCGCTCCAGGCGGCGCAGGTTGTCCAACCGCTGTTCGGGAGAGGCGGCCCCGGGCTCATAGAGCTGATGAAGGTCTTCGCGGAGGGAATTCAGGCCGATCTTGACGAAGACGTTAGCTGGATGACTCGCGAAAAGATCGAGGAACTCGGAAGGGATCCATCCCTTAGTGAGCAGAGAGACCCCGATTCCCCGCTCCAGCAGCGCCTTCATCGCTCCATAGGAGATCTCCAGGAGCTCCTCAAAGGGTTGAAAGGAATCCGTGGAGGTATTGAAGGAGACATAGCGGGGCCAGGGCTTCCTCCGCCTGGGGCTATCCAGCTCTCCGCACAACTGCTCTACCAGGTTGGCATAAAGGTAGACTTCTCCCCCGGCAGGGGCATGGCGATAGCTCCGCGCGTAACAGTAAACGCAGCCGAAGCTGCAGCCCCGGGCAACGTTGACGGCCGGAACCTCCTTCAGACAACCGATGCTGACCGGCTGCAGCACCGGGCTCTGGCGACTCCCGCTGACCAGGTTTGCTTTGGCTGTCGGCATCGCCCCTCCATCTTCCCTCCTGCCCAACCTCTTTAGGACTGGCGACCAAATAACTTTCCCATGGTCGAATGGGATAATAGGTTTTAAGTTTTAAGTTTTAGGTTTTAGGGCTTAAAACTTAAAACCTAAATTTAGTCCACGATCCTTAAGCCTCGCCATGGGGGAGCGCTGGGCCATCCCTCCTCATTATGATTCATTCGTGCTAGATATTGTATAATAATTAGAGATACTATACTAGATTTGGGAATCGGGTGCAAGCGAAAAATTTAGTCCCCTAGCCAGGCGCGAATCTTCTCCTCCATCCTCTGTCGATGCGTGCCTGGCCAGTAAACCCGGCGGCAGCGGGGACAGCTCATGAAATGATCTTGGGTGTCGTAGACGAAATCGGGGACCTGGCCCTCTACCTCTCCCTTGGCTACCTCCCGGAGCCTCTCATTGCAAGTAAGGCAAAGGCTGAAGGGCCCCGGGCGGGCCGGCAGGGAAAAGGCCTGGATCACTTCTCGCAGCTGTTCTTCCAGGTGATCGGACCGGACGAAGAGATGGGCGAGGGCCGCTGCTGCCAGCTTCTCCTTTAGGGGAGTGGCCCGGGTGAGGACAACCCTGCCCTCTTTCCTGGCCCGCTCTATCATCGACCTCAGATCCATCTGTCGATAATAGAGGGTGTCATACCCCAGGACTCTAAGCCACCGGGCCAGCTTGCCCAAGGACGGATCCGTTAGAAAGCGCATCATTTAAGGCATGTACCATCCGCCGCTCACGCAGATGGTCTCTCCCGTGATGTAGTCGCTATCATCCGAGACCAGAAAGAGGATGGTGCGAGCGATATCGTTCGGCTCCCCACGCCGCCCCAGGGGGATCTGCTTCTCCACGCCCTCGAAGAAGCTGGGGGGATAGATCCGGCCGAGGAAGTCGTTGGCCACCTGGGTCGCCCGGCCCAGGTGAACATCGCTGACCACGACGTTCGCCCCTTCGCCGGCCAGGAGGCGAGCCGTTGCCTGACCGATCCCTGCCCCTGCTGCTCCCGTAATGATCGCCACTCGATTTTCCAACTTCATCCCTCTGCCTCCTCCTGGCAAAGCCAGAATTGGAAATTGAAGATTGGAAATTGGAAATTTTACCGTGAAAATGCCAAAGTCTATCGAAGGTCCATTTTTATGCCCGGGGACGGTCAACTTTGCTTGGGCATGTCGGTTTCCAATGAAAGAAATGCCTTGTCTTTGTCCCTTTCAATTTCCAATTTCCATTTTACAATTTGCAATTTGCAATTTTCCATTCTCGCGAAGCGAGATTAGTCTCGACTCCTCATCTGGGCCTTGACCCGCAGCTTGGTCTTGATCCGGTCGAAGCGACTCGAAGAGAGGATTGCCGATTTCAGGGACTTCGGGTCCAATTTCCCGACCTCGGCCTGAATCGCCTGGATTCTCTCTTCGGTCGGAGGATGGGTGGAAAAGAGAGCCTGAAGGGTCGAAGGCTTGCCCTCTTGGAGCTTGAGCAGCTTCCTGAAGAAGGTCTCCATCCCCCGGGGATCATAGCCTGCACGGGCTATATATTGCAACCCGTATTTGTCCGCCTCGGCCTCATCCATACGGCTGAACTTGCGGAAAAGCAGGGCCCCTCCCAGGCCGGCCGCCTGCTGCCCCACCTGACCCGCCCCCGTCACCGCAGCGCCGATGGTGGCCGCGATTTGGTAAAGCTGGGCCTGGGTGTATTGTTTGGTAGAGTGGCGCTCGGTGATGTGGGCGATCTCGTGCCCCATCACCCCCGCCAACTCCGATTCGTTGCTGGCGGTTTCGATCAGCCCCCGGTTGACATACAGGTACCCTCCAGGCAAGGCGAAGGCATTGACCTCCTCCGTATCGATCACCTTGATGTGGTAGGCCAGGTCGGGCCGACGGGAGACCTTGGCCAGTTTCTGCCCGATGCTATCCACATATTCGGTCACCTCGGCATCTGCGAGCACCTTCATCTGGCTCTCCACTTCCTTGGAGATCTGCTTGCCCAGCTCGATCTCGCTGTCTTGGGAGATCAGGTTGAGGCCACAGGCCGCCAGCCAGAGGGCCAATCCACAGGCGATCAGGGCTTTCCGTAAGCCCAAAGGGAAGAGCAAGCGTTTGCTGCGCACGGTAGAACCCCCTTCACGGGAACATCTAACGGTCTATCCGGAAACCCCTCTGGCTCCTCAGACTTTTCGGTCCGGGGAGGCCTTCTGGGAGGTTTTCGGATAGGCTCTAAAGCTAAGGACTGGCGACCAAATAACTTTCCCATGGTCGAATGGGATAATAGGTTTTAAGTTTTAGGTTTTAGGTTTTAGGGCTTAAAACCTAAAACCTAAAACTTTCTGCAGGGAACCAAATGGGCAAGTTATTTAGTCCACGATCCTAAAGCCAGGCCCCCGGTTTCAGCTGAGGGCGACGGCCTCCCCCTTGGGGGTTAAGCCCATCCGTTCCCGCAGCTTCCCTTCCAGCTCGACCGTCAACCGGGGATTGTCTCGCAGGAAGCGCCGGGCATTGTCCCTGCCCTGGCCGATCTTCTCCTCGCCATAGGAATACCAGGCCCCGCTCTTCTGGATAAGGCCGCCCTCGACGCCCAGGTCGATCAGCTCCCCTTCCTTGGAGATCCCTTGCCCGTAAATGATATCGAACTCGGCCTCCTTGAAAGGAGGGGCCACCTTGTTCTTGACCACCTTCACCCGGGTGCGATTGCCCACGATATCCTCCCCCTCCTTAAGCGCCGCTGTCCTGCGAATATCGAGCCGGATAGAGGTATAGAACTTCAGGGCGTTCCCCCCCGTGGTGGTCTCGGGGTTGCCGAACATCACGCCGATCTTCTGGCGGATCTGATTGATGAAGATGGCGATCGTCTTGGATTTGCTGGTCACCGCAGTGAGCTTGCGCAGGGCCTGCGACATCAGGCGGGCCTGCCCGCCCATCTGGGGGTCTCCCATATCGCCCTCGATCTCCGACTTGGGCACCAGGGCGGCCACCGAATCGATCACCACGACATCGACCGCCCCGGTGCGGATCAGCACCTCAGCGATCTCCAGGGCCTGCTCCCCGAAATCCGGCTGCGAGATCAACAGGTCATCGGTTCTGACCCCCAATTGTTGGGCATAGTTGAGGTCCACGGCGTGCTCGGCGTCGATGAAGGCCGCTATTCCCTCCTGTTTCTGGGCCTCGGCGACGATGTGCAGGGCCAGCGTGGTCTTTCCCGAGGCCTCCGGGCCAAAGATCTCGATGATCCTCCCTCGAGGGATGCCCCCGATCCCCAGGGCCTTGTCCAGGGTGAGGGACCCGGTGGAGATGGTTGGGATATCGGGCAGGACCTGGCTGCCCAGCCGCATGATCGAGCCCTTGCCGAACTGCTTCTCAATCTGGGCGCAGGCCTGCTCTATGGCCCTCTCCTTGTTGCTTTTGATGGTATTTCCGTCCATGTTCATCTTCTTTTTCCTTTTACTCTCTGAGGATGAGAATGGATTCCCTGACTGTGAAGCACATAAGCAGTAGGGTACGGGGTTTCTCATTTTTCACCCTTCGGGGAAAAGGGGACCTCCTCCAATACGGAATAGACGGCCCCCGAAGGCTTCAGTTCGCTCTGCATCAGATAGAACCGATCCACCTGGAAGGAATCTTCATCCCCCTTCCAGGCCGAATCCAGGGCGTGGATCACCGGGGCAAGGGAGCTCCCTCTTCCCAGAGGGGACCTTACCCGTCCCACGGTCAAATGGGGCGTAAATCCCTTCCCCTCTCGGGGAAAACCCAGCCGCCGCAGCCTTTTCTCCAGCTCTCCTTGCATCCTCAATAAGGCGCCCGATTCTTCTACGATGCCGACCCAAATGACGCGGGGCCGGCTCTCATTCGGGAAGGCCCCCACGCCCAGAGGGGAAAGAGAGAGGGGCCCGATCCCTCTGGCCGCCTCTCGCATGCAATCTGCGATGGGCCCAATCTGCTTCGGCAGGATGTCCCCCAGGAACTTTAAGGTCAGATGAATATTATCCGGGCCGACCCAGCGAATGGAGCCAGGCAAACCACCTACCTGCCGGGGGAGATCGGCCAACTTGATTCCCAGCGAGGGGGGGATTTTGATCGCGATAAAAGACCGGATGGACATCCTCTCATCTTTTCCTGCTTTTTATTGCACTAGGAGTGTAACTGCGTTTAAACCCATGGTAAATCCATTTTAACCATTCTTCTAAATCTCGATCTGTTACTCGATCTGGATTTACATAAATCTCTTTCACTGTTTTTATATCACTTCGGGAACGATAATATCTATTTTTGATGAGTGTGGCCCACTTACCCAACCTGAAATCGAGTTTTCTGAATTTTCTGTAGTAAAAAATGACATAAATAAATTTTTGTGACAAATCTTCAGATAATTCTATTTTAAGTTTAAATCTACATTCCATTTTTCCATTATAAACGACAACGTTGCATAGACTATACAGGTTTTTCGCAGATTCTACTTCAAAAATTACTTTGCCTAAAGAATCATTAATATTTTTGCATAAACATTTTACATTCTCAACAAAAATTCTCAAATCTTCCTTAGTATTTGGAGTAATTTTTCTTCTCTCTCTCTCTCTCAGTTTCCTCTATTAAGAAATAATTTATTTTTTTAACTTCATCTTCTCTGATTTTATCTTTAAATAAATAGACAATAGGCTCAGATGAATCATCTTCATAAGAAGACCTTTTTCTGCCGTTTATTTATTTCGGATCGTTATGGGAAATAAATGGAATCCATCTTTTCATCGTTGATTCGCCCTTGCAAAGTCCGAATCTTGGGCCTACCCCAAAATTTTTATACCATAATAACACAGAAAATGAAAGGAAAAATTGGCCAATATCCCCGCCAGGGCATCATCCACCATGATTCCCCATCCGCCCGGCAGGCGTTCCAGCTGGGGCACAGGCTTCCAGATATCCAGGGCTCGAAAGAGGAGGAAAACCAGGATATAAGAAGTGATTTCCGTCGGGACCCTAAAGGCGGCCAACCAGAAGCCCACGATCTCGTCGATGACCACACAGGGAGGGTCCTTTTGCCCTCTCAGCCGCTCGGCCTCCCCGGAGACCACAACGCCCACCCCCAATAGCAAGATCGCCCCCAGGAGATGGACCAGGTCGGAGGTCTCCCGAAATCCCCAGGCGAGTCCCACCCCCCATAAGGTTCCCACAGTGCCCGGGAGCAGAGGGCTGTAACCTACACCGGCCCCCGTGGCCAGGAAAAGCGCAAGCCGAGAGGCGCAGGGTGCAAAGCGAGAGCCTTTGCCCCTCGCGGTAACCCCTTCGCCTCTCATGCCTCCGACTACCTCCTTAGCCAGCGGCCAATCAAACGGGAGGCGACCTCTCTCCCCCAGTGGTCGGCCTCCAGCACGGTTTCCAACCCCTTTAGCGGTTGAGGGACATGGCTGTTGATGGTCTCCTCGATGACCCGAGGGATCTGCAAGAAGCCGATCTCCCCCCGCAGGAAAGACTGGACCGCGATTTCATCGGCGGCGTTGAGGACCGCCGGCATCGTCCCTCCGACCTCGATCGCCCGAAAGGCGTAACGCAAACAAGGAAAGCGCTCCAAATCGGGCTGATCGAACGTCAGGGAGCCGATCCGGGCCAGATCCAACGAGGAGAGCTGATTGGGAAGCCGTTGGGGATGACCGGGATCGTAAGAGAGGGCATAAGCGATGGGGATGCGCATGTCGGGAGGTCCCAGTTGAGCGATCACGGACCCGTCATGAAACTCGACCATCGAATGGATGATGCTCTGCGGATGGATCAAGATCTGGATACGGGCAGGCTCCACCTCGAACAACCACTTGGCCTCGATCACCTCAAAGCCCTTATTCATTAAGGTGGCACAGTCGATAGTGATCTTCTCGCCCATCTGCCAGTTGGGATGGCGCAAGGCCTCCTTCTTTCCCACCCAGCTCATCTCTTCGAGGGAAAGGTTGCGAAAGGGTCCTCCCGAGCCGGTCAGGATCAATCTTCGGATGGCCCGCCGGTCCTCTCCTGCCAGGGCTTGAAGGATCGCACTGTGCTCGCTGTCGATGGGAATGAGTGCTGCCCTGCCGGCCGCCTGCCGCAGGACCAGCTCTCCCGCCATCACCAGGACCTCTTTGTTGGCCAGGGCAATATCCTTCCCGGCCTCGATCGCCGATAAGGTTGGAATCAGGCCGGCCGCCCCGACGATCGCCGAGACCACCAACTCCACGCCCGTCAAGGCCGCCAGACGCCTCATTCCATCCGGGCCGGCCCAGACCTCGATCCCCTCGCCCTTCAGCCTTTCATCGAGCTCCTGAGCCCGGTCTTCCGCGTATAAGGCCACGCATGGAGGCCGAAACTCCCGGGCCTGGCTTTCCAGCTCGTCGAGGTTATGATGGGCCCCCAGGCCCATTACCTGGAACTTGTCCCGATTCTGCCGGACGACTTCCAATGTACCGAGGCCGATGGAGCCGGTGGAGCCCAGGATCGCGATCTTTTTCATGGGAAATCCTATGCCCCTTCTAACAGGGTGGCCTTAGCGATACTGTTTTAAATTTGCAATTTCCAATTTGCAATTTCCAATGCTCGCGCAGCGAGCCTAACCCTTCATGATCAGGTAGTAATACATTGCTGGGGCAGCAAACAGCAAGCTATCGACCCGGTCCAGCATGCCTCCGTGGCCCGGGAGGAGGCTGCCAGAGTCCTTGGCCTCCAATCCTCTCTTGATCAAGGATTCTCCCAGATCTCCCAGCTGCCCTAAGGCATTGAGGGCCAGGCCCACAAGCAGGCAATGGATCGCACTCCAAGAGCC
This sequence comes from Nitrospinota bacterium, assembly GCA_016176845.1. Taxonomy (GTDB): domain Bacteria; phylum 2-12-FULL-45-22; class 2-12-FULL-45-22; order 2-12-FULL-45-22; family JACOWJ01; genus JACOWJ01. The sequence goes on from JACOWJ010000001.1 coordinate 9,318, forward strand.
CAGAAACCAGGTGTGGGCGATCCATGCCCCCAACAGTCCGCCTCCCAGGCCGCCCACTGCTCCTTCCACCGTCTTTTTCGGGCTAATCCGCCCTGCCAGCGGGTGCCTCCCCCAGCTCCGGCCGACGTAATAGGCCGCCGTATCCCCGAACCAGATCACCCATAGGACAAAGAAGACATAGCCCCGGCCATCCTCCAGCTCCCGCAAGGGGAGAAAATGGCTCAGCGACCAGCTGACATACAGGATAGCGAAAAGAGTGTTCGAGATGCCCTGTGTGGACTCCCAAAAATCCCGCCGGCTAAAAAGTTGGCTAACCAGGAGCGTGATGGGAGTGGCGGTCAAGACCAGTTGGATCCATTCCCTCTTTTCCAGGAAGAAGGCCAGAGCCAGGAGCTCCCCCAAGATCAGCCCTGGCAAAGGATAACAGACCTGTTGTTGGCGGGACAGCATCGTGAAGAGCTCGGTCAGCCCCAGAAGGATGATCAGGCTGAGGAGAGAGAAGAAATAGAGAGGCGGGGCCTTCAGGACGAAAAAGATAACCACAGGCAGAAGGAGAGCAGCGGTCAGGACCCGTTTCCCCTTCGGGGAATTGGAAAATGCCCATCGGAAATTGGAAAGAGCAAATTGAAAATTTCCAATCTTCAATTTGCTCTTTCCAATTTTCAATCCTCGCGGAGCGAGCCGATTGACTGCCGCTGATCGGAGAGCTGCTGGCTGATGATGCCGAAACGCCGCTCTCGCCTTTGGAACTCCAACAGGGCACGCAACAGGTCATCGGCTCTGAAGTCGGGCCAGAGCGTTTTGGTAAAGTAAAGCTCTGCGTAAGCCATCTGCCAAAGAAGGAAGTTGCTGACCCGCATCTCCCCACTGGTTCGTATCAGGAGGTCCAGTTCGGGCAAGTCGGCCGTATAGAGGTGCTGCTCGAAGAGGGACTCGTCGATCTCTTCCAGGGAAAGCGAACCCTCTTGGAGCTCCTGGGCGATCCTCTGGGCCGCGCTAAGGATTTCCATCCGGGCGCTGTAACTTAAGGCCAGGGTCAACACCATCGCCTCGTTATGCCGGGTTTCCTCCCTGGCCAGCCGAATGGCCTCCCTGACCGGTAGGGGAAGATCGCTGATACGGCCGATGACGTTGAACCGGATGTCCTCTTGCTTCATCCGCTCCAATTCCTTATGGATGTATTCCTCCAGGACCACCATCAGCATGTCGATCTCGGTTTTGGGTCGCCTCCAGTTCTCCACCGAGAAGGAGTATAGGGTCAGGGCCTTAATACCGAGCTCGCGGCCCGCGGTAACGACCCCATCCACCGCATCTGCACCCGCCCGATGTCCGGCGATCCTGGGCAGGGATCGGCTTTGTGCCCACCTGCCATTTCCATCCATAATGATGGCCACATGATCCGGAAGCTTCTCCCGATCCAATTGTTCCAAAAGCCCTTGATCTAACAAATCCCCCGTTTTCCCCAACCTTCCATCGCCTTGGAGGGTAAACCGCCGAACATACCCTCTTTTTTATACCTCTAAAACCTCTTTGTTCTTCTTCTCAAGCAGTTCGTCCACCGTCTGGATATACTTATCCGTAAATTTTTGGATCTTTTCTTGGGCCCTGTGCGAGTCGTCTTCTGAAACCTCTTTGTTTTTCTCTGCGGCCTTGAGCTCCTCGTTCTTCTCGCGCCGGATGTTGCGGATGGCCACCTTGCATTCCTCCCCCATCTTTTTGACCACCTTGGTCAGCTCCTTGCGCCGCTCTTCGGTAAGAGGAGGGATGGGGATCTTGATCGCCTTGCCATCGCTGCTCGGATTCAGCCCCAGGTCAGATTTACGAATGGACCGCTCGATCTCCCCCAGGACCGAGGGGTCCCAGGGCTGGATGGCGATCAAGCGGCTATCCGGGACAGCCAGAGTGGCCAGGTGATTTAAGGGAGTGGGCGTGCCATGGTAATCTACGACCACCCCGTCCAGGATCGATAGAGAAGCCCGACCCGTCCTCACCGTGTTCAGCTGCTTCTTCAGCGCCTCGATGGAGTTGTCCATCTTCTTTTCGATATCTTTGTAAATCTTCTCCAACATCTCGGCTAGCCCCTTACCAAGGTTCCCAACCTCTCCCCTTCGAGGATCCTCTTGATGCTGCCCCTCTCCTTCAGGTTAAATACGATGATGGGCAATTTGTTATCCATGCAAAGGGAGACCGCAGTTGCATCCATCACTTTGAGCCCCTTTTTCAGGATATCGATATAGCTAAGATCGGCATATTTCTCGGCGGTCTCATCGAGAAGGGGATCGCTGGAATAGATCCCATCCACCTTCGTGGCCTTCATGATGACCTCGGCCCCGATTTCCATGGCGCGCAGGGAGGCCGCGGTATCTGTGGTGAAGTAAGGATTTCCCGTCCCTCCGGCGAAGATCACGACCCGGCGTTTTTCCAGGTGCCGGATGGCGCGGCGACGGATATACGGCTCGGCCAGCTCCCGCATGTCGATGGCCGTCTGCACGCGGGTGATCACCCCGAGCTTCTCCATGGAATCTTGGAGGGCCAGGCCGTTGATCACTGTGGCCAGCATTCCCATATAATCCGCCGTCACCCGGTCGATGCCGAAGGAGACGGCCATGGTTCCCCGAAAGATATTCCCTCCCCCGATGACAATGGCCGTCTCTGCCCCCAGCTCCTGGATCTCCTTGACCTCCTGGGCGATCATCCGGACCGTTTGGGGGTCGATGCCGTAATCGGCATCTCCCATTAGAGCCTCTCCGCTAAGCTTCAGCAGGATCCTTCTGTATTGTAGTTCGGACATTCTCTCCGCCGATTCTATGACAGCTCCTCTCCCACCTGGTAGCGGATGAAGCGCCGCACCGTAATGTTCTCTCCCAGTTTGGCGATAGCCTGTTTAATGCGCAGCTCTACGGGGATATCGGGGTCCTTGACGAAAGGCTGCTCCAGCAAACAGACCTCGGAAAAGAACTTGTCCAACTTTCCGGATACGATCCGATCGACCACCTTCTCCGGTTTCCCGGTATCCCGAGCCTGAGCCGAATAAATCTCCTTCTCTCGCTGGATGACCTCCGGGAGAACCTCCTCTCGGGTCACATACAGGGGATTAGCGGCGGCCACCTGCATGGTCAAGTCCTTGACGAGTTGGTTAAAATCCTCGGTCCTGGCCACAAAATCTGTCTCGCAATTGACCTCGATCAGCACCCCGATCCGGCCTCCTGCGTGGATATAAGAGCCGACTAGCCCCTCTGAAGTGGTCCTTCCAGACTTCCGGGCCGCCGAAGAAAGCCCCTTCTTCCTCAGGTAATCGATGGCCTTCTCCAGGTCGCCCCCCATCTCCTGGAGGGCCTCCTTGCAATCCATGACCCCAGCCCCGGTTTTATCCCTCAGGTCTTTCACCATGGCTGCCGTAACTGCCATTTGAACTTTGCCTCCCCATAGCGACTCTCGGTAATAGGCTTAAGCCTTCCTCGAATGGAATGAAATTTAAATGGAAGCTTCCAGGGGCTTGGGGCCATTCACTTCCACCCGCTTCTTCGCGCCTCTCTTCCGCTTTCCTTTGCCTCCAACTCCCTCCTCTTCTTCGTCCTCTTCCCCGGGCAACCTCTCGAAGAGGTCCTCCTGGGACAGCTCGCCTTCCCTGAGCTCTCCTTCGGCCCTCTCGGCCTCCCGGGTCAGGAACTCCGCCCGACCCTCCATGACCGCATCCGATACCTGAGAGGCGATCAGCCGGATGGCCCGTATGGCATCATCGTTGCTCGGGACGACATACTCGATGCCCTCGGGATCGCAGTTGGTATCCACCACCGCCACGACCGGGATCCCTAACCGCCTGGCCTCATGTAGGGCGATCCGCTCCTTTCGAGGGTCGATGATAAAAACCGCTTTGGGAAGGCGGTCCATGGTCTTGATGCCGCCGAGGAACTTTTCCAACCGCTGCCGTTCTTTCTCGAGCTTCAAGACCTCCTTCTTGGAGAGGGCCTCACTTTCGCCTGCTGCCAGCATGGCCTCCAATCGTTTTAGGCGATTAATGCTCTTGCGAATGGTGGTGAAATTGGTGAGCATCCCTCCCAACCACCTTTGGGTAACGCAAGGCATATTGCACCGTAGCGCCTCTGCCACGATCGGTTCTTGGGCCTGCCGCTTCGTCCCTACAAACAGGACCTGTTCCCCTTTGGCGGCCGCTCCCTGGATGAATTCGTAGGCCTCTCTAAGTTTCTGGAGGGTCTTCTGTAAATCAATGATATATATCCCATTGCGGGACCCAAAGATGTACTTCTTCATCTTGGGGTTCCACCGCTTGGTCTGATGCCCAAAATGGGCCCCTGCCTCTAGCAGTTGTTTCATTGAGACTACGGACAAATTTTCACTCCTCCTCCTCGTGTTCAGGGGGTGATCCTTCCGCCAAGGTCAGGACCGGTACACCGGTGAAACGGCAAAATCCTAATCATATCCTATCGAAAGTTTAGCGGAAAAAGCGGGGTCAGTCAAGCGATTCATGGGAAGACCGGAGGCCGATCAAGGCCCATCCTCTCGGAGAGCCCAACCATCAGATTCATATTCTGGATGGCTTGCCCCGAAGCCCCTTTGACCAGGTTGTCCAAGGCCGCAACCAGGATAGCCATCCCGGTTCTTTCGTCCACACTGACCCCGATATCACAACAATTGGAGGTTTCTACGTTGCGCGTGTCCGGCCGAGAGCCGTCCCCCACAACCCTCACGAAGGGCTCTTGGCGGTAGAACTCCACCAGCAGCTCCTGCAGCTCCTCCGCGGCGATCCTCCGAGCCAACTTGAGATAGATGGTGCTCAGGATGCCCCGAATCATCGGGGCCAGGTGAGGCGTAAACGAGACCCGGATTGGCCTTCCAGCCTGGAGGGATAGCTCCTGCTCGATCTCCGGCGTATGCCGGTGAGCCGCCACCTGGTAGGCTTTCAAACCGCCGCTCCGTTCGCAAAACTGGTAGGGGAGATCCCCCTGGCGGCCCGCTCCGGATATGCCGGATTTACAATCGGCAATGATCGTGTCCCCTTCCAGCAGCCCCTCCTGGAGAAGCGGGGCTGCCGCCAAGATCACGCTGGTCGGATAGCAACCCGGATTGGCCACCAGGGAACCGGCCCGGATGGCCTCACGCTTCAGCTCTGGCAACCCATAAACCGCCTCTTTCAGCCATCGGGGATCGCTATGGGCCCGCCCATACCACTGCGGGTAAGCCTGCGGGTCCTTCAGGCGAAAGTCGGCGCTCAGGTCAATGGCCTTCTTCCCCTTCTTCAAGAGAGCGGGAATGACCTCCATCGCTGCCCCATGGGGCAGCGCGGTGAAGAACAGCTCGCCCTCCTCAGCCACCTCTTCCACGATCAAGGGTCTGTAAGAGAAATTCAGCCATCCCTTTAAAGAAGGAAATACCTGATCGATCTCTTGATGGGCATGCTTCTCCGCCGTCACCACCGTGATCTCTACCTCCGGATGGCCGCGCAAAAGCCTCATGAGCTCCACACCGGTATAGCCACTGGCCCCCAGGATGCCGACCTTGATCATACGACTCCATCGAATTGGAAATTGGAAAATGAAAATTGGAAATTGCAAATTGGAATGAAATGGAAACCAGGAAAATTTCCAATCTGCAATTTCCAATTCGCGCGCAGCGCGTTTATCGCTTGGAGAACTGGAAGCGGGCACGGGCCCCCCTCTGCCCGTACTTCTTCCTTTCCTTCGCACGAGGGTCACGGGTCAGGAAGCCAGCCCTTTTCAAGGGGATTCGCAGGGAAGGATCTGCCAGCTCCAATGCCTTGGAGATCCCATGCCGGATCGCTCCCGCCTGGCCTGACAATCCGCCTCCCCTGGCGGTAGCGATCACATCGAACTGGGCCAGCGTGTTGGTGACCTCGAAAGGCTGCCGGATCACCATCTGGGAGGTCTCTCGGCCAAAGTATTCCTCCACGGGCTTCTTGTTAACGGTAACCTGGCCGCTGCCCGGCTTGCTCAGCCAGATCCTCCCTACGGCCGTCTTTCTTCTTCCAGTAGCGTAAAACTTCTGTTGTTCCATTCCTTCCTCCCAATCCATGGGGAAATGTCAATTAGCTCGTAGCTCATAGCAAAGACGGGCCGGCTTTTTGCCTTTGCTATGAGCCATGAGCTTATTTAGCTTAAAATGGAAATTCCTATGCATCCCAGCTAGAGCAGAGGCTCCGGCCTTTGGGCCGCATGAGGGTGATCGGGGCCCGCGTAGACCTTCAACTTCTTGATGGTGGACCGGCCCAGCTTGTTCTTGGGCAACATCCCTTTAACCGCCAGCTCGATAACCCTCTCGGGCTTCGACTGGAGCAGCTTCTTGCTCGTAATGGATTTCAGCCCCCCTGGGTAACCCGAGTACCGGTAATAAAGTTTCTCGTCGAGCTTTCTCCCGGTCAGCTTCACTTTGCCCGCATTGATGATGATCACATGATCGCCCGTATCGACGTGCGGAGTAAAGATCGGCTTATGCTTCCCTCGCAGGACTTTGGCTACTTCGCTGGCCAGCCTCCCGAGAACCTTCCCCTGGGCATCCACCACGTACCATTTTCTCTCGACTTCTTCTTTCTTGGCAGAAAACGTCTTCATGATCAACTCATCTTCTCCTTGGTATCCCTCAGGCGCTCCTCTAAAAACTTCTTCAGGATCAATTCGATCCGTGGATACCTGGCCTTAACCTCGTCAAGATCCCTTCGGGTGAGCTCCAATAGCTCTGTCTCGGTCTCCGTCACCACCGTAGCGATCCGCGCCTTTCCCGAAAGAAGGGCGATCTCTCCGAAGAATGCATCCTCCCCCAGGGTAGCCAGGATCACCTCTTCACCATCCCGATCCTTCTTGGATACCCTCACCTGGCCATGGATGATAATAAAGAAGGAGCTCCCTTCCTGCCCTTCCCGTATCACCACGGCTCCCGCCGGGAGCTTGTGAACCGCCAGCTTTTGGACAATCTCGGAGAACTCGTCCGGCCTCAAATCAGAAAAGAGCGGGATGACCTTGCGTCCTTCTTTTGGGAAGGAGAGGCTCAGGGCCTCTACATCTCCCATCAGGCCTCTCTTGGAATAGAGCTCGGCCAACTCCCGATGAACCCTTTCCAGCGAAGGATCCAGCCGGACAATGACTTTGTTGACGGCGATGGCCTTGATCAGATCCCCCTCATCCTCGTATTGACGCGCTGCTTGGCCGTACTCCCGCAAGGCCGCCTCTTTGTCTCTAGCCTTGACGTACAGCTCCCCGAGCCTCAGGCGAAGTCGGGGATTACGAGGCTCCATCTCAGCCAACTTTTTAAACTCGGCTGCCGCTTTATCCCACTTGCCCTTCGCCGAAAGCTTTTGGACGGTCTCCTGGATTCGATCCTTTTCTCTGGTCAAACTGCTGATCCTTCAGGTTCCTTCATGAACTCTTCCCTTTGCTCCTATCCTTCTAAATCTGCGAAAGTCTAAAGAAAATGAAGGGCTTTGTCAAGGGAAAAGGCGGAAAGCGAAAATTTCCCCGAAAAAACTGTTGACTTAAAGGAAAAATTGGCATAGAGTGAGCTATACCTTTTTTATTTTTTTTATTATTTTTACCGCGCGTATAGAAGGAGATCCCATGGCCAAGTTCCCCGGCGTTGACTTCCTCCACCTCGAATTCTTATTGAGCTCGGAAGAGGTGATGGTCCGCAATACTCTCCGGGACTTCGTGGATTCCGAGATCCTTCCGATTATTGAAAAGCACAATCGAGACGCCACCTTTCCCCAGCAGCTTATTCCAAGGTTGGGAGATCTGGGGGTCCTGGGGGCCAACCTCCATGGCTACGATTGTGCGGGCCTCAACAATGTGGCCTATGGCTTGATTATGCAGGAGCTGGAACGAGGGGACAGCGGCCTGAGGAGCTTCGCCTCGGTTCAGGGGGCACTGGTGATGTACCCCATTTACACCTTCGGCTCGCCCGAGCAGAAGGAGCGCTGGCTTCCCCGGCTGGCTCGTGGGGAAAGGGTGGGGTGCTTTGGCTTGACGGAGCCCAACTTCGGCTCCGACCCGGGGGGAATGATCACCAAGGCTGTCCGGGAAGGGGGCGGTTACATCTTGAATGGCACCAAGACCTGGATCACCAACGGCAGCATCGCAGATGTGGCCGTGGTATGGGCCAAGACGGACGAGGGGGTCCGGGGCTTCCTGGTAGAGAAAGGGACACCCGGCTTCTCCACCTCGAACATCGAGGGCAAGTTTTCCATGAGGGCCTCGGTGACCTCGCAGTTGGTCTTCGATGATTGCCAGATCCCTCAGGAGAACCTCCTGCCCGGTACCCGTGGCCTGAAGTCGCCTCTGATGTGTTTGAGCCAGGCCCGCTATGGCATTGCCTGGGGAGCGATCGGGGCCGCCATGGCCTGTTACGTGACAGCCCTCCAGTACGCCCGGGATCGGGTCCAGTTCGGCAAGCCCCTCGCCTCCTATCAGCTGGTCCAGGAGAAGCTGGTGGATATGCTGACCGAGATCTCCCAGGCCCAGCTGCTCTGCCTGCACCTGGGAAGGATGAAGGACCAGGGTACGATCCAACCCAGCCAGATCTCCCTGGCCAAAAGGAACAACGTGAAGGCTGCCCTGGAGATCGCCCGCACGGCGCGTGACATCCTGGGAGCCAACGGGATTTGCGATGACTACCCGATCATCCGCCACATGTGCAACCTGGAGACGGTCAATACGTACGAAGGCACTTACGACATCCATACCTTGATCATCGGCCAGGAGATCACGGGGATTTCCGCCTTCCGCTGATGCACTTGACTCGGCTTCCTGACTGTTGTTGCAGCCCTGATTTGAGGCGATATCCCCCTCGAAGCTCCTGAGGAGAGGACCTTTCAAAGTGCAAAATGAAAAATGAAAAGTGCAAAGTGATTCCTATTTTGCATTTTGCACTTTGCAATGGCCTGAGCCCTCCAGTCAAGCCGGCCGAGGAAAGGCGGCCTTAGCGCCTGGCGATTTCGTCGGGCCGCTTAAAATTGCGGGAAAGATATGTCAGAGCTCACGGGAAGGATCGCTTTAGTTACGGGGGGTGGCTCGGGCATCGGTCGGGCCACCGCGCTGGTCTTCGCCCGAGCCGGGGCGGATCTCATCATCAACGATATCTCCCCAGAGAGGGCCGAAGGGGTGGCCTCGGAGGTGGCCGACCTGGGGCGCAAGGCCCTGGCCATCCCAGCGGATGTGGCCGACCTGGGAGCCGTGGAGGCGATGGCCGGCCAGGCCCTGAAATCCTTCGGCAAGGTGGACATCGTGGTGAACAATGCCGGGATCGGGGTCGAGGTCCCCTTCCACAAAATGAGCAAGGAGGAATGGGAGCGCATGTTCGCCGTCCATGTGGGCGGCACCTTCCATTGTACCCGCAGCTTACTCCCGCAGATGATGGAACGGCGGTGGGGGCGGATCATCAGCATCAGCTCGGTGGCGGGGCTGATGGGGGAGGTGGGACTGGTCCACTATTCGGCGGCCAAGGCGGCCATCCTCGGCTTTACCAAGGCCCTGGCCCGGGAGATGGCCTCGTACGGGATCACGGTGAATGCCATTGCCCCCGGCCTGATCGATACCCCCTTGGCCCGGTCCATCCAGCCCGAGCTCTGGCAGAAGTTCGTCAGCGCATCCCCGGTGGGACATGAGGGAAAGCCGGAGGACATCGCCCATGCCTGTGCCTATTTGGCCTCCGAGGGAGCCAGCTTCGTGACGGGACAGGTCCTCAGCCCCAATGGGGGCATCTGGATGTGACAAAATATTTGAGGGATTGAAATTATGGAGGAAAGGTCACCCAAAAACAGGTTGGTCGCGGTCTGCGGGAAGGGAGGCACGGGGAAGACGGCCTTCATCTCCATCATGACCAAGATCCTTACGCAGCATGATGACCAGAGGATCCTGGTGATCGACGCCGACCCGGCCATGAGCCTGGCCAACGCCCTGGGAGTCCAAATTACCAAGACCATCGGCGAAATCCGCGAGGAGATCATCAAGAGCGCCGCCCGGTTCGGGGATGACGAGGAGGAAAAGCTCCGGATCGTAAACACCCTGGACTACATGGTCCTGGAGGCCCTGGCCGAGAAAAGCAAATTCGGCCTGCTGGTGATGGGCCGCCCGGACGCGGTCGGCTGCTTTTGCCCGGTCAATGACCTGCTGCGGGATGCCATCGAAACCCTTTCGAAGAACTTCGACGTCACCCTGATCGACGGGGAGGCGGGCATCGAGCAGATCCATCGGCAGGTGGTCCGGGTGGTCGATACCCCGGTGATTCTGACGGACACCTCCTCCCGGGGGTTGCAGACCGCCGCCCTGATCAAGAAGATCGTGGAGAGCAAGAAGCTCATCCGGTGCAAGCGGCTGGGCATGGTGGTCAACCGGGTCCGGGGGGATGAAGAGATGGTCCGGGGGTTCGCCGAGAAGGTCGGGGTGGAGATCCTGGGTTATATCCCCGAGGACGAGAACATCTCCCACTACGACCTGAGGGGTCAGCCGCTGACGGAGCTGCCGGATGATTCCTCCAGCGTCGTGGCCATCCGGCAGGTCTCCCAGAAGCTGGGGTTGCTTGACGGGGAAGCGGAGGGATGAGATAGATAAGGAGGAGTTTTAGGCGGAGGCGCCGCCCGATTCGATCGCCCCCCTGAAAGGGGTGCGCGTCCTGCAGGTGGAGGTTCGTGGGAGGAATATTCATGGTTGACCAACCCAGCCCTTCGACGCTGACGGTTCCTACGGTGGTCTGAATTTATCGTATAGGAATTTCCTTTTCCGATGAATGGGGGACCATGAGCAAGGGATAGGGGGAAGGAGTTCCTATTCCCTGTCCCCCTAATTTAAGGAGTAGCCATGATACCACGAGAGTGGACAAAGGCATTGGCGGCTGTGGCAACCCTCTCCTTCCTCTTAGGACTTAGCCCCCCAGTCTTAGCTGCTCCAGCAGGCCTTCCGAAGAATCCCCTCTTTGCCCTGAAGTGCGGTATCTGCCATCGCCCACAAAAGGACGGCCGCGTCCGCCGGCTGGAGTCGATGCGGAAGAGCCCCGAAGGGTGGGAGAGATCGATCCAGCGGATGGAGCGGCTCCAGCGGGTCAAGCTCCAGCCGGGGGAGAGGGAGGCCCTGGTCAAGCTCCTCTGCCAAAGCCTCACCCTGGCCCCCGCGGAGAGCCGGAAGGTCTTTTACGCGCTAGCCGGGAAGGACCCCCGAGAAGAGATCCCCCCTGGGAAGGAAAAACTGAAAGAGGCCTGTACGCGATGCCATAGCTACGCCACCATCGCGGCCCAACGGCGAACGCGGGAGGAGTGGCTCAAGCTGAAGTCCCTCCACTTATCCCTCTATCCTGCCCTGGTCTATCAATTGAGGGAGATCGACTGGCCGATGGTGGCCGACGAGATCCTGAAATCCCTGGCCAAGACGTTTCCCTTCGAAACCCCGGAGTGGAAGGCCTGGAAGAAGCGCCCGGCCCAGAGCTCGGCGGGGAGGCTGGCGGGCTCCTGGCGGGTCATCGGATCCCAACCTGGCAGGGGAAGCTACGTAGGCTCTCTGGAGCTCAAGCCCTCCGGCGATGGCGACTACGAGGTAAAAAGGACGGTTCTCTACGAAGGAGGCCAGGAGGAGAGCTGGACGGGAAAGGGGACGCTTTATGGGGGGTATGCCCTTAGGGCTTATTTCTCCACGTCAGAAGGAAGGACCAAGGGGACCTTCAGCTTCTTCCCAGGCGGGAAGACGATGGAGGGGAGTTGGCTCTGCATGGATAAGCTCTACCTTGCCGGGGATGAGATCGGCCACCGGTGGGGAACGGGGGAGGCGAAGGTCTTGAGCCTCTCGCCCGGGGCACTGAAGCAGGGAAGCTCCCACGTCCATCTCGCCCTCCAGGGGATCCACCTCCCCACCTCCCCACGGCCCGCCGACCTCCATCTGGGCCCGGGGATCGCGATCTCCAAGATCCTGAAGGCCAGCCCGGGGCAGCTCGTCGTGGAGGTGGAGGTCCAGGGGAACGCCCCGATCGGAGAGCGCCATGTGACGGTGGGGAAGGCCTCGGGAAAGGGGATTCTGGTGGTCTACGACCGGGTGGACTACCTGCAGGTTGTTCCCGAGTTCGGCCTGGCCCGGGTGGGCGGCCAGGCTAACCCGGCCAAGGCGGAACAGTTCGAGGCCATCGCCTATAACCGGGGCCCTGACGGGACCCCCCACACCCGGGATGACCTCCGGCTGGGGCCGGTCAAGGCCCACTGGTCGGTGGAGGAGTATTTTTATTCCCCAGAGGACCGGGACGTGGAGTACGTGGGGAAGATCGACCAGAACGGCCTCTTCCTGCCCAGCGCGGAGGGTCCCAATCCCCAGCGGCCCTTTAAAACCAATAACGTGGGCAACGTTTGGGTCGTAGCCACCTACCGGCCGGACGGGACAGACCAGGAGCTCAAGGCCAAGGCCTTCCTTTTGGTGACCGTCCAGCTCTTCTTGCAAGAGACCATGAATTAAGGAGGAATAGGGATTCAGGAGTCGGGAATCTGCATGAAAAGGGAAAATTCCAACTCCTGAATTCGCCTCCTGACCCCTTTTCGAATGAGCCGATATCAGCTGAAAGAGGCCCATGAGCTCGTTGTGGACGGGAAGCGCTACCTCTTTGGGGTGAGCACGGGCGCCATCTTGGGGATGGATGCGCCTGCCGCGCGGGTGGTGGATTTTTTAAAGAACCGGCCGGGCGTTTCCGTTCAAGAGCTGGCCGCTCACCTGGAGTCGGAAGGCGAGACGGGAGGGACCCAAGAGGCCTTAGAGGAGTTGGTGGCCCTGGAGGTGGTGGGGAGCGGAGGAGCCGGGGAGTGGAGGGGCGAAGGGGCGGAGGAGCCTAAGGGCAAGGGAAAAATTGCTTCCTTGTCCGCCTGTACCCCTGCACCCTCACACCCTTGTACCTCTTCATCCCAGCCCCGTCTGCCGTTTCCAGTCCGGAGCCTGGTCTGCCACATTGCTCGGGACTGCAACCTCCGCTGCGCTTACTGCTACGCGGAAGGCGGTTCCTACGGCCAAGAGAGGGCCCTCATGGACCCCGAGATGACCTGTCGCAGCGTAGATTTCCTCTTGCGACATTCCGGGGGGAACCGGCGCATCAGCTTCACCTTCTTTGGGGGAGAGCCCTTGCTCAACCCGCAGGCCCTCCGGGCGGCGGTGCAATACGGAAGGGCTCAGGAGGAGCGATGGGGCAAGGAGATCGATTTCTCCCTCACGACCAACGCGACCCTGCTCTCCGAGGAGACGGTCCGCTTCCTGAGCGAGAATCGGATCGGGGTGACGGTGAGCCTGGATGGCCCCGCCGCGATAAACGATCGGATGCGGACTTACCCGGATGGAAGGGGCTCCTATCAGTCCGTGCTGCCCCAGGTCCGCCTCCTGTTGGATCATCACCGCACCCGGCCGGTGGCGGCCCGGGTGACGGTAACTCGAGGTGTGGGAGATCTGGGAGAGATCTTTGGCCACCTGCGTGGCCTGGGATTCTCCCAGGTGGGCTTTTGCCCCGTGTCCACCCGCGATGCGCGCTACGCCCTCTCCCTTGAAGACCTTTCCTCCTTTCTGGAGCAACTCTGCCACCTGGCCTGGCGCTGCATTTCAGTAAGGGTACCCGAGGCCAAGGGGTTGCAAGAGCCTTCCTTCCAGGGGCTTGAGAGTCTCGAGTGGGCTGGGAAAGATCTCCCTGCGTCCGATTCCCATCCAACCCGAAGCGGCTATAACCCGGAAGAGGCCGCCGGAAGGCCTCTTCCACTCTCCAATCTTGCTAATTTATTGCGCGAACTGCACCGGGGAGAGCGGCGGCCCTATCCCTGCGGGGCAGGCCTGGGCCTGCTGGGCGTGGGCGTCGACGGTGAGATTTACCCCTGTCATCGCTTCGCGGGCTCTCCCGACCTCAGCCTGGGGCGGATCGAGCAGGGGTTGGACCTCGGCCGGCAGACCGCCTTCTTTCAGCGGGTCCATTCCACCAAACGGGCGGAGAAGTGCTTGGAGTGCTGGATCCGGTATCTTTGCGCAGGAGGATGCTACTTCGAGTCCTATGTGCGCCACGGCGACCCCTTCGCTCCCAACCTCGATTATTGCCGATGGTTGGCGGAGTGGATCGAAGAGGGGCTGAGGCTCTACGTCGCCCTGGCCGAGAATCGACCCGGGATTCTCATGGGACTGCTGGAGGATTGAAACGCAGCCTTTCGGAAAGACCTTTGAACCCAACTTGATCGAATAGGAATTTCCTTTTTAGACAGGATTTACGGGAAAGTTTTAAGTTTCAGGTTTTAAGTGTTAAGCAAGAAACCTAAAACTTAACACCTAAAACTTAAATCTAGGCCGCATCACTCGAGGAGACGAAGCCATGAAGCACGTCAAGGCGATTAACCTCAGGGCCCAGGCCCTCGAGGCGCGGGCCAAAGGGGAGCTGCCGGACATCTACGCCTTGCAGATGCAGCTTCCCATGAGCTGCTCCACCGTCTTCGATCCCGGGTGGGAGGTCGATGGGATGTTCGGGCTGGCCGGCCTGTGCCAGCCGATGGAGAACGACCTCTACGGCTGCTCGGCGGATTGCTGGTGGCCGGCTCAGGTGCCCGACGAGCTGGTCAATTACCCAGGTTGGAGCGACCAATGTTCCGCCGCCGTCCGAGACTGGCAGAAGATCAAGTTCATCCAAGGAGGTCCCTAAATGAAAAAGCGCATTTCGACCAGGCTCCTCGGGATCGTCCTTGGGGGGGCATGGGCCCTTTTCCTGCCGCTATCCGGGTTGGCGCAGGCGGGCCAGGAATGGATCTACATCACCACCCTTCCTAATAAGATCGTCGTCCTCGATGGAGAAAAGGACGAGATCGTCCGGGAGATCCCGCTGCGGGGTACCCCTTACTACCTGACCGCGACCCGGGACGGTCGGAAGGTCTTCGTCATCACTGGCAGACGGCAATACATCGACATCATCGATGCCGAACAGGGCAAGGTGGTGGATTCCATCACCCTCTCCCAGGAAAAATCCAAGGCCCGATTCTACGGGCTGGCGGCAAGCCCCGAGGGGGACAGGCTTTACATCAACGTACTGACTTCCCGGGAGGAGCTGGACGAGCTGGTGGCGGAGCCCCCCTACGTGGCGATGGTGGACCTCAAGACGAAGAAGGTCGTGGGGACCATCCCCGTCCCCTATGGGATCGGGGCCCTCTTTCCCCTGAGCCAGGGGCCACAGGTCTACGCCTTCGGCCGCGATCTTTACACCCTCGATCCCGTACAACGGAAGATCGTGAGAACCACCGGCCTGGCTCACCCTCAGATCGGCGGGGAGGGTCCAATGAATGCCCTGCCGTTCTGGACGCACTACGTGAAGGATGGGCTGTTCAGCTCTCCCTACGTGGAAGGGGGAGACCCGGTGACCCACGCTCCCAAGATCGGCCTCCTGCTCTTCGATACGGTCAACGGGAAGCTCGACAAGATCGAGCTCGGCCCCCCCATCCCCATCTTCTCGGCGGTGGTCTCCCCGGATCGCCAGACCGCTTATGGGGTCTTCACCCAGCTCACGGTGGTGGACCTGAAGGAGAAGAGGATAACCAAGGCCGTGCCCCTGCAAGCCTCTTACTATACCCTGGATGTAAGCAGTAACGGGAAGAAGCTTTACATCTCCGGGGCGGCCCCCGAGGTGGTGGTGATGGACGCTGGCTCCTTCCAGGTACTGAAGACCATCCCTCTTCCGGGGAATACCTTTGACCTGCGGGTGATCCCCCGAGAGTTTTAACTATTAACCAGCTTCATACTCAAAGTGGTTGAATGTGGAGCATTTGGGATCATGAGCGGAGGTGAGTCGGGGTAATGATAGTACGAGGTGTCCTCTTAGCGGTGCTAAGAGTGCTATTCTGGGGGATCTACTGGTATCACGGGTATGTCTTTTGGAGCCGTCTCCTAAAAGACATACTTCACTGCCTGTTAGTACGATGTGGCAGGGTTATCGGTAGGTTCCAGAACAAAGCAAGAAGCATACTCAAAGCCCACTTCCTTGACACCCGGAGTTGTAGTGGTTTTGAGGGATGCTTCCGATCGGGTGAGACTGTCCACCCTGGGCCCGAGATACTTATAAATAAGTCAATCCGGGAGCGAATGACCCTATTTGTACCACATTGAGTGCAAAGAAAGGAACAGATATGGATTTCCGATTGACCCCAGCGCAACAGGCCCTGAAAGAGGAGTTCGAAGCGTTCTTCCAAGAGGAGGCCCAAAGGGCCCCCGAGGGATGGATCGGAGGGATGTTTGGCATCTTTGAGAGCGAGGCAAATTGGGCTTACCACCGCTCCGTGGCCGACAGGTTGTCCAAGAAAGGCTGGCTCTCCCTGCCATGGCCCAAAAAGTACGGGGGGCAGGAACATAGCTACATCGAGCAGCTGATTTTCAATGAGGTGCGGGGATATTATCGGGTCCCGGGGGTCGATCTGTGGGGTCCTCAGATTGTCGCTCCCAGTATCTTGGAACATGGGAGCGAGGAGCTGAAACAGGAATGGCTGCCCCGGATCGCCAATGCGGAGATCAACTGGTGTCAGGGGTGGAGCGAGCCCAATTCCGGCTCGGATCTGGCCTCTCTCATGACCCGAGCGGTAGAGGATGGGGATGATTTTGTGATCAATGGGCAGAAGATCTGGACGACCGGAGGCCACAAGGCTGACCACATCTTCTTCTTGGCTCGCACCGATCCCAGCGTGCCCAAACATAAAGGCATCACCTATTTCGTCAGTCCCATTAAAGAGGGCGTCACCGTCAGACCTTTGCTCTTCATGCACGGAAAACATGAGTATAACGAGGTCTTCTTCGATAATTTTAGAGTGCCCAAGACGAATGTCGTGGGGAAAGTCAACCAGGGCTGGTATGTCACCATGGCCGGGATCAATTTCGAGCGGTCCATGATCGGGACGGTGTCTGAGCTGCAGCGAGATCTGGAGGATCTGGTGGATCTCTGCAAACGGACCCAACGGAATGGGCGATCCCTCTATGAAGATCCCTTGATTCGCCAGAAGATGGCGCAGTTGGACACCGAGCTCGAGGCAACCCGGCAGTGGGCCTATTATGTCGCATGGGTTCAGAGCAAAAAACAGTCCGCAGCTCCCGAGGCCTCTGCGGCCAAGTATTTCTCCAGTGAGATGACGGTTCGTTTTGCCAACACCGCCTTGGAGATCCTCGGGCTGTATGGCCCATTGAAGGAAGGATCGAAGTGGGCGAGCCTTCATGGCAAATTTGAGGATTTGTGCCAGGCCAGCCTGGGCGGAACCGTCGCCGGGGGGACGACGGAGATCCAGAAAAACATTATTGCGTGGATGGGGTTAAAATTGCCCAGGTAGAGCGAAATGAGCTCTTTGTCCTTAGCCTTATTTGCGATCATGTCTAAAGATCAAAAGGCCGGAGAGAGAATAAACGGAGAGGGAAAATGGACCTTGACTTCACCGAGGAGCAAGAGGCTTTAAAAAAGACGGCAAGAGACTTCATGAAGAAGGATTTCCCCAATACATTGGTCAGGGAGCTCGAAGAGGACCCAACGGGATTTCGGGCCGAGATCTGGGGAAAGATTGCTGAGATGGGCTGGCTCTCTGTCATCATCCCAGAAGAATACGAGGGCATCGGCGGCAGCCTTATGGACCTGGTCGTCCTTTTCGAGGAGATGGGCCGGGCCTGTTTCATCGCGCCATTCTTCTCCACTGTGATCTGTACATTGCCCATCGTATCTGCAGGCTCCGAAGCGCAGAAGAAAGAGATCCTACCCAAAATATCCAATGGAGAGCTGGTCCTCAGCCTGGCATTGACGGAACCCAGCGCCACCTATGAGGCAGCAGGAATTTCTACGAGTGCCGTAGCGGATCAAGAGGATTATGTCATCAACGGAACCAAATTGTTTATTCACGATGCTCAAGTGGCCCATTATTTTCTCTGCGCGACCCGGACCCGTATGGATGGACCTCCGGAAGAGGGGATCACGCTCTTTCTCGTGGATGCCAAGAGCCCCGGAATTAAAATCACGCCGCTTTTAACCATCTCCGACGATAAACAAAACGAGGTGGTTTTCGAGAAGGTGAGAGTGCCCAAGAAGAATATGCTGGGCCCACTGAATCAGGGTTTCCCCCTCATCCAACATCTCCTGAAGCATGCGATGATGGCCAAATGCGCTGAGATGGTCGGAGCTGCGGATTGGACGATCGAGAATTGCACCGCCTACGCAAAGGAGAGGGTGCAGTATGGCAGCCTCATCGGCAGCTATGGAATTATCCAGCATTATCTCGCCGAGATGTGGACCGAGATTGGGATCGCCAAACGGTTTACCTACTATGCGGCATGGCGGTTAGACCAAGGGCTCCCTTGCGATAAGGAGGTCTCCATGGCCAAGGCCTTCGTCAGCGAGGTGTACCGGCGTTGGACCCGCATGGGAGTTCAGATCTTCGGCGGCATCGGGACGACCCGAGAGCATGATATGGGGCTATACTATCGCCGGGCCAGGCAGGCCGCTCTCCTGTTTGGGGATCCGGACACCCTGCGGGAGAAGGTGGCGCAAGAGATGGGGCGTTAAATCCGGTATTTATCTTGTCAAACTGTGCGCTCCATGAGGAATGGAGATCTCGTGGAAGCCAGAGGGAACCTGGAGGAGAAGGGAGACAACCTGGAATGGGCTTTGTGTCTTTCCCAGGAGGCACCTGAGAGCATTTCCTGGGAGAAATTGAAACGATCCCAGGTCGAAGAGCAGATCAATCCCGGGAAGCCTCCCTTCTCCTTTCTATGGGACGATGAAGCGCTCCCCACGGCCATTTGCTTCTCTCGGCTCTACCTGGGAGACGAATTCTGTCAGCACCTGATTCCTTCCCAGGCCCAGGTCGATCGTGCCCTCCAGTTCGCTCAAGCCGAAGGGCTGGCCCTCTCTCTGGTCACCCCGTACGTGACCGATGAGGGGATCGATCGGCTGAGGGCGCTCTTTTCTTATTTGGCCCTCCACTGCCCCGACGCCGAGGTGATCGTGAGCGACTGGGGAACGCTCCGGCTGCTGCGGAGGGAATACCCCTCGTTGGTCCCCGTGCTCGGCCGCATCCTGTGCAAGATGACACGCGATCTCTCCCTCGCTCCCCCAGAGAGGCGCCCGGCCGTGCCGCCCGCGGCCTCGAGGGCCCTCCGGCGCCCGGCCTTGAGCCTTCCTCTCTACCAGCGCTTCCTGGCAGGGCTCGGCATCCAAAGGGCCGAGCTCGACCTCCCGCCCCAGGGGCTAGACATGACAGGCATAGGGCTTAAGGTCTCCCTCCATCTGCCTTACGGCTACGTGACTACGGGGAGGGCCTGTCCGATCGGCTCCCTGGATCGGCCCAAGAGAGAGAAATTTCGCCCCATGGACCATTGCCCGGGCCCCTGTCAGCAGGTTGCAGTTGAACTTCTCCCCTCTGCGTCAGTCAGGCTATTCTATCGCGGAAATACCGTATTCTATCGGTACAGTCAGGAGATGGTGCGGGAGGCATTGGCGCTGGCCAGAGCGGAAAAGGTGAATCGGGTCGTCCTTCATCCCTCCCCAGAGCCAAAATAGGGGCGCCCTCCTCCTCAAGGGGGAAAGGAAGGGATGGGGGTAGGTCCGCAGACTTTTCGGATAAACTTTAAGGAATGGTGACCGAATAACTTTCCCATGGTCGAATGGGATAATAGGTTTTAAGTTTTAGGTTTTAGGTTTTAGGGCTTAAAACTTAAAACCTAAAACCTAAAACTTTGCCGACGAGTTTTACTGCGGATGGATCCCCGCGGAATGGATATCCAAATACGGCGCCGCTTTCTGGTTAAACCGGAGGGACCCTCGTCGTGGGAACCTCCTGACCATTCAATCCCTGGCGGAGATTACCCGAAGAGCGCGGTTTTATGACATCCCGGTCTTCCTGACGGTGAACGCCCCCTACTATGCCCCGGAACAGCATCCCGACCTGATCGGCCTGGTGGAGCGGGCGATTGATCTCGGAGTGAGCGGCTTCATTGTGGCGGATGTGGGGCTGCTGCTCGCCCTGCAGGATCACGGGATGGAAGCAACCCTGCACCTGAGCAGCGTCGGGAGTTGCCTGAACGGGGAGGCGCTTGGGTTTTACCGCGAGCTGGGAGTCCAGCGGGTCATCCTGCCCCGAAGCTTGAGCCTGAAGGAGATTGCGGGAATCGCTGCTTCCAGGAAGTCCATCGGAGATGTGGAGCTGGAGGCCTTCGCCTTGAACGATGGCTGTGCCTTCGAGGAAGGGCTCTGCCAGACCAGCCACGCCCATGGCGGGGCGTTCTGCCAGAGGGACTGGAAATACCGCTTCTTTTTCTCTCAAGATGGAACGGAGCTGCCGGCCGATGCGATCGGGCCGCTGGAAGAACACCGGCAGGACCTTCGGGAATGGATCTGGTACCTGGGCGGCTGTGGCCCCTCCCTCTCCCCGCGCGGGATTCCCAATGGCCCCTGCGGGCTCTGCGCCGTCCCGGACCTGAAGGGTATGGGAATCGATGTCCTGAAGATCGCGGGACGCCAGGCATCTCCCTTAAGGAAGCTGGCCAGTCTCCAACTGCTCCGGGCCATCGTGGAGCTAACCCTGCAGGGCAGAGGGAAAAGAGAGATCCGGGTGGCAGCCCGGCGCTTTCGGGACACCAAGGAGCTTTGCCAATCGGGCTACATGTGTTATTATCTGGAACAGGAAGGAAAGCCTCAAATCGCTCCAAGCTCGTAACTCAAAACTGACCGATCATGCCACTTTCCTGCGAAGTCCGGAAGACCTTATCCTATCTGCTCCCTTATCGGTACCGCATCCTGGCGGTCCTGGGCCTGTCGCTCCTTTCCGCCCTCCTGAGTCTGGTCGCTCCTCTCCTGGCCAAGTTCGCCCTGGATGAGGTCTTCCCTAGCCGCCGACAGGGGCTGCTCTGGGGGCTGGCCGCCCTCGCCCTGACCCTCTTCCTCCTGCTCTACCTTCTGGGGGCCCTGCACCGCTACCTCCACGCGCAGGTGACCTCCCAGGTCCTGGCTGACATGCGCCTCAGCCTCTACCGGCACCTGCAAGGGCTCTCTCCCCGCTTCTATTCCCGGACCAAGGTGGGGGAGATCCTCTCTCGGATCAACGGCGACCTGGCCGAGGTCCAGGGCATCGTCACCGATGGCCTGCTCAACCTGACGACCCAGCTTCTGACCCTGGTGGGGGCGGTCGGCTTCCTGCTCTACTTAAACCCTCGCCTCTTCCTGATCAGCGCTTCCCTTCTGCCCCTGGGCGCCCTGTCCCTCAAGAGGCTGCGGCCCCGCGTCCCCCAGGCAGCCCGGCAGATCCGGGAGATCCACGCCCAGATGGGCAGCCACCTGCTGGAGACCTTCACTGGGATTCGATGCGTCCAGGCTTACGGGAAGGAAGTCGAGGAGGCGCAGCGGCTGGAAGGCGAAAACCGGGCCCTCATCCGGGCCCTGCTGCGGCTCCAGGTCCTTCTCTCCCTCTCGGGGGGTGTTCCAGGGCTCCTATTCTCTCTGACCGCCCTGATCGCCACCGTCTACGGCGGCCATCTGGTGATGAAAGGGGAGATGACGTTGGGGGAGCTAGCGGCCTTCATCGCCTATCAGGGCCGGGCCTGGGCCCCCCTCCAGGGGCTGGTGGGGCTCCACCTGGCCCTCCAGCGGGCCCGGGCATCGCTTCAGAGGGTTTACGAGCTCTTCGACACCCGGCCGGAGATCGAGGAGGGCTTCGAGCGAAGCGTGCCAAGGCGTCCAGGCCAAAAAGCAGGGATCAGGGATCAGGGATCCGCAAAGACCATTTCCAACCCCTGGCAACTGACCCCTGACAACTGTCTTGGCCCTGCCTTGGCCGGAGATCTTTGGACCGATCGGAATCGAATCGAGCTCAAAGAGGTCTCCTTCAGCTATGAGCCGGGAGAGACCGTGCTCGCGGAGCTGAGCTTCGTCATCTCACGGGGAGGCACGCTGGCCATCGTGGGCCCCAGCGGGGCCGGGAAGAGCACTCTTTGCGACCTCCTCCTCCGATTCTTCGACCCCACTGCCGGCTCCATTGAGGTGGATGGACGGGATCTGCGCTCCCTTCCCCTCTCGGAATGGCGAGGCCAGCTGGCCCTGGCCGGGCAGGAAGACTTCCTCTTCCATGCCAGCATCGCGGAAAACATCGAGTACGGACGAAGTGGGGCAAGCTTCGAAGAGGTGGTGTCAGCCGCCCGGGCCGCCGCGATCCACGAGTTTATCTCCGGACTTCCTCAAGGCTACGCCACGCCGGTGGGGGAGCGAGGGACCCGGCTCTCCGAGGGACAAAGGCAGCGGATCACGCTGGCCCGCGCCATTTTGCGAGATCCTCCCATCCTGATCCTGGACGAGGCCACCTCTTCCCTGGACCGGCCCACGGAGAAACAGATCCATGAAGCGCTCAGGGCCCTGAGGAGAGAGCGCACCACCATCGTCATCACCCATCGCCTCTCCTCGATCCGGGAGGCCGATCAGATCCTGGTGCTTGACGGGGGTCGCATCGTCCAGAGGGGAAGGCATGAGGCCTTGCTCCGAGAAAAGGGGCTTTACCGAAGGATGGCTTGGGACGAGCAGAGGAGGCGGGCCGAGGAGGAAAGGGGAGAGACCCCCATTCCGATCGCGGAGCCACGCCCCACCCAATGGGAGGGAACCCCTTCGGGAATGGGTCCCCTGGTCGGAGGGGATCGATGAAGCCGCTTTACACCGGCCAGGGGGTCAAAGTGGCCGTGATCGACAGCGGCATCAATCCCTGGCACTCCCATGTAAGGGGCGTGGAGGGCGGGGTGCGGATTCGGGCCACGAAGGGCCCCCTGGCGCTGGAGCTCGACGACCGGTATACCGATGATCTGGGCCATGGGACCGCGGTGGCCGGCGTGATCCGCCGCTGGGCGCCGGGATGCGAGCTTTACAGCGTAAGGGTGTTCGACCGGGCGCTCGTTACTTATCCTTCCGCCTTGATCGAGGGGATCGAATGGTCCCTGGCGGCAGGGATCCGGGTGATCAACCTCAGCCTGGGGACTTCCAATGAGGCCCACATCCCCTCCCTGCTGGCAGTATGCCAACGGGCCCTGGAGGCGGGAGCTGCTCTGATTGCTGCGGCCGAGACCCGAAACCGAGGGCGTTACCCGGCTGCCTTTCCCATCGTCTTGGGGGTGGCCGCCCAGGAGGATTGTCGGGAGGAGGAGTTGATCTACGTGGAGGGAGATCCCATTGAGTTTCGCGCCCTGGGACAGCCCCTTCCGCTGCCCGGCCTTCCCCAAGGCCGGAACCTTCAAGGATGCAGCTTCGCCGCTGCCCGGGTTACCGGACGGTTGGCCACCCTCTTGGAGGCCTTCCCTTCCGCCGATCTCCCTCAGCTGCGGGCCCTCTTGATAAACCAGGCCGCCACCCGAAGTACAACTCTACGCAATAACCCCCCATTCCCCTTGGAGCACCCAAGCCCATGAAAATGGCTCACGACACTCCCCACTTGGGGGAGAGGGCTGGGGTGAGGGGCTATTAAGGGAGTATATCAAAGGGAGCCCTATTTCTCAAAGATCGAAGGGCTCCGACCACCCGTGGCTGGCCGAGTTGCTGGGGCTGTCTGCCAATAAGCTTCCTCCCCTCAGGGTCCGATGGTGCCACCTCCAAAAGGGTCCCCAGGGAGAACTGTTGGCCAGCTGCCCCAAGGTTCCCACAGATCTGGGAGGCAAGGTGGGCTACCACGTCGACAACAAGAACCCCGAAAAGAAAGAGCTGGTCTTTGGCTACAA
>JACOWJ010000002.1 GCA_016176845.1 Nitrospinota bacterium
TTGCCGTGCTGTTCCAGCAGCAGGTCGCTCACGGCGAGCATGAGCGGGTGGCCGGGATGGAGCATGGCGGCGAAGGGAGCACCCGGCTTGTCGAGCGGGTGGACGGCTTCGCGGGTGAAGCAGACGCGCTCGTAGCGCTTGAGCACGGGGGCGAGCTCACGGCGGTTGCGACCGGTGATGAGGCGGTCGCGCTCGCGGATGACGGCCGGGACATGGGTGATCTCGAAGCGGGCGGCCTCGCGCGGATAGATGGAACCGCCCAGGGCCCCGAAGGCCTTTAGGAAGAAGGAGCGGACGAAATATGGCTGGAGGCGGCGGGCCTCGGCCTTTTCCATCTCCTCCTTCACGGCGAAGAGGCGCTCGGCGCTCATGGTCTCCTGGGCCAGGGCATTGCGATCGAGGATGGCGCGGAGGTGGTCGTGATCGAGGGCATTCTCGATGCGCTGGCCGAGCCGGGCGCGGACCTCCGGCTGGTCGCCGTAGCGGATGGCCTGGAGGAGCAGGTCCTTGAGGCTGATATCCTCGAAGACTTCGCCGAGGATGTCGAAGACACGTCCCTTGAGCGCTTCGCTCTCTACTTCGAGCTTCTGGAGAAGCCGGTGATAGACGTCGCCCTCGCGGGTTTCCCTGGCGACGAGGTTCCAGAGGTGACAGACCTCCTGCTGGCCGATGCGGTGGATGCGGCCGAAGCGCTGTTCGAGGCGGTTGGGATTCCACGGCAGGTCGTAATTGACCATCAGGCTGGCATTCTGGAGGTTCACGCCTTCGCCGGCGGCATCGGTGGCGACCAGGATGCGGACATCGGGATCGGAGCGGAACAGGGCCTGGAGCCGGCGGCGCTCATCGCGGTGGGTGCCGCCATGGATGGTGACGATGGCATCGGCATTTCCCAGCACTCCGGCGATCTTCTGGTGGAGGTAGTTCAGGGTGTCGCGGTGCTCGGAGAAGATGATGAGCTTGCGCAGGCGGCCACCGGCATCGCGCATGGCGGGATCGTTTTGCAAGATGCGGGAAAGCTCGTCCCATTTGCGGTCCTGCCCGGAGGCGACAACGGCTTTGGCCTGGTGTTCGAGCTCCTGGAGGATGAGAATCTCCTGCTCCAACTCGGAGATGGTGCGGGCGGCGGTGGCCTGATCGATCAGGGTTTCTTCGAGGTTCTCCTGCTCCTCGGCGTTGAGATCATCGTCGTCCTCGGGAACGTTGGCCAGCGTCTCGGCGAGGATTTGCCGGCCGCGGATGTCGAGCTTCTCCTCACGAAGGCGGCGTTCCAGGCGTTCCTTACGGCGCTTGAGGGACTGAAAGATCGCTTCGGGGCTGGAAGCGAGGCGGCGCTGGAGGGCGGTGAGGGCGAAGCCGACGGAGCCTTTGCGCGAGCCATCGAGCTGGTCGGCCTTGCCCATTTCCGTCTGCACGTACTGGGTCACGGCCTCGTAAAGGGCGGCTTCGAGATCGGAGAGCGTGTAGTTGACCGTGTAGGCCTTGCGCTCCGGGAAGAGCGGCGTACCGTCGAACTTCACCAGTTCCTCTTTCACCATGCGGCGCATGAGGTCGGAGCAATCGACCTTGTGGACCCCGTCGCGGAACTTGCCGTAGAAACGGTCGGAATCGAGCAGCGACAGGAAGAGCTGGAAGTCCTCCTCAAGTTGAAGCGCTTAGTGCGCTTTATTTCCTGTCCGTAAAAATGGGCGGAGAGCTTGTGGGCTTCGTCAAACACCACCAGGTCCCACGCAGCGAGGCAGAGCTTCTCCTGGGAATCCTCGTTGCGCGACATCTGGTCGAGCCGGACGATGAGATAGTCGTGGTCCTCAAAGGGATTGCCGGTGGGCGAGGCGGCCTCGAAGTCCCTGGAAAAGATACGGAACTCCAGGCCGAACTTTTCATAGAGCTCATCGCGCCACTGCTCCACAAGGCTGCCGGGAGTAACGATAAGAATGCGGCGGGCGTCGGCCCGCATGAGCAGTTCGCGGATGTAAAGGCCGGCCATGATCGTCTTGCCCGCGCCGGGGTCGTCGGCAAGGACGTAGCGCAAGGGCTGGCGCGGCAGCATGGCCTCGTAAACCGCGGTGATCTGGTGCGGGAGCGGGTCCACGTTCGAGGTGTGGACGGCCATCATGGGGTCGAAGAGAAAGGCGAGGTCGATGCGCCTGGCCTCGACAGCGAGCTTGAAGGCTTCGCCGTCACCGTCGAAGGACCAGGGGCGCTCCCGGGTGGCGAGGGCGATAGTGGCCTCGTCGGCCCGTCCAAGAAGGCGCTCCCTGAGGGTGCCATCGGGCGTCTTGTAGATGACCTGCACCGCGCCATCGGCGATGGGGATGACGGCGACAATCGTGGTGACCGCCGAGGGTTCGAGGCCGATGAGGGAAATCCCAGGGGTCAGATCTTCAAGGCGCATACGATGGGCCTTTCAAGTGGGTTAGAGAGCGGTAGTTGCTGGTTTCTGCGAGTGTGGATCATGCACCACGGCGGTTCGATTGATCGAATTGGGCTTCCTTCAGACCCCGCCTCACGACGACGCCCTTGCTTTTCTCCTAGCCTTCGGCTCTGCTTAAATCAGGCACGAGGACTTGCACCTCGTTAGTTCTGTGCCCTGCCCGGCACACACGTCGCCTATAAGCTGCGTGCGCGTATGCACGCGTGAGCTTCAGCGGCTTGTTCTGTCACGCGCGCACTGATGAGGTCCGCTTAATCGTCAGCTTCGCCTTCGGGAATAGAATCGCGCCGAGGCTCCTTCAGCTTCAGGTGCTTCTTCATCGACGGATGAACAATCATCTCACCTGTAAAATTGGGTTCCAGAAGACGATCGTTATACCTAAACTGAAAGGATGTTCCGCGACTAATTCCACCGCGCCTTTGAACACCAACGATGGAATAGTCAAAGAGAACCTGAAGTTGCGATTTTAGTTTGTCATCCGAGGCGCCTTGCTCTCGCTTTCTCCCGGCATTCAGCCAATCGCTCAGGACGAAACGATTGAATCCAATATCGCGTAGGATTTGCAATAACGATCTTGCTCCCTCAATCTGTTTGTGCATTTCATCATCAAGTTCATCATAAATGTGCTTGGAGTATGCTTCTTCAGCTGCATATACATCGTCAGTCTCAACGATGGAATGGCCTGCAGCGGTGGCCACTTCCTGGCAGTTTATGCAGAAGGCAATAATGTCACGCGGACGCCCCATAGTGCGCTTCATAATATACGATTTGATTGAAGCTCGTTGGCGCATTTCTGCCTTTGAGAAAACTTTTGACCAAGCCTCATCTCGCGCGCACGTTAGAGAACGGCAGATTCTCGCCACAACAACGTCTTCAAGCTTATCGTCAGTCCAATTCAAAAATTCAATATCGGTAAAGATCTTGTTCTTATCATTGAATTGCAGCTCATCATATATATCACTTCGCAGAAATACTATAACCGGTGCTGGTCTTTGCTTGAGTTGTAGTTTGGCATTGAAATCACGAGAGGCCTTGATGGCACCCGCAAGAAGCATCTTGGAATCGTCCGAAGCATCCCATCCGTCATCCAGGCGGTCGAGTACCATTGTGAATGGGTTTAATGGAAAGTGCTTTGCAACAAAATCCATGAGAACTCGGCTCCATTGACTGATCGTTTGCGCCAGCACTGGACCAGCCTTGTCCTCGAGTTCGAATCCGCCCAATCCCCCAACGCCTTCCAGTGATGGACCCTCAATTTTCCTGACTCGGCGGAACTTGTCGATTAAGGATTCCAGGAAACCTGGTTCTTCCTCTCGATAAATTTTTTTCAGTAGATCCCTGGATTCCTTCGCCAATTCGGGTCCAGCTGTATTGCTCCAATGCCGGAGAGTAGCGATCAAAAAAGTAAACCGCCACGAGCCGATGTACGCACTTTCTTGTGGAACTCCGTCTTCCTTGATCGCCTTATGACCTGGCCAAGAATACTCCGCAAAGTCTAATGGAATGACTGGCACTCCTAATCGTTCTTTGCTGGCTACCCGGAATATCGCCGTCTTGCCGGACCCCTTCCGTCCGATCACATATTGCTTCTTCCCGTTTCTAATTTTGTCGAACACACCAGTGTCAACAAAGTAATCTACAAGATTAGTATCTCTCTCTGCATCGACTCGTCCAAAATCAACTTGCGATATCGTCATTTTTGTTTTCCCCACAAAATGGGTATGTGCCTGTTCACGACTGTGTTGCGGTATTCTCACAATTCGATCGCGTAATTCTCCTCGCCATCCTCCGTTCACAATGCATGTCCTTATGTTCAGGTAGTTTTGACTAACATACCTCTCTGTAAACAGCTTCTTCAGAAATTGGAAGTATAACCCGATGAAAACCTTAAGCCTCGTCTAAACGCGACGCGTTGCACGTCTGAAATCTCGGGCTCGTGGTCTAGAGTGACAGAACGCCAGGTGTCAGGTGCGCCCGATAGCGGGAGCGATGTACGAGCAGAGGCTATTGGGCGTCGCCTGCAAACCCTCGTTAGACGTGGCCGTCGCACTCAAAGACCGGCCTCCGCGCAAATAGTAGCGAATTCATCTCTGAAGTATCCGTTCAGAACGCGGTCGGCACGTCCGGCTCTCGCAGCAGACGCCCAACTTAGGTATTCGGGTGAACCAGACGGCCCGCCGCAGTACACGATCCTCGCGCTCGTACTCGAAAGGGGCTTCCAGATGTGGTTATCGTGAGGTCGCACACGAACCCCTACGACCACGATCGTCTTGGCACTCGTCGCAAGGGCTGCCCACCGATTCCGCTGTCCCTCGATAAAAGAGCGCCCGGCCGTTGTCTGTTTGGCCGGCTCGAAATAGCTCATCACGGGAGGAAACGCATCCCCGAGAATACGTGCGCGATGCTTTTGGGGATCGGCGATCACGGTCACCGGCCCGTCCGTTTGTACGCCAAACCCGTGGAAGGAAACTCCAGCAGCCGTTCCCTGCACGGCATCGCAAAAAAGGTGACAGCAGCCATGAGGGAGGCAAAGCTCGACGCCAGATAAACCGGGTGCCCGTTCACCTACGAACGTTCGAATCCCGGAAGCAAGCAACGAGACTTCGAGCAGGCGCTCATAGTTCAAGGTGCATCCTGCGCCAGACCAGCCTTTGGAAGCGACGATGCGCTGGGCGAGCTGAAAATACAGGCTCGAAGTACGAGGCGCGAACTGGAAGAAGTAGGCTGCCATCGCCCGTTGCAGCGAAGCAAGAGCCTGGGGGTTCACGGACTTCATCGCTTGCTCGAAATCCTGCCGAAACTCAGTCGCGAGCGCGCCTCCGATAGTGCCCCAAGTATCCGGATTGAAACGTCGCAGTTCGTCGAAGAGACCGGCCCCGAGCGGCGGCGTGTTCTGCGAGTCCGAGCCGTAGCTCGCTCCAGCGCCAAAAAGGAAAAGGTACTCCATCGATCCTCCCGCGACGTCTAACTTCTCCCTATCTTGCCTTCCTCATGAAAAACTGGACCACCATGAAGACCACCACCCCGCCCCCCGCGATGATCAGCCCGTCCTGGTCCCCCACCCCCCGGGCCACGTAGCGCCAGATGGCCAGGGCGACCGTCAGGATCACCACCAGGGGGGCGGGAGTCAAGCCCCTCACCCCCTTGCGAGGATCACGGCAATGATCGTCACCCACGAGCCGATGAGGATGGCCATGGTCCAGCGGAAGTTGTCCTGGATCTGCTGGCCAAGGTGGACCTGGAGGTGGCCTTCAACCTTGGTTTCGAGGGAGGAGACCCTGCCCTCCAGGGCAGAGATCCGCTCTGTTACTTCGGCCCGGAGATCCGAGATCCGCTCGCTCATCTGCTCGAGGATGCCCTCGATCCTGGCGGTCCGCTCTTCGACTGGCAAGTGTCGCGTAACTGTCGCGTATCAAAGGCGACGGATAAACCCTTGCGGGAGTAAGGCAAAAGCCCAAGTGTCGCCTGTCGCGTAGAGTAGTTCCCTCTGTGGCATGATCTATCCTTAAGCCCTGGCTCCCGATTGGGCCGGGATCTGGGGCGAGTGCTCAGCGTCTCCCTGTAGGGTGCTTCCCTCTTTCCTCCCACGGGCGCCGGGGAACAGGACCTCCTCCAGGGATAAGCCCAGGAAGCCAGCCATCCGAAGGGCCAGGGGGGCACTGGGGCGCTTCACTCCCGACAGGATCTTATCCAGATATGTCCGCGTGATTCCCATGGCTTGGGCAAAGCTATACTTGTCGATGCCTCTTTCCTCGAAGAGGCGATAGAGCGGGTGGCTGGGCCTGCTGGGCGGGCGGCCGGGGTGAAGCCTTTTCTTTTCCCTCTTCATATGGCGTTCCTCCTTTCTGCCAAATAAATATAGCTCTTTAAAAACTAAACGTCAAACATGCTTTGCAGTGAATATTTGTATTTCTTGGATAAATATACTATTGACATATAGCTCTGTTAGCGCTATATTATACCCAACACTTAAGGGGGAGATCGGAAAGAGTCCAAAGGCTACCGCTCACCCGGTTCAAGCGCCGATCTCAAATCCGGGGCAACCCGACCTCGGGCAGGCAAAGGCTTTTAACCTCGAACCCGCAGGCGTGAGACCAGGGCGGACGGTCTTTGACGGGTGAAGGACCCATACCTCGATATGGGTTGGTCAACCAGAAGGGCTTATCGGACATCCTGGTGAGCCGCTGCCGGCACCCTCGGGGGCCTGGGGGGAGATCCTCCGGCCCCCTTCTCATTTAACCCGAACCACACGGAGGAAGCCTATGTCCAAGAAGCGCGGAAATAACGAGGGGAGCATCGTTAAGAGGAAAGATGGGTTGTGGATGGCTCAGGTTACCATCGGGCGAGACCCGGAGACCGGCAAGCCCAAACGAGCTTATTTTTACGGCAAGACTCGGGCTGAGGCGGCCGACCAACTTACGAAAGCACTGAGTGATCTCTCTCGGGGATCATTTGTTGCCCCGCAGAAAGTCACATTGAGCCAATGGTTGGACATATGGCTCCAGGAGTACAAACAATCTGCAGTACGGCCACGCACATATGACAGCTACGAATTCCTGATTCACACCTACATCAACCCGACCCTGGGTCATGTCCCACTCAAGGACCTTCGCCCAGAGCAGTTGCAACACCTTTACAACGAGAAACTCAAGGGCGGCCTCTCTGCCAGGACTGTCCGGCTCACCCATACAGTGCTGCATGGGGCTCTGGAGCAGGCCGTTAGAAACAACTTGGTAGTGCGCAATGTTACCGATGTAGCCTCTCCCCCCAAAGTGGTCAAGCGGGAGATCCAACCCATGACGGAAGGCCAGGTGGCCCAATTGCTGGCGGCTATCCGAGGCGATCGGCTGTTTCCGGCTATCTACTTGGGGCTGGCCACCGGGGTAAGATGTGGAGAGTTGTTGGCCCTCCGGTGACAGGATATCGACTTCCAGACGGGCCTGCTAAACGTCCGGCAGACCTTGATCCGGGTAAGGAACCGCGATGGCGGAGAGAGGAAACATAACCACGTCTTTGGCGAACCCAAGACGAAGGAATCCAGGCGCACCATCCCCATCCCCCAGGATGTATTGGAGGCCCTCAGGCGCCACAAGGCCGGTCAGTCCCAAGAGAAACTCCTGCTGGGGCAGGCCTACCAGGACAAAGGGCTGGTCTTCTGCCAGGCCGATGGAAAGCCCATCAACCCCAGGAACTTCGCCAGGTCTTTTGACAGGATGCTCAAGAGAGCGGGACTCCCCCACTTCCGCATCCATGACCTCCGGCATACCACGGCCACCCTCCTGTTAAAGCAGGGAGAGAACCCCAAGGTTGTCCAGACCATCTTGGGCCACAATCAGATTGCGATCACCCTGGACCTGTACAGCCACGTCTCTCTGGACTTAGAGATCAGGGCGATGGACAAGTTGAACACCATGCTCAAGAAAGGTTAAAAGAGGAGGGGTACGGAGTTGGGTTGCTGTAAGGTTGCTGTAGTAGTGGGTTAGGGTATAACTCCTCATCCCTGGGAAGGCTTGCCTTTCCTGGAGCCGGCGCGGGGATTTGAACCCCGGACCTACTGATTACGAATCAGTTGCTCTACCACTGAGCTACGCCGGCTTGGGTAGTGGTCTGAACGATTCTCCTGGTAATTACTCCCGCTCCTTATTACGGAAAAGTTTAGCGGAACGAGGGATTTCAGTCAAGTGATTTTTGCGGCTTTTACCGTGAAAATGCCTGGGTCTTTCTTAAGGACCTTTTCATCTGCGGGGGCGAGCAACCCTGGTTGGTCATGATCGTTTGCCGGGAGCGATGTAAAGGATCAGAGATCCCGATTCAGCATAGAATCGGCCCAGAGGGCCAAAAGATCTTTATAGTGCGAAGGAGGCAAGGGCTGCAGGAGCTCCAGGGCCTCTTCCAGATAAGAGCGAGCCAGAGAGCGGACATCGTTAAGGGCTCCCGTTTCCCGGAAATAGTTAACGACCTCCTCCAATTCGGCGGGCGTGGCCTGGCGACTTCCAAAGATCCGCTCGAACTGCCTCTTTCCTGCCCCGTCCAGTCGATGGAAGGTATGGTAGGCGATTAAAGTCTTCTTTCCTTCCAGGATGTCTGAGCCCACCGGTTTGCCCAGCTTGGACGGGTCGCCGATCGCCCCCAACAGGTCGTCCTGCAATTGGAAGGCAATGCCGCATTTGCCGGCGAAGGAGGCAAGGGCGCGCACCCGTTTGTTTTCAGGCTCCGGTCGGTTCAGACCAATCAATGCCCCGGCAAGACCACAGAACCCCAAGAGATTGCCGGTCTTCTTCCACAGCATGTCCAGGATCCTCTCGGGATCCAGCTGTTGGAAAGGCACGGCAGCGAACTGGAAGTCCAGAGTCTCTCCCTCCAGCAGGGTGGAGATCACTCGAGTCTCCAACTCCCGGATTAGATAGAGCACCACCTCCGAATCGACCCCAAGGTTTCGGTGCAGCTCCGTTAAGAAGGCCAGGGCCCAGCTATGTTGGAGATCGCCTGCCAGAATGGCGATGGATAATCCGTAATGGCGGGCCTCTTCTTCGGGGTAGCTTAACTCCTGAACGGCCCGTCGATAGAAATCGTGGTGGACGGTCGGACCGTTCCTCCGCAGGTCATCCCGGTCGATGATGTCGTCGTGTACCAGCGTCCACAAGTGGTAAAGCTCCACCGCTGCCGCCGCAGGCAGGGCCCTTTCCTCTTCTCCTCCAACAGCCCCGCAGGAGAGCAACAGCACCATTGCCCTCAGGGACTTGCCTCCCCGCCGAACGTAACTGAGTGTCGCCTCCTGTAAATGAGGCGGCCGGAAACGCTGAAGATACTCCCCCTCCTGAATGTATCTCCGGACCCTGCGGCTCCGCTCCGCCCGCTCCATCTCGAACCGCTCCCTCCCCATGAGGGTCCCGCTTTCATTGGTCATTGGCATTCCTTTTCGCGTTTTCCAACTCAGGCAGCTGTCTCTCGAAGTCCCAGGGCTGGGCTTCCCATTCCCCCTCCGGGTTGCGCAGCAAGATCTCCACCTTTTTCTCCGACTCCTCCAGCTTTCTTAAACACCAACGGGAAAGCCCGATGCCCTCCTCGAAAATCTGAAGGGATTCCTCCAGGGAGAGATCTCCCGCCTCTAATCTCCTGACCACCTCTTCCAACCGGGCCATCGCTTCCTCAAACCTGAGCTCCGTCATGGTTCCCCCCATCTTGCGCCTGACTACCCTGCTCGGTTCCTGCACAGCCGGGAGGCCAGTTTCACTTCCCGGCCGATTTCGCTTTAGGGACTCAAAAATAATTAAACATCCCGGATAACGGTTGTAGGGGCGACCCGGCGGGTCGCCCCTACGCTGGCCTCTGCAGGCGCTGTCTGGTACAGTTTAATTTTACAGGGTCCCTTAGATCTTTGAGCCCTTCTCTTCCACCCGGCAGCGGATCTCTCCCCGATGGAGGATGACCTCCACCTGCTCTCCGACCTCGACCTGATCGACATCCTTCACGACCGCGCCTGAGGGGAGCTTCCGGCAAATACTATATCCCCTCTCCAGACTGGCCAGAGGGCTAAGGGCGTTGAGCCGCGCCAGGAGTGACTCCAGCTCCTTCCTCCGGGCAATCAAGTCCTGTCGGAGGGCCCTCTCCTGGCGGGATATCAGCTCGTCCAGCCGCTGCTGGTAGGACCGGACCGCTTCCTGGGGAAGAGAGAGGCCCCGCCGTTGAACCAGTTGCTGGAGTTGATGGCGGATATGACCCAGGATAGACCGGATCTGTTGGGAGAGCAGGATCTGGAGGGATTGCAGCCGGGCGAAAAGCTCTTCCTTATTCTGGACCACCAGCTCTGCTGCCGCCGATGGGGTGGGGGCCCGCAGGTCGGCCACCAGATCGGCGAGGGTGAAATCGATCTCGTGGCCTACGGCGGAGATCACGGGGATGGAGGAGGCAAAGATCGCCCGGGCCACCACCTCCTCGTTAAAGGCCCACAGATCCTCGGTCGATCCCCCTCCCCGGCCCACGATCAGGGCATCGATGTCAGAGAAGAGGTTCAGTGCCCGGATCCCTTCGGCGATCTCTTGGGCGGCCCCATCCCCCTGAACCCGGACGGGATAGAGGAGGACGCTGACGTTGGCGAAGCGCCGGTGAATCACCTGCAGGATATCCCGGATCGCCGCTCCTGTGGGGGAAGTCACGATCCCGATCTTCTGGGGCAGAAGAGGAAGGGCCCTTTTACGCTGGCTGTCAAAAATCCCCTCGGCTGCCAACCGCACCTTCAGCTGCTCCAGGGCCAGCTGCATGGCCCCAATCCCTTTAGGCTCCAGGTGCTCCACGATGATCTGATACTCACCCCGCGGTTCGTAAACCGACAGGCGCCCCCGAAGGATCACCTCGAGTCCATCCTCCAGCTCGAACTTCAGCCCTCGTTGTTGGGATTTGAAGAGCACGGACCGAATCTGGCTTTGTCTGTCCTTTAAGGTAAAATAGAGATGACCGGAGGAAGGCCGTCGCAAGCTGGAGATCTCTCCCTCCACCCAGACCTCCGGGAGCTCCCCCTCCAAAATCAGCTTGATCTGTTGGGTGAGCTCGCTCACCGTGTAAACGGTCTGCCTGGCCCAAGGGAGAAAATCCCCCCACGGGGTTGTTAGCGCAGGGATGTCGGGGTCTTTCGGTGGCCCATTTTCATTCCAGGGGGCCGCCGACTCTGCCTGGCCATGTCGTTTTGGTCCTATCTCCCTCTCCTCCATATCTCCTCCACGTCGACCTCCAGCCCCAGCACTTGCCGGCGATAGGCCATCACGGTATTCTTCAAGAGCATGGAGACGATCAATGGGCCGACTCCTCCCGGCACAGGGGCCAGCAGGGCAGCAACCTGGGAGGCCGACGAGGACTCCACGTCTCCGATGAGGCGACCTTGCCGTGCGTTAAAGCCCAGGTCAATGATCAGGCTCCCCGGCCGGACCATCTCCCCGGTAATCGACTGAGGACGATAGAGGTCCGTGATGAGGATCTCGGCCTTTTTCAAGAGGTCCACCACCCCGTCATCCCACTGGGAAGCCACGGAGACGGTGGCAAATCGGTTGACCAGGAGCATCGCCAGGGGCCTGGCGAAGCCCTCAGCCCGGCCCAGGATGAGGGCCCGCTTCCCCATCAGCTCCACGCGGTTTCTCTCAAAAATCTCCAGGATGGCGGAAAGGGTCACGGGGACCAGCGCGGCCGTACCGGCCAGCAGCTCGCCGATGTTCAAGGGATGGAGGCCGTCCACGTCCTTTCGGGGATCTAAGGCCTGAAAAATGGCCGTCGCCTCCAGGTGGGCCGGGAGGGGAAGCTGAATGAGGATTCCGTGGACCAGTGGGCTGGTGTTCAGCTTCTGCATCAACCCGATGACCTCTTCCTGAGAAGTGGCGCAGGGCAGGCAAAGGGCAAAGAGGGTGATGCCCACCCGATTGCACGCGACCTGCTGCCGGCGGAAAAAGACCTGTCTCGGGAAATCCTCGCCCACAGAGATCATGGCCAGCCCGGGCATAATCCCGGTCTGCCCCTTCAAGGCAGCCACCTCCTCCTGCAGTTCCTCCTGGATCCGCTCCGCCATCGCCCTTCCGTCGACCACCATGACCTCCACCTGTCCAATTTTACTTTTGCTTTGCCGTCTTCCCCTTCGTATAATGACTAATATGGGAATTATGGTCAAAGGTCGAGAAGAAAGGCCAAAAGACCGGAGGAGGATCATGGCTCAGCCTGTTCACTGCCCGCAGTGTGGCTACCCGATCAAGAAGTTCCTCAACCCCACGCCCACGGTGGATATCCTCATCGAATGCGAAACAGGCCGGGGTGAAAGGGGAATCGTGCTCATCTATCGGAAGAATCCCCCGGTGGCCTGGGCCATCCCCGGAGGTTTCGTGGACTATGGAGAGTCCCTGGAAGAGGCGGCTGTACGGGAGGCCCGAGAAGAGACCTCGCTGGAAGTCACCCTGGTGCGGCAATTCCACGCCTATTCCGATCCGAAAAGGGACCCCCGGCAGCATAACATCACCACCGTTTACCTGGCCACGGCCCATGGGGAGCCGAAAGCCGGCGACGATGCTCAGAAGGCAGGGCTCTTCACACGGGAAAACTTGCCCGAGCTGGCCTTCGATCACCGCCAGATCCTCGAAGATTACTTTGAAAACCGCTATTAGCGCCCGCGACGCCCCTTCGGGGCGAATTGAAAATTGAAGATTGAAAATTGGAAATTTTAAATTTAAAGAAGCAGGAGCTTCCTTTTTCAGCTTTGGGCCACGAACTATGAGCTAATTTAATCGTCAAGGAATTTCCATTTTAAGATTCCTCAGTCCCCTTCGCTTCGCTCAGGGCTTCGGCTCACATCGCTCCTTCGGAATGACAGCTTCTACGTTTGTCATTCCGAGCAAAGCGAGGAATCTAAGTTCGCACTTTCCATTTTCCATTTTCCATTTTGCATTTTGCAATGGCGAAGCCTTCGTGTCTATCCCTTCCATAGCGGAGACATCTTCCGCAGCCGATCGACAATCCGGGGCAGCACCTCCAGGGTGTAATCGATCTCTTCCACGGTATTGAACCGGCCCAGGCTGAACCTCAAAGAGCTGCGGCAGATCTCCTCGGGGATACCCATCGCCAGCAGGACATGGGAGGGATTGATCGATCCCGAGGCACAGGCCGAACCCGTGGAGACGGCGATCCCCTCCAGGTCCAGGTTGATCATCAGGGACTCTCCCTCAATGGCCCAGAAGCTGCAGTTCAGCGTATTGGGCAGTCGCTTCGTGGGATGGCCGTTGAGCTTGACCTGCCGGATCTTCTCCTGGATCCCCTGTTCGAGCCGATCCCGGAGGGCTGCCAACCGCTGGACCTCCTCGGGAAGGCCTTGGGCCGCTAACCCGCAGGCCCTGCCCAACCCCGCGATCCCGGCAGCGTTCTCCGTGCCTGCCCGCCAGCCACGCTCATGATGTCCCCCATGGAGCAAGGGATGGAGCTTGGTCCCCTTCTTCAAGTACAGCGCCCCCACCCCCTTGGGACCATGAATCTTGTGGGCCGAGAGGGAGAGGAGATTGGCCCCCAGCTCCTTGACCTGGAATGGAACCTTGCCCATGCTCTGAACCGCGTCGGTATGGAAGCAAATCCCTCTTTCCTGGGCGATCTTTCCGATCTCTCGGATGGGCTGGAGGGACCCAGTCTCGTTGTTGGCGTGCATGATGGTGATCAGGATGGTCCCTCGGTCAATGGCTTTCCCGACATCCTCCGGATCCACCAGGCCCTGGCCGTTTACCGGCAGATAGGTCACCCGGAAGCCACGTTCCTCCAGGTATTGGCAGGAGTTGAGGACTGCCGGGTGCTCGATGGTCGAGGTGATGATATGCCGGCCGTATTCCTGGCAGGCGTAAGCCACCCCTTTGATGGCGAAGTTGTCCGCCTCCGTGCCGCCACTGGTAAAGATCACCTCGCCAGGCTCCGCCCCTAAGAGCTTCGCCACCTCCTCTCGGGCCTCGTCGATCGCCACCCGCACTCCCCGACCGAAGGCGTGAATGCTGGAAGGGTTCCCAAACTCCTCCCGGTAGAAGGGAAGCATTGCCTCCAGCACCTCAGGGGCTAAAGCCGTAGTCGCGTTATTATCTAAGTAGACCTTTTTCACGGAATTCCTCAGCCTCCTTTCCGCATCTCAGGCGCTTTGCGTTATCTAGTGTCTGAACGAAAACCCCTTTTTTTGTCATTTCGACCAAAGGGAGAAATCTTGAGCTGTCTATTTTCCAATAATCATCCATGCCCATTAGGACACCCAAGCGTATGAAAATGGCCTGTGAGGCTCCCTCTCCCTTCGGGGGAGAGGGTTGGGGTGAGGGGCTATTTTCGTATCAAGATTTCTCGTCGCTGCGCTCCTCGAAATGACATCTTTACCTGGTTTTCGTTCAGACACTATCTATGTCTTATATCCCTAATCCTATCAAAACAGGAGCGCTCCATCCGCTAAAACCTGCTGAGCAAAGTAGGCCGGGGCAGACCGCAAGTCAAGAAAAGCGAATTCGTCGCTGCATAGGGTATCCGCAATGGCGTAGTAAAGCCTTGTTTCGGTCAACCTTGCCCTCCGGCCAGGGGCACCCCTGAAGAGGGCCGCCGATGAATCGCCTTGAACCCTGACAAGCCGTGGCGTGATGTGTTTTCTATTATGCCACAACGGGGCCCGGGGGTCAAATGAAGATGGGGGAGATCAGGGGGAAGATGGGTTGACTTTCCTTTTTTCCCCTTCAAGAGTTGACAATTATGCTTCTTATGTTTACAATAAAATCATGAAGAAGCAAGAGGGAGTCATGGAAACATCCTTCTGGGTATTGGGACATCGGGTAGATGTCCTGTCCTATCTGTTTCGCTTTTTCACCGTCTTCGTCCCAGAGACAGTGCGGAACGAGGTGTTAGCGCCTGGTCCTCGTTACCCTCAACGGGTCTATGGCTACCAGGAGATGTTTAGGCTGCTGGAGGGTCAGGGCCTGATTTCCATCCGCAACCCGACTCGTGTGCAACCCCAATTCCATCGTGCCGAGGCGATGGCACTCGCGCTCGCGGAGGAAGAGGGCTGGTGGCTGCTCATTAACGAGCAGCGTCCCCTCACGCTCGCGCGGCAGCGCGGCATCAAGGCGGTGACAGTGCCCGAGCTCATTGTCTATCTCTATCAGGCGCAAATATTGTCCTATCACAGCACCGCCAACAAGTTGGACGGAATCGCTGCAAACACAGCACAGATCGTGATGCAGGCAGCGCGGCAGTCATTGGAGGCCCTGGCGCAAAGTCATGGAGAGAGGTGAGAGGGATCATGAGCATCGAAACGAAAACCCCTGCGACGACCAGGCGGGTGACAAAATCTATTCGCCTGACCTCAGAAGAATCCGAGGAATTGGCGCATCTGGTGAGAGGGACTGCTTATGCGGAGGCCGCGCTCATGCGGCAGTGGGTCCTTCAGGGGATGCAGCAGTTCAGAGTAAGCGAAGCCATCCGTGCTTACCAGGAAGGGCAACTGGATTTGCGACAGGCAGCAGAACGAGCCGGGTTGCCCGTTGCCGTGTTACTGGAAGAGATGGCAGCACGGAAGGTGGCAGTACTGGAGAGCCCTGACGCCTTCGGTCCCGGGCTGACTGCCCTGCAGGAAGCATTTGGAGAGTAGGGTGACGAAGTTCTTGGCTCAAGAAGGAGAAGGTCTTTGGAGTCCTGGACCGGCTAGCCGGCTGGCGTCCCATATCCCCGACAGAGGTGAGCAGGTGGTCCGTGACTTATGGGTATGGAGGGATGGGCTGGCCGCCCGGTTTGGGCTGGGGTTTCTACAATCGGTGATCCTTGAAGTAGATTTCATAAATGTCGGATGGGCACCCGACCGGATGAGAGTGATTCGGGATACGTGGCGGCATCCTTGGGAGGCAAGAAATGGTAACCATGGAGCAGATCGAAGATCTTAGCCGCTGTATTGTAAAGGAGTTTCACCCGGATAGGGTCGTGCTCTTTGGCTCGTATGCACGGGGCACCCCAACGGCCGATTCTGACGTGGACTTGCTGGTCATCCTCCCTTTTGAGGGTAAGGCTGTTTTCAAATCGGTGGAAATACGGCTGAAGCTCCAGCCCTCCTTCCCCGTGGACCTTATCATACGCACCCCTGGAAAGGTGCGCAAGCGTATAGCCATGGGGGACAGTTTCATGCGCGAGATCCTGGAAAAAGGGAAGGTACTCTATGAAGCCGATGACCGCTGAATGGGTGAGCAAGGCGGAGGGGGATTTCGCAATTCTGGAACGCGAATCCGTACCTTCTCAATAATCGGGGGAAAACCAAAAATTGATCCGGAAGCCTTCATATTTTTCAATGGGTTAGGGATAGGTCTCTACTGCCTACTGCGTCATATCCCGGCCGCACGTTCAGCAGTTCTGCTAACGCTTTGGTGTGGTAGCCGTGACGCGTTAATTTGGGCTCTAATCCGTTGATGTCTTTGGACGGCACGCTTTCGATGACCTCCTCTGTGACAGGCTTTTGCCTGATCTTATAGGCCTCTTCAAACGCCAGCGTTAAGTATTACTCGATCTGAAGTGGCGTGGCCAACCGCTCTGCTAGAATGAGACCTCCCATGGAGGCGTGCTAGGGTCCCGGGGAAAGAGAAGAAGTGGGAGGGTTCATTCCCTCTTGCTCTTGCCAATATTTCTCCCGGAAGGTCCGTTTCAGCATCTTTCCGGTATGATGGCGGGGCAGCTCCCCGATGAAGTCGATCGCCTGCGGCCGCTGGAAAGTGGAGAGCTTATCCTGGCAGTAGGCCATCAGCTCCCCTTCGGTAGCCGTCTCCCCTTCTTTGAGGACCACCAGGGCCTGGAAGGCTTCTCCCCATCGCCCGCTGGGTACGGGAAAGATCGCGGCCTCCTTGACCTTGGGGTGGCTCATGATGACCCGATGGATCTCCGAGGGATAGAGCTCGCTCTCGTCCACGCAGACCCGGTCGGGCCTCCGCTCCACGATATAGTAATAGCCCTCTGCGTCGCGGCACATGATATCCCCCACCGAGAACCACTCCCCACGGGAATTGGCCGCCGTGGCTTTGGGGTCGTTGTAATACTCACTGAACAGGCAAGGGCCCCGGGCAAACAGCTCCCCAGCCTCGCTGGCCGAGGCCTCCCGTCCTTTCTCGTCCAGGAGCATGACCTCGTAGCCTAGTGTGGGCTGGCCCACGCACCGCACCTTGCGACGCTGGTCCGCGGGCTTAAGAATCGTACAGAAGCCCAGCTCGGTCGCCTCATAGGCCTCGTAGAGTTGAACGCCTTTAAAGTAACCCAGGACCCACTCCTTGGCCCGGGTAAGCAGGGGGGCCATCGAAGAGATCAGGGACCGCAAGGAGCTGACATCATACTCC
The DNA here is from genome assembly GCA_016176845.1 of Nitrospinota bacterium. Classification (GTDB taxonomy): domain Bacteria; phylum 2-12-FULL-45-22; class 2-12-FULL-45-22; order 2-12-FULL-45-22; family JACOWJ01; genus JACOWJ01. Next base: position 17,278 of record JACOWJ010000002.1, read on the forward strand.
TTCACGCCGGTCTCCGAGAGCATCCTGAGGGCATCGAACATCTGGGGAGTCATTAGCGAGAAAGTGACCTTCTCCTGCTGGATGGCCTGCAGGGCGCGCGCGGGAGAAAATCCCTTCAAGAGGCAAACCGTTCCCCCCAAATAAAGCGACATTAAGGAGATCAGGGCCGACCCTGCCCGGTGGAGGGGGCAGGCGCATAGGCCAATGTCCCTCTCCGTCAGGCCGAACTCCACCGCCCCGTAAAGATAGGCCAATACATTGGCCCGGTGGCTGCGAACCACCCCCTTGGGGAAGCCCATGCTCCCGGAGGTATAGAAGATCATTCCTGGCAGGGTTTCTGACAGGACCACCTCCGGTTCACGCTCCGTGGCCTCGGCCAGAAATCGCTCGTAAGAGAGGAGGCCTTCTCCCTCCGGCTCCTCCCCCAGGGCCAGGTAAGCCTTCACCTTGCCTAACCTTGACATCAGGAAGGGGGCCTTCTCCTGGAACTCTTTCCCTAAGACCAGCACGCGAGAGTCGGAATGGTCGAGAATATAGCGGATCTCTTCGTCTTTGAGCTCGCCGTTGAGAGGAACGGCCACCGCCCCGATCTTGGCGCTGGCCAGATAGACCTCCAAAACCTCGGGGCAGTTGAAGGTCAGGGTGGCAACCTTGTCCCCCTGGCCCAATCCCAGGGAAAGCAAGGACTGAGCCAGACGGTTGACCCGACCATTGAATTGCTGGTAAGTAAGCCCCTTATCCTCGAAGACCACCGCCATCTTTTGAGGATAGCGGAGGGCATGCTGCCTCAGGGTCGCTCCCATCCGGAGGATGCCGTCAGATACCATCTTTTCCTCTCCGAGGGATTAGGGATTAGTAAAAACCATTCGTGTCAACCTAACCCCTGGGAACGCGGGCCTCCCCGCCCGCAAATAGCGGCCAAGATGGCCGCGCTCCCAGGATTAAACCTCAAGTTGACACGAATGTAGTAAAAACTATTCCACGGCGCCTCTGGCTAACCCCTAACCCCTAACGGCTAACCCCTTCTTAGGAGACGCCGCTCTCCTGTCCCTTCCAGAACTGATCCCTCAGGACCCGTTTCAGGATCTTGCCCGACGGGTTGCGGGGCAGCTCGGGGACGAACTCGACCGACTTGGGCTTCTTGTAAGGGGCCAGATTTTGCCGGCAGTGCTCGACGATCTCTTCCTCCGTGCAGGCTTCTCCCCCCTTGATCACCACGAAGGCCTTGAGCGACTCGCCCCAGAGCTCATCGGGAATCCCGATCACAGCTACGTCCGCCACTTTGGGGTGGCTCATGATGCAGTTGTCGATCTCGACCGGGTAGATGTTCACGCCGCCGCTGATCACCATGTCGGACTTGCGATCGACCACGTAATAATATCCCTCATCGTCCTCTTTCACGATGTCGCCCACGGTGAACCAGGAGCCGGCCGAGTTCTCCTCGGTCGCCTTAGCGTTCTTATAATAGCCGTCCAGCATGCAGGGACCGGTAGCGTACAGGATGCCCGGGTCACCCGGTTTGACGGGGTTGCCATCCTCGTCCAGCAGTTTCATCTCGTACCCGAAGACGCCCTGGCCGACGCACCGGATCTTGCGGCGCTGATCGCGGTGCTTCAGGTTGGTGCAGATCCCCAGCTCCGTGGCCCCGTAAGCCTCCGATAGCTTGGCGTTGGTGAAGTAGTTCAGGATCCAATCCTTGGTCTTGGTGTGGAGGGGAGCGGCGGCGGAGATGACCACCCGCATCGAGCTCACATCGTAGCTCTTGAGCTCCTCCTCCGGCAACTGCATCATCAGGTTGTACATGGTGGGGACGATAAAGCCGGTGGTGACCTTCTCATCCTGGATCGTCTTCAGGGCGTCGCGGGCCTCAAACTTGTCCTTGATCAGGACGGTGCCGCCGATATAGATGTGCATGTGATTGAAGAAACCGGGGCCAGCGTGGTAAAGGGGACCACAGCTGATCGTTATGTCCTCTTCCGTGAAGCCGAACTCGATGCAGGAGTACATGTAGAGCAGCGTATTGGCCCGGTGGCTGCGCATCGCCCCTTTGGGAAAACCGGTGGTCCCCGAGGTGTACATAATCATGTTGGGGTCGGCCTCCTTCAGGTCGACCTGGGGCTCCTCCGGAGAGCTGGAAGCCAGCAGCTGCTCGTAAGGGATCATTTTTGAGGGGGTGTCCTTCCCCACGAAGACGCAATGTTTGAGGCTATTCAGCTCAGAGGATACGGCGCCCAGCCGCTCCAGGAACTCCGGGCCAACGATCAGGCCGGCCGCCTCGGAGTGGTTCAGGATATACTTGATCTCATCGCTCTTGAGGTTGTAGTTGATGGGCACCCCAACCAGGCCCGTCTTGTTGGCGGCAAAATAGGCCTCCATGTACTCACTGCAGTTCATGAGGAGGATGCCCAGCCGATCCCCCTTTTTCAAGCCCAGGCCAAAGAGGCCGTTGGAGAGTCGGTTCACCCGCTCGTTGTACTGCTTATAGGTGATCCTCTGGTCCTTGAAGATAATGGCGTCTTTGTTGGGGTATTTCTGGGCGTGCTGTCTTAGCGTATCCCCGACCAACAAGGTGTTCGTTAATAACATCTTCCCTTTCCTCCCTGATCCCTATTTGGATGCCCGTTCCAACCCTCGCCCGCCCCAAAGGCCAGGCGCTATCGTTGCAAAGTTCTCAAAGTCGGAGCATATTGAGCAAGAGTTTAGCGGAACCCAGAATTTTAGTCAAGAGGTTTTACCATAAAATAGGTTATGATATTCAGCCTTCGCACATTTTCGCGGAGGGGTACGAGGGCCCTACCCTCGGTGTAGAGAAGGAGGTCAATTATGCCGGGCGAAATCAAGAAGAAAAAACCGCTGATCGAGCGGATTGGACAGGAGTTGGGGGCACGGGCCCTTTCTCTCCTGAAGGGGGCGATCGGTCGACTGCCCCCGGATTGGATCTATCCCCTGGGCAGGTTGGGGGGGGACCTCCTCTTCGCCTTCCTGCGGAAGAAACGCTCCCTGGCCATCCGCAACCTCGACCGAGTCTTGGACCTCCCCCCCGACGGAGGGGCCTCTTCTCGGTTAGCCCGGCAGAACTTCCGCTGTCTTTCCCTGGTCCCGCTCGAGATGTTCCGGTTCTGCCATTTGCCCGAGTGGGAGGTCTCCCGGAGGATTCAGGTGAAGGGGTTGGATCACCTGGAGGAGGCCCACCGACGAGGAAAGGGGGTCATCTGCGTGAGCGCCCACCTGGGCAACTTCTTGCTAGTCCCGCTGAGGCTGGGATTGGAGGGCTATTCCTTCCATGTCCTGGTGCGGGCCGAAAAGGACTCTCGCGTCGAGGGGGTCTTCCTGGAGGCACGCGAGCGCTTTGGGGCCAAGACCCTCTATAAGGGTCAGTCCTACTTTTCCCTGGTTAAGGTCCTGAAGGGGAACGGGATCCTGTGGCTCTTCCTGGACCAGTTTGCCAAGTCGAGCGACCTGGAAGTCCCCTTTTTGACCCGCCGCTTCCTGATCTACGACGGTTACGCCCGCCTGGCCCGGATGACAGGCGCGGCCATTGTTCCGCTCACCATCGGCCGGCTGCGGGAAAACCTCCATCAAATCGAGATCTTCCCGGCCCTAGAGGAAAACGGGAAAGGAGAGGATGACCGGCAGGCCCAGGCGGAAAAGCTTATGGGAATATTGGAGGAGCAGATCCGCTTTCGGCCGTCCGAGTGGTTTTGGTGGCACAAGGATTGGTTCCGGTGATATGAACGGTCTATCCGAAACCGACATGGCCAAGCTAAGTTGGCCGCCCCCGGGCATGAAAATGGAATCTGGAGAGACCCGGGCATTTTCACGGTAAAACCTCTCTGGCTCCTCTGCTCAATCCATATCTTTGCGCCGGAACAGATCGGTCTTCAGGGAGCCAACCCGCTCGATGAAGAGGATCCCCTCCAGATGGTCGATCTCGTGTTGCAGGGCTACGGCCTCGAAATCTTTGGAGGTCAGCTCCACCGGGTTCCAGTTCCGGTCCAGCCCGTTGACCACCACCCGCCGGGCTCGCTTGACGTTGGCGGTGTACTCCGGCAGGCTCAGGCATCCCTCTCGGACCATCTTCTCTCCTTCCTGATAAAGGATCGCCGGGTTGATCAGGATCATGAGCCCATGCCCCGGGTCTTTGGCACGACGATTGGAATTCCCCGAATTGCGAGAGACGTCTATCGCGATCACCCGAAGAGAGTGGCCCACCTGAGGCGCGGCCAGCCCCACACCCGGAGAGGCGTACAAGGTCTCGACCATATCATCGATCAGTCGGATGACCTCATCGTCCAGGGCCCTTACCTTTTCTGCCTTTGCCTTGAGGGAAGGATGAGGATACTTCAGGATCTCCAGGATCATCGAGAAGGGGCTGCCTCCAGCTCAACCACACACAAGGGAGCATTATCAGGTTTGAAAACCGACATGGCCAAGCTAAGTTGGCCGCCCCCGGTCATGAAAATGGACCCTGGAGAGACCCGGGCATTTTCACGGTAAAAGTCTCGGCGAATCAGAGCTTGATGGAATTGATCGGTTTCCAGGTGATGTCGATGTTCAGCTCCTTCTCCAGCCTTTTCAGCTCGACGTTCAACATCTTTGGAGAGACCTCGGGGGGCACCTCGATCTCCAGTATCATGACGTAAACCGGGACCTCGCCGGACTCCAAGGTCTTGGTATTCAAATCGGTGATGTTGATGCCGCAGGAGGCCAAAGCCTGCGTGACCCGATAGACGATTCCCGGCTTATCGCTTCCCAGCACGGAGAGCATGTAGGGGCTCCCAAGGGAGAGCCGCGGCACCCTCTCGATCTCCTCGAGCTCCTTCAGGAAGATGAACAGGCCAAAGGACCGCTCCGCTTCCTGGAACCGCTCCTGCAGCTCGCGCAGGGATAGGCTTTCGGGCGCGGAAACGATCAGGATCATGGCAAACTCGCCCTTCAAGATGGTCATGCTGGAGTCCTCGATGTTGCAATGGGACTCATAGAGAACCTTCGTCACCGAGGCCACGATCCCAGGTCGATCCTTTCCAATTGCCGATAAAACGAAACTCTTTCTCATCTCCGTCGCTTACCTATGGCTTCCCACTTGATCGTATAGGAAATTCCATTTTAAGCTAAATAGTGTCCGAACGAAAACCTATCTGGAGATTTGTTGGTTTGCCCTTTGACCCTTCGACAAGCTCAGGGTGACCGGTCATGGTGAGCCTGTCGAACCATGACCGATTTATGGCTCATGGCTCATAGCAAAGGCAAAAAGGCAGCTTTGTCTTTGCTATGAGCTACGAGCTTCGAGCTAACTTAATCGCATAGGAATTTCCATTTTTAGGGTACAGATTATTGGGACCCTGTCCCCTGTTCCCTGTCCCCTAATTTATACCCCAGCTCCGCCAACAGCACCTGCCGGATGAGCCCTACCGGCATCTCCTGGCCCGTCCAGATCTGAAATGCCAAGGCACCCTGGCGGATCAGCATGCCCAGCCCATCCAGGGTCCGGGCGCCTCTCTGTCCGGCACCCAACAGCAAAGGGGTCTCCAGCGGCCGATACACGATATCACAGACCAGCTGGTGGGGCCGGATCAGGTCATAGTTGAATAGGGGAGGGTCGCCCGGACGCATCCCGATGGAGGTCGCATTGATGAGGATCTCCACCTGCGGGAGGAGCTCCTCCAGCTCTCGCCCTCCCCAGGGAAGGCACCGAAGTGTCGCCCCGCTCAGCTTCTCCCGGACGTAAGTGGCTAACTGCTGAGCCTTTTCGGGGGTGCGATTGGCGAGCGTTAGCTCGGCCACGCCCTCCAAAATCAAGTGGATGGCCAGTCCGCGGGCTGCCCCTCCCGCCCCCAGCAACAGCACCCTCTTCCCTCGAGGCTCCTCGCCGGCATCCTCTCTCAGAGAGGCAATGAAACCCGGCCCATCGGTATTGTAGCCGATGAGCCGGCCTTCCACGTTGTGGAGGGTGTTCAAAGCCCCGATCAGCCGGGCCTCAGGCCTTACCTCATCGACCAAGGGCAGGACGGCCTGTTTGTGAGGGATGGTGATATTGACCCCCTGGATCCCGAGGGCGCGAATCCCCTCGAGGGCCGCCGGCAGCTGATCCGCCTTAACCCAGAAGGGAAGGTA
>JACOWJ010000055.1 GCA_016176845.1 Nitrospinota bacterium
TGGGACCCGGACATGTTCCGGGCCATCTGCCCGGGGAAGTCCAAGAGGATCGGAAGGGAGCACTGGCTCCGGGGCCTGAGGTATGCCCAGAAGCTCTTCGGCTCTCCCTATGTCTACACCGGGCTGGTGGCCGGGATCGAGCCGAAAAAGACCCTCTACGAGGCCACCGAGGAGCTGACCGATCTGGGAATCTGGCCCCTGATCACCCCGTGGTGGACCCAGGGCGGGACCCAGTTCGACGGCCACCGGCCCCCCCACCCAGAGTGGTGCGTGGAAGTGACCGAGAAGTGCGTCGATCTAGTCGTAGAAAGGATCCCCCAATTCATGGAGAAGGATTTCTTCTACTGGTTCATGGGGGGATGCTATCGCTGCGATGACGTGGTGATCATGCCCGACGAGCTACGCGCCCGGCACGCGCCCGGCATAACGGCCTGAAAAAGATCTTCCCGAAGGAGGCCCAAAGGGCTGGCCAGGAACAATCTGTTGGCGTATGAGCCGCTTCGTCAACCGAGGAGAGATGGGGAGATAGTACGCCGGAAGAGCGTGGCCAGGCTTTTGCACCAGTACCTAGAGAGCCCCTTTCTCCAAAAACCCGATGGAATGAAGAGGAAAGAGGAAGGGCCAACCACCCCGGAGCTGCCCGGGCTGAGGGAGAGCCGGCTTACCCCCTAAGCGGATGGAGCTTGAGAGGAGGATCGAAGGATGAAGAAGGAGGAGTTTTTCCGCAATGCGCTGCCCGATTCGGTGGGCCCCCTGGAAGGGGTCCGGGTCCTGGAGGCCACCCACAACTTTGCCGGTCCCAACGTGGGGACCGTCCTGGCAGACCTGGGGGCCGACTCGGTCAAGTGTGATCCCCCGGGGATGGGGGATATCTTGCGCCATCTGCCTCCCTTCGTGGATTCCGAGCAGCCCTTGGAGACCGGCGCCCAGCACCTCTCCATCAATCGGAACAAACGGGATATCACCCTCAATCTCCGGCACCACGAGGGGCAAGCGCTCTTCCGGCGATTGGCCCAAGGGGTGGACATCGTGGTGGAGAATTTCAAGCCGGGTACCATGGCGGGCTGGGGGTTGGGCTATGAGGAGATCTGTCGGGTCAAGCCGGACATCATTTATGTCTCGGTCTCGGGCTTCGGCCAGTTTGGCCCCTACCACGAGCGGCCCAGTTACGATGCCGTAGGCCAGGCCATGGGGGGGCTGATGTACGTCACGGGCCAGCCCGATGGCCCCCCTACCCGCCCGGGCTTTGGCCTGGGAGACAGCCTGGCCGGCTGGCAGGGGGCCCTGGCCGCCCTGGCCGCTCTCCATTACCGGAACCGCACAGGGAAGGGGCAGCACATCGACATCTCCCAGATCGATACGATCCTCTATCTCAGCGAAAGCGGCATCCTCCTTTCCTCCAACCTGAACCGCAGCTGGGAGAGGATCGGCAGCGGCCACCCTCTGGGGGCCCCTTACAATGCCTACCAATGCCCGGATGGCCATGTCTTCATCGGGATCGTCCTGGACTCCCACTGGAAGAAGTTCTGTCAGATCGCGGGCCGCGAAGAGCTCATCGAGGACCCCCGGAGCCGCACTACCACCGACCGGGCCCAGCATCGGGAGCTGGTGGACGGGGCCGTCTCCCAATGGGTCCGCGACAAGAAAGTGTCGCAGGTGGTGGATGCGCTGGTGGAGGCCGGGCTGGTGGTAGCCCCCATCTACAGCTTTCCCCAGATCGTTCGGGACGAGCACATCCGGGAGCGAGAGATGGTGACCGAGGTGGAGCACCCGGCGGCCGGCAAGATCGATCTCTACGGGGTAGCGGCCAAGTTCTCCCTGACTCCGGCCCGCGTCCGTCGCCCGGCCCCCATGATGGGCCAGCACAACCAGGAGGTCTATGGGGAGCGGCTGGGCCTGAGCGCGGAGGAGCTGCGGCGGCTCCAAGAGAACGGGGCCATCTGATTGGAAGGATCGCGTTGAGCATCGCCCAAGCGCTAGCGCTCAGGGCGATCGCTCCCCATCAATCGAGAGGCCCTCCAGAGAGGGGCCACCCAAGAGGAGCGAATCGATGGAGTCCAAGCATTCCCCCATCATCGAGTCCATCCAGGGCTGCGACGATCCCTGGTTCAAGGCCAACCTCTACCCCGAAGAGATGATGCGGTACGCCCGGGAGGGCCGGGCTTACTGCGTCATGGCCGAGATCACCAGCTACTGCGCCGCCAGCTGCGCCTACTGCTTTGCCAGCTCCGACAAGGGCGCCACCCGGGCCCTGCCCAAGGAGACCCTCTTCGACCTGATCGACTTCGCCCGGGAGATCGAGGCCCGGATCTTCGCCTTCACCGGCGGCGATGCCCTGTCCCATCCCGACTGGGAGGAGGCAGTCCATCCGAGAGCGGGAGAAGTACCCATGACCACCACACGAATTTACCGAAAAAGGCCCATTTGAGCCCTGTGAGCCAAGTCATGGCCGAATGGTTTGAAGACGAGTCATTTTGGATTGCGATGTACCCTTACATGTTCCGTAGCGAGCGGTTCGAGCTGGCAAAGGAACAGGTCGAGAAGATCCTCATACTGCTCGGGTTTCAGGGAAGCTCGGTCCTGGATCTCTGCTGCGGGCCCGGCCGGCACGCGGTTCCCCTCGCCCAACGGGGGATCTGTGTCATGGGCGTGGACCGAACCCCCTTTCTCCTGGCGAAGGCCCAAGAGAGGGCACAGGCGGGAAATGTGCAGATTGAATGGATCCTGGAAGATATGCGGAACTTTGTCCGCCAGGATGCCTACGACCTGGTGCTCAACCTGTTCACGTCATTTGGCTATTTTGACAACCCAGAGGACGACCTCAAGGTCTTGCGGAACATCTACCAGAGCCTTAAGATAGGTGGAGCCTGTCTCATTGACGTGGTGGGCAAGGAGGGGCTGGCCAGGGGGCTTCAACCCACCACCTCCGAGGAGATGCCGGATGGGACGATTCTGGTCCAACGGAGCAAGATTTTCGACGATTGGGGCCGAATCCGGAACGAGTGGATTTTGATCAAGGAGGGAAAGGCCCGCACATTTGAGCTCCATCATAATACGGTGTATTCAGGCCAGGAACTGAAAGACCGGTTGAAGCAAGCAGGTTTCAAGAGGGTGCAGCTATACGGAGACTTGGACGGTAACGAATACGGCATTAATGCCAAACGACTGGTCGCGGTAGCCTGGAAGTGTTGACCCACAGAATAGCCACAGATGCTTAGCCCACTGTAAACGGTGGGCTTCTTTAAGGCGAAGGAGTTGAACCGAAAATCAAGGCAGGACTAGGGCGTGTTTGCAAACTCATTATCCCTAAAGCCTTAATGAATAAGGGAAGAGCGATACCGACCGATAGAAAATGGGGACAATTTGGCCCGTCTATCCCCCCTCTGAAGTCGATGTTCATGCGGCCCCCAAAAGCTCAATAGCCACCGAATTGGCTTGGGTACTCGATTGGGAATTGTAACGGATTTCCCCAATGCCATGGCTCAATCGAGCCTTATCTGGTCTGCATCGAGTGGCTCTTGAGTTTGCAAACACGCCCTAGCGGCTGGTGGGCCTGACCCTGGTTGACCAAAAGCGGATGGGCCCTGGGTCCCTTCGTCCGGGATACCGGCTGGTGGAGACCGGGACCTGAACTCCTCTCTTGAGCTCTCGCGGGCAGGTTTACGCGGCATCCGGATGGATGGACCGTGAAGAGGCTTTCACCCGGCTACTGGATGAGGACCAGGCCCGCCAGCAGGCCGCAGGGGACCGAGGCAGGGTCGGTCTGACTGCCGATCTGGTAAACCTCCCAGCCCACCTGGGCACACATCCGGAAGACATCCATCCCGGCCGACTCCATCGAGGGCCGGGAGCGATAGGGGAAGCGGCAGTGCTGTCCCGGCTGGATTGCCTGGCACTCCACTCCCGCACAGTACATGATCTTGCAGGCCCCCCCATAGGCGAGGGCGAGATAGTAGCCATCGTAGAAGGCCATCGATTCGACCTGGGCGGGGATCTCCAGGACCGCCCGCATCCGCTGGGTCCGCTCCGGGTCGAACTTGCCCTGCATGAGGTTTTTGGCCACGTCGGGGCCGGCCATGCCGTCGGCCTTAACCTCCCGCTTCATGAAGATGGCGTACTGATAGCGGCCCACCAGCGCCCGGGTCTCGGCCGGGGTGGGGGAGTGGGGGGGACAGTTGGCGCTCACCCCGTACTCGACGCACAGGGGAATGCGGCACTTGCCCCGGACCCGCTCATCCACCACGACCTGATCGGTCGCGATCACTTTGGCATCGGTCATTCCCAATCGGATGGCCTCTTGCCGGTACCGCTCCAGATCTGCCAGTAGCCTCTCTGGAGGTACTTCATGGCCTACCACCACTGCCTTCTTCCCTTCCATGCGCTGCTCCTCTCTCTTGCAGAAGCGAGAACCCCGCTTTGACCTCACACCGGGGGGAATCGCCAGGGTTGGAAGAGTCTTGATTGAAAAAAGGCCTCTCTGAGGAGAACGCCCCACGTCTTCGGGAGGCCTTCGGCATGATCCGCCCGGTTTTGACCATGAGGACACTCCTGCTCGGACGGGAGCGAACATTTGCGCGCATTATACCCCCTTTGGCCCCCCTGTCAAGCTTTTGTTGGCGCCCCACATCAAACCTTGACAAACGGAAGAGGGAGTGAGATAAAGTCCTGCCACCCACTGCTTCCGGATGGTGATGCGGTGGGAATGGGTGCAGGGGGTGCGCAGGATCGTCTTCGCCCTGGACGCCGACCCGGCCGGCGGGAAATGGAAGGAGCTCGCCCGGCAGGGCTGCCCGCTGGGCATTGGCCGGTCGATCCCGACCCCGCAGTAGAGAAGGCCCCGGAGGATACTCCTCGGTTTGAATCCATGGATCTTCTGGATGCGGTGGATGAACTCGATAAGATCCGAGAAAGAAATACAAGTTTCAATTCAAAAAGCTAACTTCATGAAGGAGCGAGACCATGAAAATAAGTGAAGTCCCCCAGGAGGTGGCAGGGTTATTACGGCAGGCCGGCGGCTTTACGGACGAGATGATCGAGGCTCTAGACCCCAAGATGGTCAAGCTGATGGCCAAGGTGCCGGAGATGTTGCAGTATGATGTAGTGATGGATTGCTTCGAATCAACTGGGTGCACGGCAGGAATCAGAGCGGGAAACAAGATCGTTATGAACGCGTTTGGGATCCTTGACAAAGAGAAGACAGACTGCAACGTCTGCGTCTGGGCTTTGGCGAATCTACCCTTTTATCTGTCAATGGTTTGGGATCGCTTTGGTGAAGGCATCGACCCCAATGGAATGTGGTGGAACACTATTGAATGCATCGATACGGGTCCGTTCCATGGGGGAGTCGGTAAGACCTATTACAAAATACGCTTGGAAAAGAGAAATTAGCTTGAAACGATCTTCAACGACAAGGTATTCACGGAGGAGGAAGGCTATGGACCTGCAAGAGCACTTGAAGATGCTGGAAAAGAACCGGGAGGAGCTCCTTCGATCGATCGAGGGATTGAGCGAGAAACAGCTGACGGAGGAGCCG
>JACOWJ010000003.1 GCA_016176845.1 Nitrospinota bacterium
ATTCAAGAGACACGGACTTTGTGGTCCCTCATCTCATCGCGCAAATCGATCGAATCCATGAGGATCGGCTCCAAGGAGTCGGTGAGTCTCACCCCGGGGGTACTGGGCCGAGAGCGCTGCCCGTCTCTCGGGGCTCACCTCGCAGATCCAGGAGAGGGCCCCCAGGGCGTTAAAGTTGCGGACCAGGTTCTTTCCCCAGTATCCGGCACCAATACAGGCGATTTTCGTATCGATCGTCATGGCCAGACGCTTTCTCTAATGGAATGGCATCGCTCCACCAAGCCGGGATCGATCCGGATGGCAACGCCTTGCTGCAGGGGCTCGATGGTGACCACGAACATGGACTGCTGGAGATCGACCTCCATCAACATCCCCTCGATCCCCTCGAGGAAACCCTTTTTGACCCGGACCCGCTCCCCCACTTTTGGATAGGGGAAGGGGTGGACCGGCTCCCCCGACCGCAACATCCGTTGGACGGCCAGGATCTCCTCCTCGGGGACGGCCGCTAGCCGATCCCACGAGCTCCCCAACAGCCGCACCACTCCAGGGGTCCGAATCACCTTGATGTAGGATGCCTTATCGATAACGCCGCGCAGGAAGAGATAACTGGGGAAGAGGGGCACCTGGATCTGATGACGCTTGCCTCGCCGCTGGCTCCAGACCTCAGCCTTGGGGAGAAAGAGGTCAAAGGTTTTATGGCTTAAAGCATCATGGACCTGCTGCTCGCAATGACTGCGGGTATAAAGGGCTACCAGGAAGGCTTTTTACTGCCTTCTGTAGGTGCAAAATGGGTGCAAACCCTTTGCGTCATCTTCCAAGCCCTTAATTTTCCTGGTAGCCCCAAGGGGATTCGAACCCCTGTTTTCGCCGTGAGAGGGCGATGTCCTAGGCCTCTAGACGATGGGGCCATTTCCAATGGGAGCGGTTGGCTCCGGGGCGAGGATTCGAACCTCGGTTCGCAGATCCAGAGTCTGCTGTCCTGCCAGTTAGACGACCCCGGAACCCTCCCCCTCATCGCATGATGCGCTACCGCTCAACCAATTGGCCGGAGGATAATAGCATATTCCGGTCGAATCGTCAAACAGAGATTCGACCGGTTTCCCCGCTCAGATAAAATGGAGCCAGCTCAGATGCCTTTCGCTTCTTCCGCGAACCACATCGAAAAAGGCCTTTTGCAGCCTCGAGGTGAGATCTCCCGGCCGTCCATTGCCAATGGGCCGGTTGTCCACCTCCCGGATAGGAGTGATTTCGGCGGCTGTGCCGCAAAAGAAGGCCTCATCGGCCACGTAAAGCTCGTCCCGCGGGAAGAGCTCCTCCTTCACCGACAGGCCCAAGTCTTGGGTCAACAGCTTGATGACCGAGTCCCGGGTGATCCCCTCCAGGATCGAGGAGAGCGGGGGGGTCTTGATCACCCCCTTCTTCACGATGAAGATGTTTTCGCCCGATCCCTGGGCCACGTATCCCTCGGTATCCAACATCACGGCTTCGTCGTAACCGTGATCCAGGGCCTCCATCTTCGCCAACTGGGAGTTTGCATAGTTGCCGCAAACCTTGGCCTTGGTCATGTTGACATTGGTGTGGTGGCCGGTGTAAGAAGAGATCTTGACCCGGATCCCTTCCGCGAGCCCCTTCTCGCCCAGATAAGCCCCCCACGGCCAGACAGCGATCGCCGTTCGGACAGGGACCCCTCGGTGGCTAACCCCCATGCTGCCGTAGCCGAGATAAATGAGGGGCCGGATGTAGCACTCCTCCAGCTCGTTGGCCTTGATGGTGCGAAGGATCGCCTCGATGATCTCCTCTTTCGAGTAGTCCACCCGGAGATTCACGATCTGCACGGAATTGAACAGACGGTCGATATGCTCTGCCAGGCGAAAAATTGCGGATCCCCGTTCGGTCTTGTAACAACGAATCCCCTCGAAGACCCCCAGCCCGTAATGCAGGGAATGGGTCAGGATATGGGTCTGGGCCTCTGCCCAATCGATCAACTTCCCATCCATCCAGATCTTTTTGGTCTCTTCCACAATCGGCTCCTTGTAACTTCTTCGCTGACAATTCGGGAAGACCTCAGCCCCAGGAATCCCCAGGGCGGGCTGGCCGAATTGATGTTTCTTGATGAAGGTCGCTCCGTGATATAGATCTCATAGGGATTGGGCTAGCAGACTCAATAAGCGGGGCGGGAGCCCCGTAGAAGCGGTCTAAGAAAGGGCCGTTTTCTTTCATGGCCGGACCCTTCTCCTTTGCTTTTCAGAAGACTTGACCTCAACGGCGCCATGATAGGATCTCTTCTTTCTCCATCCGGTTGATTCGGGGGTTTCGTAAACCCATATTCCGCTCCCAGGCCCCAGCTCGATCAGCCAAGTTAAAGGGGTTAGGGATTAGGGGCTAGGGGCTAGTGAAGAAGAACTTTTGCTAACCTCTAGCCCTTAGCCTCTAGCCCCTCAAAAATGGAAATTCCTAAGCGATCAAGGATAAGGATATAAAGGGATATTTTGCCTTAACGGAGACCTCAAGTCAAGGGCCTTTTGCAAATGGCCCGCCAGAATCTCCCTTCTTCCCGCTCACCCGGTATACCCACGCCAGGATTTCCGCGACCACCCGGTAGAGGTCCGGCGGGATCTCCTGGTTCAGGTCCAATTGACTCAGGATCTCGAGCAGGTCCTTATCCTCCCGGATGGAAATGTTGTGGGCCTTGGCGATCTCGAGGATCTTCTCCGCTATGGCTCCCCGCCCCTTGGCCACCACGCGCGGCGCGGCGTCCTTCGGAGGCTCATATTTCAAGGCAATGGCCCCTTTTCGCTTTTCCGGCTTCTGGGGATCGGCCATCGGCTAAGCCCTTAAATTGGGGGACAGGGTCCCAATAATCTGTACCCTAAAAATGGAAATTCCTATGCGATCAAGTTCAAGAGGCCAGAGGGGCTCTCTCCTCCCGGCTTTTCTTCGAGATTCTGGGTGAGAAAGTCCATGTTTGCCGTTCTCGCCTCCACCTGGCTGGTAAATCCTGCATCGCGAAAGGCGTTGGCCAGGTCGGGGAGCCAGGAGTCCAAAAATTGCCGGGTCTCTTCGAAGGCAACATAGATGCGGGCGGAGAGGCGCTTCCCGAGGAGCGACAGGTCCGCCCGCAATGGGCCCAGGTTCCTGGGCTCCAACATCAATACCAGCTTCAGGTAATCCGGCTTCTCCTTCTCCTGGCCCTTCCCCCCATCGCGGTGTACGTAAAGACGGATGGTAAACGGGCTTACACTCGCCCCGCCGGGGAGCTGATAGAGCATCCAGCCGCCATGCTCACTCGCCTGCTGGTTGGCCAGCTGGTTCAACTCGATATTGGCCAATAAGGTCTTTACGGAGCGGGAGATTCCGGCGCCCGGCTCCGGGAGGGATTGGCCCTGCTGAGCCAGGCGGGCGGATTCCTCGCCAAGCCACTGCTCAATCTTCAGGAGAAGGCCTTTCAAATCCCTCTCGGCCATCCTGGATAATGGCCCTTCCTTCCCCCGGGCGATCCACTCGACCAATCTCGACTCGTAGAAAACCCCCGATCGTTGCAACTGCAACCGGATATCGCGGGCCGTTGGGGCCCCGCCCCTCAAGGGGTCCCCCCTGCCCCACGAATCGGAATCTTCCTGTGGCGGATCGGGGCTCCACGCCTGGAGGAAAAGTTCGAGATCTCTGAGGGTCTCCTGGATCGCCGGCGAAATCGCAGGGGCTGCCCTCAACATCCGCGCCAGGGGCAGAATGGCTTCTCCCAGGGGTATCTTTTGGGGCAGGTAAAGACGAAAAAGGGCCGAGAGCCGATCCTGCGCGCCGACCTCCTGGGGGAGGAGCCTCACAGTAAACTGGGGCTTGAGCTGCTCGACGCGCACCACGATGGCCTCCCCATCCTGTAAGGGTTGGGGCGTCAAGGCAACCAGCTCCATCCCTCCCAGCCTTACGGTGGCCATCTCCTTGCCCAGCACGCTCAGCACGGTCCCCTTCAGGATATCGCCCACCTGGAAGCGGGCCTCGGGCGCGGGCTGCCCTTCGGGTGCCCGGGAAACGGATCGGAGGAACCGGATCGAGGAATCGCCTGGATGGATCATTTTGCCCTCTGCGAAAAGGGTTCTATCCTGCTCGCTATGTTTTTAGGATCAGGAGACTCATCAAGTTAAGTTTTAAGTTTTAGGTGTTAGGTTTTAGGTTTCTTGCTTAACACTTAAAACCTGAAACTTAAAACTTTCCCGTAAATCCTGTCTGAAAAGGAAAATCCTATGCCCTCAAGATAATATGCGAGATGGCTTGGGCAATGACAGTCACTGGAACCGAACCCTGGAACGAGGACCTGGGCCTTGGGATGGCCGAGAACGATCTGGTTCAACCGGCACTCGAGTCGGGGGGTCAAAGGAGTTGACTGTTCTTCGAGTCTTTCTGGGAATGGAAAGGTGCGGATATCCACGATCCGGGCCCACTGCAACAGGTAGTCGATATGCCAGAAGAGCCTCTTGGCCCCCCGGCGATGCCTGGCCAGCCGAGCCTCTAGCCCTCCCATGGCGCTCCCGGTGTAACTATAATGGCCGGAGGGAAAGGCGAAACAGCCCAGTTTGCCCACTTTGATTTCTTTATCTTTCCCCAGTTCCATGAAGATCAGGTAGAGGCCAGGGGTTCCAGCCATCAGGCTTGCACTCCAAAACCAGATCCAGAGACCTGACTACTCCGGGAGGTCAACGCCGACCTCTGTTTCATCTTCCGAAGAGTCCCTATTGAATCTCTCAAAAATTTACCATATTTCAAGGATCATTCGCTATGATGGCCCTTTACACCTTTAGGACTGGCGACCAAATAACTTTCCCATGGTCGAATGGGATAATAGGTTTTAAGTTTTAAGTTTTAGGTTTTAGGGCTTAAAACTTAAAACCTAACATTTCTCTTTGCTGGGGGGCGACATGGAAAGAAGATTGAGGATATTGGTGGCCAAACCGGGCCTGGATGGGCACGACACCGGGGCCAAGGTGGTGGCCCGGGCCCTGCGGGATGCCGGCCTCGAGGTGATCTACACCGGGCTCCGCCAGACCACGGACCAGATCGTTTCGGCGGCCCTGCAGGAGGATGTGGACTTCATCGGCCTGAGCATCCTATCGGGAACCCACCTGTTCCATGCCGAGAAGCTCATCGATCAGCTCCGGGAAAAGGGCATGGGCCACATCCAGGTGATCGTAGGGGGCTGCATCCCCCAGGGGGATGTCCCCAAGCTCAAGGAGTTGGGGGTAGCCGGGGTATTTCGCCCCGGGACCTCCTTCGAGGAGCTGGTCGCCTTTTTAGCCACAGAAAAAAATTAGAAGTCGGGTTAAAGTATGTAGTGCCTGAACGAAAACCCCGATTTTTAGGTAGCTACAAAAATCGGTCATGGTTCGACAGGCTCACCATGACCGGTCACCCTGAGCTTGTCGAAGGGTTGGCCCGAAGATCGGCCCTGAAGGCCCACGTCCCTTAGAAGGACTGGCGACCAAATAACTTTCCCATGGTCGAATGGGATTATAGGTTTTAGGTTTTGGGTTTTAGGTTTTAGGGCTTAAAACTTAAAACCTAAAACTTTCTGCAGGGAACCAAATGGGCAAGTTATTTAGTCCATGATCCTAAGGGGATCGGGCTCCTCTTGGGGCCTCCGGGGGAGTGGGGTCACAGGGCCGGCAGGTCGAGGCGATTCGGAGAAGGGGGTTCCCTTCCCATAAATGAAAGTGGTTCAACGCTGAGGAGGGCGAAGGCGTGGCATCGAAGGTCTATTTCCAGGACGACCGGGCCATGGCCAACGAGGACAGCCTGGTGGCGAAGATGGTGACCCTCTTTGAGGCCGCAGGCTTCGAGGAGATCATCAAGCCGGGCGACACGGTGGCCATCAAGGTCCATATGGGAGAACATAACAACACCGGCTATTTGAGGCCCGTTTACGTCCGGGCCCTGGTAGAGAAGGTAAAGAGTCTGGGAGGAGAGCCGGTGGTGATGGACACCACCACGCTGACCTACCTTCCCTTCCCCGCTCGGGCCACGGCCCTGGATCATCTGAAGACCGTCGAGCGAAACGGTTTCAACTCGGGCACGGTGGGCTGTCCCATCATCATCGCCGATGGCTACATCGGCGCCGATGATGTGCGAGTGGACCTGCCGGAAGGATTTGTCCTGAAAGAGCAGTACGTGGCCACGGGCATCGCCCTGGCGGATGCCATGATCGTGCTGGCCCACTTCAAGGGGCATCCCCTGGGGACTTACGGCGGCTCGATCAAAAACATGGGCGTCGGCTGCGTCTCCAAGCGGGGCAAGCACAACCTTCACCTCGGGGGGGATCCGCGCTGGGGCCTCAAGGCCCGCCCCTTCCATCCCCACCTCTGCCGCGGCAAATCGTGCGATAAGTGGATGCTGTGCGACAATGTTTGTCCGGAAGGCTGCTTCCACGTCACCGAGACCTCGATCGAATGGGATGCGTCCCGCTGTACCGGCTGCTTCGCCTGCCTCTTCGTGACCATGCCCTGCGGGGTGACCGGGGTAGCGGACGAGTTCTTCGACATCAGCGCTGCAGCCATCGCTGACTCGGCATTGGCCGTGACCAAGACCTTTAAGCTAGGGAAGATCGGCTACCTCAACATGGCGATCGATATCTCTCCCTGGTGCGACTGCGTCCCCTTCAGCGATCGCCCGTTCGTCCCCAACCTGGGGGCCTTCTCCTCCCGGGATCCGGTGGCCATCGATGTGGCCTGCATCGATATGTCTCGCCAATCCTTCGGCATGCCGGGCTCCATCGCGGAGGAGAAGGGCGTCATGTTCCCCGGGATCCCCAAGTTGTCGGCCTGCGGCTCATTCGTGGGGGTGAGCGAGAACATCCAGACGAACACGGGGGATCGGATCGGTTTGGGAAGCAAGCAATACGAGTTGATCCGGCCGGAGGCGGGCGATCCCACCAAGTTCCTCTACACCCAGGTCCCAACGGGCATCAAGTTCGCTCCGCTTTACAAGATGAAGCCCGTCTACCCCGAGGGAGGATTCAAACGGGCCGCTGAGGTCCCCATCGAGGAGGTGCGTTAGGCCATGAAAGGATACATGGGCAAACTGCTGCGGGTAAACCTCACCCGAGGAGAGATCCAGGCGGAGGAGCTCAAACCTTCCCTGGCGCGCGATTATATCGGCGGTGCCGGCCTGGGGACGCGGATCTGTTACGACGAGATCCTCCCGACGGCCGATCCTTTGGGACCGGACAATAAGATCCTCTTCATGACCGGGCCGATCACCGCGACCCGATTTCCCACCTCGGCCCGTTACGAGGTCTGCACCAAGTCCCCCCTGACCGGCATCTGGGCCGATGCCAGCTCGTCAGGCTATTGGGGGGCCCAGTTCAAGGCCACCGGCTTCGACGGCCTGATCCTCGAGGGGATCTCCCCTCGGCCCGTCTACCTCTCGATCAAGGATGGCCAGGCCGAACTGCGGGATGCCTCTCAGCTCGCCGGCAAGGACAGCTTCGAGACCCAGGAGCTGATCCAGCAGGAGCTGGGAGATAAGCGGGTCCGGGTGGCCTGCATCGGGCAGGCGGGAGAGAAAGGGGTCCTCATCTCCTCGGTGATGAACGACGAGGGGCGGGCCGCCGGCCGGGCGGGCGTGGGGGCCGTCATGGGCTCCAAACGGCTCAAGGCGATCGCTGTACGGGGCAACCAGAAAATCGAGGTGGCGGACGAGCACGTCTTCAACGAGTTTGCCAAGAAACTCCACACCGGCCTCACCCAACACCCTTTGGCCGCCGCGTTGGGGGCTTACGGGACGGCCACCATGCTGGACCAGGCCTGGGTCACCGGGGACATCCCCATCCAGAACTGGCGCAAGGGTTACTGGAAGGAGGGCTCCATCGCCCTCGGGGGGCGGAAGATGGCCGACACCATCTTGAAACCCCACGGGGCCTGCTTCAACTGCCCCATCCGTTGTGCCCGCTGGATCAAGATCGAGAGCGGTCGGTACGCCATGGAAGGGCCCGGCCCGGAGTACGAGACGCTGACCTCTCTGGGGACCCTCTGCCTGAACGACAACCTGGAGGCAGTCTGTTACGCCAACGATCTGTGCAATCGCTACGGGATAGACACGATCTCGGCGGGCTCGGTGGTGGCCTTCGCGATGGAGGCCTACGAGAAGGGCGCCCTGGACAAGGCGGAGACCGGGGGGCTGGACCTTACCTGGGGGAACGCCGAGGCCGTGATCGAGCTGGTCCGCCAGATCGGCGAGAAGAAAGGGCTGGGGGAGCTGCTCGGACAGGGCGTGAAGCGGGCCGCGGCGGCCATCGGCAAGGGGAGCGAGGCCTACGCCGTTCACGTCAAGGGGTTAGAGGTTCCCATGCACGACCCACGGGCCTACTACAGCCTGGCGGTCAACTACGCCACTTCTCCTCGCGGGGCCTGTCACCTGCATGGCATGCCCATGATGTTTGAGTTGGGGGCTTTTATCACCCCAGAGGCGGGGGTCACCTACAAGCCGGGCCGCTTCGATAAGAACGGCAAAGGTTTGCTGACCAAGGTGGGACAGGACCTGGCCTCGGTGGTCAACTCCCTGGTTGTCTGCTTCTTTGCCGGGATGGGCCTCCAGCCGTTGCACCATATGGTGCTGCTGAATAGCTGCACCGGGCTCGGCTACAGTTCTCAGGAGATCCTGCAGATCGGGGAGCGGATCTCCAACCTGCAGCGGGCCTTCAACTTGCGCTGTGGGATCACGGGGACCGACGACAAGCTTCCCCCCCGCCTGCTGGAGGCCACGACCGAAGGCGGGGCGGCCGGCAGAGTACCCGATCTGGCCTATCAGCTGACCGAGTATTACCAGCTGCGGGGCTGGACCCCCGAGGGCATCCCCACCGAGGAAAAGCTGAGGGAGCTGGGCCTGGAAGGGGTCATCGATGACCTCCACCGGTGAGCGCCGCCCGATTTTCTGCGGGAGGTTGATCGCGCGTAGGGTTGATGAAGAGGCGAATCCATGAAGACCAGGATGGAGACCTGTCCCCTGGATCACGAGGGGAAATGTGACGAGAATTGCCCTTTCCAGATCCGGCAGCGAATCCTCCAGGCCCGTGCCAACCGGCAGACGGCGGGACAAGAGCTTCGGGCAGAGGCTTGGAGGTGGAGGAGATCCGGAGTAGCCTCCGGAAGCAGGCAGTAGACATTTTGGCCATGACAGTTTGGTTGTCATTCCGGGCTTGACCCGGAATCCAGTCTTTCCAAGCTGGATTCCCGCGGGAATGAGAAGAAAAAAAATTGGAAATCGGAGGAGGAGATCGCCATAGCGGGACATGAGATCTTGAAGCTCGATCACATCGCGGTCGCCGTACGGGACCTGGAGGAGGCCATCACTCACCTTCGCGATGCCTTGGGGATGGAGACCGTCCATACCGAGGAGGTCCCTGGACAAAAGGCGAGGATCGGATTTATCCCTCTGGGAAATACCAACCTGGAGCTGGTCCAGCCCACCGACCCGGCCAGTGGGCTGGCCAAGTTCATCGAGCAACGGGGGGAAGGACTCCATCATATCTGCCTGGAGGTCCGGGATATCCAAGGGTCGTTGAAACATTGCGAGGAGAAGGGTTTGGCCTTGATCGACCGGGAGCCTCGGGTGGGAGCCCATAACAAACGAGTCGCCTTCCTTCACCCGCGGAGCACGAAAGGGATCCTGGTCGAGCTCTGCCAGCCATAACCCAGGACTTGACCGACACTTCGTTTTTCTGCTAAACTCTTTGCCGTAGTAATATTCGAGTCTTTCGGGAGCCCATATCTATAGCCACGAAATAGGCACGTAGCTCAGGGGGAGAGCGCTTGCTTGACGCGCAAGAGGTCGGCGGTTCGAGACCGCCCGTGCCTACCATTTTTTTTCGTTGAGCGATTGGTTGTGCCTGGATCGCCGAGCAGGCGATTAAAACTCTCGAAGGCATCATGTTTTTGAGTGGGTCATGATGCCTTTTATTTTTGGGATATTCTCCTTCGAGGACGGGCTACTGGCTTTTTTGTGGTTGAGCGAGTGGACTCGAGATTAGGGTATTGAAGAAATGGAAATCACCCTTACCTTAAAGGACGGCCAAGAGATCCGGTGCCCTCGAGGGTCCTCCCTGAAGGAGGTTATCTCTCCGTTGCAGGG
Source organism: Nitrospinota bacterium (assembly GCA_016176845.1). Taxonomy (GTDB): domain Bacteria; phylum 2-12-FULL-45-22; class 2-12-FULL-45-22; order 2-12-FULL-45-22; family JACOWJ01; genus JACOWJ01. Next base: position 10,117 of record JACOWJ010000003.1, read on the forward strand.
AAGCCCGGATGGGATGGTCATCTCCGCTAAACTGGATGGAATCCTGGTGGACCTGAGCCATCCCGTGGATCGAGATGCTCGGGTGGAGCTAGTGACCTTCGACTCCCCGGAGGGAAAGCAAGTCTATCGCCACAGCAGCGCCCACCTCATGGCCCAGGCGGTTAAAGAGCTCTTTCCGGAGGCGAAGCTCGCAATCGGCCCGGCGATCGAGGAGGGCTTCTACTACGACTTTGAGGTGGACCGGCCTTTCTCCCCGGAGGATCTGGAACGGATAGAAGAGCGGATGGCCGGAATCGTCCAGCGGGACCTGCCCATCCAGCGGATCGAGGTTTCCAAGGAGGAGGCGCGGCGGATTTTTCAGGATCGGGGGGAGCCCTATAAGCTGGAGCTGATCGATGAGATCCCCGAGGAGCGTATGACCCTTTACCGGCAGGGGGAATTTATCGACCTGTGCCGGGGGCCGCACGTCGCCTCCACCCGGCAGATCGTGGCCTTCAAACTGCTCAACATCGCTGGGGCCTACTGGCGGGGAGACGAGCGAAACAAGATGCTCCAGCGGATCTATGGGACCTCTTATCCCACTTCTGATGAGCTGGAGCACTATCTCCATTGGCTGGAGGAGGTCAAAAAACGGGATCACCGGAGGCTCGGCAAGGAGTTAGACCTCTTCAGCATTCAAGAGGAGGCCGGCCCCGGGCTGGTGATCTATCATCCCAAAGGGGCTTTGATTCGTACCGTCATCGAAGACTTTTGGCGTCGGGAGCATTATAAGGCCGGCTACGAGATCGTTTACGCCCCCCATATCGGTCGGATGAACCTGTGGGGCATCTCCGGTCACCTGGACTTCTACCGGGAAAACATGTATTCCCCCATGGACATCGAGGGACAGCAGTATTTCATCAAGCCGATGAACTGCCCCTACCATATCCTGATCTACCGGTCTCGCATGCGGAGCTATCGAGAGCTGCCCCTGCGCTGGGCGGAGTTGGGCACGGTCTACCGCTATGAGCGGTCCGGGGTGCTCCATGGACTCTTACGGGTGCGCGGCTTCACCATCGATGATGCCCATATATTCTGCCGCCCGGATCAAATGGAGGAAGAGATCCGAGGGGTCATGGAGTTCAGCCTCCGGGTCCTGCGCACCTTTGGCTTCCAAGAGTTTGAGGTCTACCTCTCCACCCGACCCGAGAAGTTCGTCGGGAAAGCAGAGAACTGGGAACAGGCCACAGAGGCGCTGAGGCGGTCGATCGAGGCCGAAGGGCTCTCCTACCAGGTGGACGAGGGGGGCGGGGCCTTCTATGGGCCGAAGATCGACGTCAAGATCAAGGACGCCCTGGGCCGGGCCTGGCAGTGCACCACCATCCAGTTTGACTTCAACCTGCCGGAGCGCTTCGATCTGGTCTATGTAGGGGAAGATGGGCGGGAGCACCGCCCTTACATGGTGCATCGGGCCGTTCTGGGCTCCCTGGAGCGTTTCTTGGGGGCATTGATCGAGCACTATGGCGGGGCCTTCCCCTTATGGCTGGCACCGGTCCAACTGAAGATCATCCCCATCGCCGATCGGCATTTGGAGTACGGGGAGAAGCTGGTCCGACGGTTGAGGGAGCTCGACATCCGGGCAGAAGTGGACGCCCGGAGCGAGCGTATGGGCTATAAGATCCGGGAGGCCCAGTTGGCCAAGATCCCATACATGGCCGTGGTAGGGGACAAAGAAGTGACCTCGGATACGGTCTCTCTGCGCACCCGCCAGGGAAACGACCTGGGCCCCATCCGCATGGAAGATCTGATCGATCGGATCTTGCGCGAGGTCCAGCAGAAAGAGTAAAGACAAACCTGAAAATAAGGAGGTAGCGGCTATCAGCAAAAATCTTCGCATTAATGAGATGATCCGGTGCTCAGAGGTCCGGGTAATTGGGGCGGAAGGCGACCAGGTGGGGATTTTGCCTTTGAGGGCTGCCATGGAAATGGCGCAAGAGGAAGGACTGGACCTGGTAGAGGTGGCTCCTCAGGAGACCCCCCCGGTTTGCAAGATCATGGATTACGGGAAGTTCAAGTATAAGCAGAGCAAGAAGGTCCATGATGCCAAGAAGCGGCAGCGGACCTTACAGATCAAGGAATTGAAGCTAGGCCCCAAGATGGAGGAGCACGATTTCCAATTCAAGGCGAAGCATGGCCGGCGTTTCCTGGAGGAAGGCAACAAGGTAAAGTTTAGCGTCTTCTTCCGGGGGAGAGAGATCATGCATAGCCACCTGGGGAAAAATATGCTGGAGCGCCTGGCCCAGGAATTGACCGACATTGGGACGGTAGAACAACAGGCCAAACTCGAAGGGCGCAACTTCGTGATGATCATGGCTCCCAAAGCGCAACAGACTTGACTCCATTGAAAAATGCAACCTCTCGCATTTTTCAATCATACGGTTCAAGACCGATCAGGGGAAATCATGTCACCAAAGCTAAAGACCAACAAGGGTGCCTCCAAGCGCTTTAAGAAGACCGGCACGGGAAAGATCCTGAGGAGCAGGGCCTTTGGCAGCCACATCCTGACCAAAAAGGATCGGAAACGAAAGCGGAGGCTAAGGCAGAAGGCTTTGGTCGCCGGGACCGACAGGGTTCGAGTGGCCCGGATGATCCCCTTCGCCTAAATTCCCTCCCGTGTTTGCTGATCGATGATCGTCTCTCTTCTCATCAAACGACACCTAAACCAAGAAGGATAAGCCATGCCAAGAGCTACCAGTGGAGTGATCTCCAGGAGGAGAAGAAAGAAGGTCCTGAAGCTGGCCAAGGGATACTGGGGGGCGAGGGCTCGGGTCTACCGTAGGGCCAAGGAAACGGTGGAAAGGGCCCTGAAGTTTGCCTATCGGGATCGGCGTCAGCGGAAGCGGGACATGCGCAAGCTTTGGATTGCCCGGATTAACGCGGCAGTCCGCCTTCATGGGTTATCTTACAGCCAGTTCATCTTCGGCCTCCACCAGGCTGAAATCTCCTTGGACAGGAAGGTGCTGGCCGACATGGCCGTCCGCGATCCAGATGCCTTTGCTCAGCTGGCTCAGACGGTTAAGGAGAAGCTCTCAACACGGAGTAAGGATGAAGATCGAGGCAGAGAAGTGGAAAGCTGAGATCGAAAGGGATCTGGCAGCAGCTGCCGATGAGATCGCCCTCCAACAGGTTAAGGCCAGGTATCTGGGGAGAAAAGGGGTCCTGACCTCCCTCCTGAAGGAAATGGGAGGCCTCTCTCCCAACGAGAGGCCCCTACTGGGCCAGGTAATTAACGAGCTCAAGCAAGGCATGGAGGAAGGCTTCTCCCGAAGGCTGGCTGAGATCAAGAGACAAAAGGAACTGGAGGAGCTGGAGGCCGAGGGGATCGATATCACCCTGCCCGGCCGCTGGCGGGCGATGGGAAGAAGCCATCCCGTGACTCAGGTCCTGGAAGAGGTCGTCGATATCTTCACTTCGCTGGGCTTCCAGGTGGCCGATGGCCCCGAGGTGGAGCTGGATTATTATAACTTCGAGGCCCTAAACATCCCCAAAGACCACCCGGCCCGGGATATGCAAGATACCTTTTACATCTCGGAAGAGGTGGTCCTGCGCACGCATACTTCCCCGGTGCAGGTCAGGACCATGGAGCACCAGCGTCCTCCCGTGCGGATCATCTGTCCGGGCAAGGTCTACCGTTGCGATGCCGATATCTCCCATACCCCCATGTTCCATCAGGTAGAAGGCCTGCTGGTAGACCGGGGCGTCACCTTTGCCGATCTGAAGGGGACCCTGGAGGCCTTCGTCCATTTGATGTTCGGAAGAGACACGCGGCTCAGGTTTCGTCCCAGCTTCTTCCCGTTCACCGAGCCCAGTGCAGAGGTCGATATCGAATGCGTGATTTGCTCCGGCGAGGGCTGCCGGGTATGCTCTTACGGGGGATGGCTGGAGATCCTCGGCGCCGGCATGGTCGATCCGGCGGTTTACGCCTTCGTTCACTATGACCCTGAGGAATTCACGGGGTTCGCCTTTGGCCTCGGCATCGAGCGGATCGCCATGCTGAAGTACGGGATCAACGATATACGCCTTTTCTTTGAGAACGATTTACGGTTTCTGGAGCAATTTTAGCGGCCCATGAAGATCAGCGTTCAGTGGTTGAAGGAATACGTCCAGATCGAGCTGTCTCCCCGAGAGCTGGCCGACCGGCTCACGATGGTGGGCTTGGAGGCCGAGGGCCTCTCCGAGATCGGGCAGGAATATGACCAGGTCGTCGTGGGGGAGATTTTGGCGATCCGGCCTCATGAGGAGTCTGCTCCGCTGAAGCTTTGTCGGGTGAGCGTAAACGATGGCAAAGGGCCGTTGGAGATCGTTTGCGGGGCTCCCAACATCTCCCCAGGGGACAAAGTTCCGGTAGCCTTGGCGGGAGCAGTATTGGAAGGCCAATGGGAGATCAAGGCAACGCAGATCAAAGGCCATCGGTCGGAGGGGATGATCTGCTCCCAAGCCGAGCTTGGCTTGGGAGAGGGAGAATATGGGGCCATGATCCTGCCCCGAGAGGTGCGGGTCGGACAGCCCTTCGCGGATGCCCTGGGGTTGAAAGATACCGTCCTGGAGCTGAACGTCACCCCCAACCGGCCCGATTGTCTGAGCATCCTGGGGATCGCCCGGGAGGTGTCGGCGATCACTGGCGCCCCCTTGAGAAGCCCGGGCATCGACTGCAGGGAGGACGGCCCGCCCATCCAAGGGCTGACCTCGGTGACGATCGAGGAGCCAGACCGTTGCCCCCGTTATACTGCCCGGCTGATCTTGGGGATCCAGATCCAGCCTTCTCCTTTCTGGGTCCAGAAGCGACTGAAGGCCGGGGGACTCAGGCCCATCAATAATGTGGTGGATGTGACCAATTACGTATTGCTTGAGCTAGGCCAACCCCTTCACGCCTTCGATTTCGATCAATTGGCGGGCCGGCGAATCATCGTGAGGCGAGCCAGGCCCGGGGAGGAATTCGTCAGTCTGGACGGGGTGCCACGCCCCCTGGATTCCGAGATGCTGGTGATTGCCGATGGCGAGAGGGCCTCCGCCCTGGGAGGGGTGATCGGCGGTTGGGAGTCCCAGGTGCGCCTGGGGACCCAAAATATCTTGCTGGAGAGCGCCTACTTCGATCCCCTCGGCATCCGGAGGACCTCGAAGCGGTTGGGGCTCCAGACGGAGGCCTCCTACCGCTTCGAGAGGGGGGTCGATCCCGACGGGGTCCGGGTAGCCCTGGACCGGGCTGCCGAACTGATCGGCCAGCTCACCGGGGGAAAAGTGGCCCGCGGGGCGATCGATGGCTACCCCAAGCCCATCCCTCCTCAGGAGATCCGCCTTCGCCCCAGCAGGGTGGACCAGATCCTGGGGACCTCGATCCCCCGGGAGGAGATGGCAGGCATCCTGGACCGGCTCGGGATGGAGGTTCACGGGAAAGAGTCGGAGGCCTTCCGGGTCGTTGCCCCCAGCTTCCGGCAGGATTTGACCCGAGAGATCGACCTCATCGAAGAGGTTGCTCGACACCATGGCTATGGGAGGGTTCCCACCACACTGCCCCGCAGCCAGCTCTCCCCGCCGGAAGTGAGGAAGACGTGGGAAAAGAGGATCCGGGGAAGCATGCTGGGCTGTGGGCTTACGGAAGTGATCAATTATAGCTTCATCCGCGAAGAATGGTTGGGCTGGCTCGGGTTGCCTTCCGAGCATCCTTTCATGAGGTTCATTTCCCTGAAGAACCCCCTCAGCCAGGAGGGGAAGGTGATGCGGACCACGCTGATTCCGGCCCTGATCCAGAATCTGGCCTTTAACTTCAAGCGGAAGGCCATGGGCGTGAGGATCTTCGAGTTGGGCCGCGTCTTCTGGCCGATTCCGGGGGAAAGGTTGCCTCAGGAGAGGAGGCGCCTGGCAGGGGCGATGGCTGGGGTTACGGGAAATCCCTTATGGGAAAAGGGAAAGACGGAAGATTTCTTTGCCCTGAAAGGGGTCTTGGAGAGCCTCCTCGATGGCCTGCACCTCCAGGAGAGGGAATTCCTCCCGTCGGAAGAGCCTTATCTTCACTCCAAAAGGTCGGCCCGCATCGAAGTCAACGGCCAGACCCTGGGCCATTGCGGCGAGCTGCGCCTGCCGGTGGCCGAGCTCTTTGGTCTTACCCAAAGGGTCTATCTCTTCGAGATCGATTGCCATCCGTTGGCCTCCCTGGCCAGGGAGGCCTTGCAGTTTAAATCTCTGCCCAGATACCCCGCCGTTTATCGGGATGTGGCAATGGTCGTGGACAGCCAGGTATCCTGTCGGCGCGTCGAAGAGGCCATCCGGGCAGCAGCGGCCGGCCTCTTGGTGAAGTTGGAGCTCTTCGACGTTTACACCGGTGAGCCCGTCCCACGGGGAAAGAAGAGCCTGGCCTTCTCCTTGACCTTCCAGGCGGAAGACCGGACCCTGACCGATGAAGAGGTGAACGAGGTCTATTCCAGGATATTGACTCACGTACAGGAAGCCTTGGGCGGAAGCTTGAGAGCGTGATCTTTTCCTATTCTCCACCGAGGAGGATTTCCCTATGGATTTGCAAAAGCTGGAACTGTTGGAATCCCGCGTTTCGGGCTTTCTTGGCCTGTTGGAGGAGCTGAAGCAGAAGAACGTTTCCCTGGAGACCCAAATGGGTGACTTGCGACGGGAGCTTTCCGAGAAACAAGAGGCAGTGAAACGATTACAGGAAGAAAACCAGCAGCTGGCTCAAGAGAGGGAGGTCATCCGCGGCCGGGTGGAGAACATGCTGGAGGCCTTGAACGGGATCAAGATGGAATGAAGCAGGAGATCAAGGTCGAGATCTGTGGGAAGAGTTATACCATTAAGGGCGAAGAGGAGGAAGATTATATCCTCCGCCTGGCCCATTATGTAGATAAAAAGATGAGAGAGGTCTCGCAGACCTCTGCGCCGGTCCCTTCGTTGAACACCGCGGTGCTCGCGGCTCTCACCATTGCCGATGAGCTCTTCAAGCTGAGGGAGGAGATGAGGGCCCACGGGGCCCTGGTAGAGGAGAGGATGTCTCATCTTTTGGAAATCCTGGAAAAGGCCTGAGCCCATTTTTCGCCTCATTAAATCGTCATGGCCCGGCAAAGTTGCCCATGTCAATCCCCCATGCCCTCATGGCCACCCGAGCCCATGAAAATGGGTTACGGTGCTCCCTCTCCCCTTGGGGGAGAGGGTTGGGGTGAGGGGACATTTTCGTATCAAATTTTTGTTAGCACGAATAAGCGTTGGGACGGCTCATGGCAATGGAGGGGCGGGATTTATCCCGCCCGCCTCCATCCCAATGTTTTTCGCGCCTATAAATTTTTTCTTGCGAAAGGCTTCTTCGCTCTGATAGAATGGGGAAAAATTTGAACTTAGATTCCTCGCTTCGCTCGGAATGACAGATTGTGCAGCTGTCATTCCGAAGGAGCGATAGCGACTGAGGAATCTGAAAAATGGAAATCCTATACGTTAATTTATCGGGTTTAGGCCTGGAACGATCCATCGTAGAAGGGCTTGCGAATGGGCTTCTTGAAAGCCTGAGGGTGTAGGCCGTTTCTTTAGAAAGGAAACCCCGGAGGCGAAGGGTTCGCCCCGGGTTGACGATCGGCTTCTTAAGGAAAAGCAGGGGCAGAAACGGACCCACCAGGGGTCCTTGTTGTGAGGGAGAAGTGGACACCTTGGGCAGGCATGGCTTGCTTGAAAAGGGTTGTAATGACGAAGGTTTAGGGATGGCCCGCTGAAGGGTTTTTCAGCCCGGCTTTCCTTATCGCGGATAGATCTCGGTATCCCATCTAAGCTCTCCCCAAAAGTCCCGAAGCTGGATCAGCTTACATCCAGAGGCTAGAGGGCCTTTCCTCTGGTCCTTCTCGTCTTTCTTTCCATCGTTCCTCGCCCCACCAGCTCCTCGATGATATCCATGGGGTAAGAAAGGTGCGTTATCCTGCAGAGGAGGCCTTGCATACGGAAGATTCTATCGCTCTGCGGAAGGCACAAATCCGCCGAAGCATCCGGGATCAGAGGCTCACCTTGAGCGAAAATGAATGGCAGGTAAAGAGCGCCCTCATTCATCAGAGGCTCTTCGCTCAGCCGGAGTTTTCCAAGGCGGAAATCATCGCTTTCTATATGGCGATCGATGGGGAGGTGCGGACTCAGGAGATGGTTCGGGAAGCCTTGGGGCAGGGGAAGAAGGTCCTGATCCCTAAGCTGTACCGCGAAGCGGACCCCCTCCTGTTATCGGAGATCCGGGATATCGATGCTGAGCTGAAAAGAGGGCCGTGGGGGATTTTGGAGCCCCGCGAGCAGTATCTCAGGCCGATCCCGCTCGCGGAGGTGGAGTTGATCATCGTCCCGGCCGTAGCCTTTGATGTCAAGGGAGGACGAGTAGGATTTGGGAAGGGGTATTACGACCGGATGTTGGCCCGTGCTGGAGGGTCTGTGAGGTTGATTGGACTGGCCTTTGAGTTTCAGGTCGTACCGGAAGTGCCGCAGCTGGCCCATGATATCTCCGTGCACAAGATCATCACCGAAGAGAGAGTTATTTGGTGCGGGTTAACGTTAGAAGTCTCGTTGTAGCACGAAATTGGGGGTGAAGACCAACAGTGGAATTTAACAGCGCCGTAGTTATCATTCTCATCATGGGATCGGTCGGTCTGGGGACACTCCTGGGCTATCTGGGGAGGAAACGGTTGGCCGATGGAAAGGTCAAGGCCGCCGAAGAGATGGTCCGGGAGATCTTGGAGAATGCCAAGCGGGATGCCGAGGCCAAGAAGAAAGAGGCATTGCTTGAGGCCAAGGAGGGCATGTACCGGGCCAAAGCCCAATTTGAGGAGGAGACGCGGGAGAAAAGATCCGAGCTCCAGCGGATCGAGAAACGTTTAGGACAAAGAGAGGAAAACCTTGAGCGGAAGAGCGAGTGGTCAGAAAACAAAGAGCGCGAGATCCGGGAAAGAGAAAAGAAGCAGCAGGAACGGGAGTCCGATCTCAAACGGGCGGAGGCCAGATGCCAGGGCTTAATTGAGGAGGAGATGAAACGGCTGGAGGAGATCTCCGGGATGAGCTCTGCCGAGGCCAAGGAGGAGATCAAGGGCAAGCTGCTCGGTGAGGCGAAGAAGGAGTCGGCCAACCAGATCAAGAAGATTGTGGAGGATGCCAAAGAGAACGCAGAGAAAAGGGCCAAAGAGGTCATTAGCCTGGCGATCCAACGGTGTGCTGCCGATCATGTGGTCGAAACCACCGTTTCCGTGGTCGATCTCCCCAACGAGGAGATGAAAGGGAGAATCATCGGAAGAGAAGGTCGTAACATCCGGGCACTGGAGATCGCCACCGGCATCAACCTCATCATCGATGACACCCCTGAGGCGGTGATCCTATCGGGCTTCGATCCGATGAAGCGGGAGATCACCCGGTTGGCCCTCGAGAAGCTGATCACGGATGGACGGATCCATCCCGGCCGCATCGAGGAGGTGGTCAGCAAGGTCAAGAAGGAGATGGCCAACACGATCAAGGCAGAAGGGGAGCAGGCCGCCTTCGAGGCCGGAGTGGATGGCTTGCATCCGGAAGAGATCAAGCTCTTGGGCCGGTTGAAATATCGGACCAGTTATTCCCAGAACGTGCTTCAGCACTCCAAGGAGGTGGCTTATCTCTGTGGGATCATGGCGGCCGAGCTGAAGGCCGATGTCAAGCTGGCCAAACGGATGGGCCTGCTGCACGATATTGGGAAAGCCGTGGATCACCAGACCGAGGGCAGTCATACCCAGATCGGGGTGGAACTGGCCATGAAGTATAACGAGCCCAAGATGGTCATCGACGCCATCGCGGCTCACCACGAAGACCTGGAGGCGAACTCGATCGAGGCCGTCCTGCTTCAGGCCGCCGATGCTCTTTCCGCAGCGCGCCCGGGGGCCAGACGGGAGATGCTGGAGAGTTACATCAAGCGGCTAGAAAAATTGGAGCAGATCGGGGACTCCTTCAAAGGAGTGGAGAAAGCCTATGCGATCCGAGCCGGGCGAGAGATCCGGGTCATCGTACAACCCGAGAAGATCAGCGATGCAGAGATCGTTTTCCTGGCCCAAGATATGGCCAAGAAGATCGAAGAGGAGTTAGACTACCCCGGCGAGATCAAGATCACGGTCATCCGGGAGACCCGCGTAGTGGAATATGCCAAATGAGAATCTTGTTTATTGGCGATATCATGGGGAAAGCAGGGAGAAAGGCTGTCGAGGAGCAGCTTCCCATGTTGGTGGAGTCCTACCGGATCGACCTCTGCATCGCCAACTGTGAGAACGCTGCCGGAGGATTCGGGGTGACCCCCGAGATCGCCGACCAGCTCTTCGAGATGGGGATTCAGGTCCTGACCTCCGGGAACCATATCTGGGATAAAAAGGAGATCCTACCCTATCTGGACCGGCAAAATCGGCTGCTGCGGCCGGCGAACTACCCGCCAGAGACCCCCGGCACAGGCAGCGTGGTCTGCGAGGCCTTGTCCGGGGAGAGGGTGGCCGTTCTCAATCTCCAGGGTCGGATCTTCATGGAGTGCATCGATTGCCCGTTCCAAGTGGCCGATCGGGAGCTCCCCCGGCTGAGAGCCCAGACCCGGGTGATCGTGGTGGATATGCATGCCGAGACCACCTCGGAGAAGTGTGCCATGGGTTGGCACCTGAATGGAAGGGTGAGCGCGGTGGTGGGCACGCATACCCACATCCCTACCGCCGACGAGATGATCCTTCCCGGAGGGACGGCTTATATCACCGACGTGGGAATGACGGGCCCGGTGGACTCGATCATAGGAATTCAAAGGGAACCCGCCCTGCGCAGGTTCATTAACCGGATGCCTCAAAAATTTGATCCCGCCAAAGGCCCAGGCCAACTCCAGGCCGTCCTCCTAGAGATCGAGGCCGAGGCCGGCAGGGCCCAGGGGATCACCAGAGTGAGGATACCTTAAACGATGACAGGTTCTGGGATGTCGAACTTGCTCCATTTCATGGTCTTAATGGCCGTTATCTACCTGATCTTTTACTTCCTCTTGATTCGCCCCCAATCCAAGAAGCAGAAGCAGCACCAGGATATGCTCAACAACCTGCGGAAAGGGGACAAGGTCATCACCTCTGGGGGGATCTATGGGATTGTATCCAAGGTCAGGGAGGATGTGGTCGTCCTTCAGGTGGCGGAGAACGTGAAGATCGAGGTGGCCAAGAGCGGCATCGCTACCTTGAAGGAAAGGGGAGAGGATAAAAAGGTCGTGGGATTGAAGGGGGGAGGCGAGATAGAACGGTGAAAGCGATTCTCAGGTCGAGACATTCTTGGAAGATCGGGTTGATCCTGGCCGCGATGGCATTATTCCTGGCCGCCTTCGTGAAGTATCAGATCAAGCTGGGCCTGGACCTCCAGGGAGGGATGCACCTGGTGCTGGATGTCGAGGCGCAGGAGGCCCTGAAGAACACGGTCGAGAAATATTCCGTTGAGCTCAAAGATACCCTGGACAGCCGGGAGATCGATTACGAAACCCTGCAGATGGATGGGGCCAACCGCTTACTCGTCCGGCTGTTGGATGCCAAGCAACTGCCCAAGCTCAGGGAGATCGTGGGAGAGTACGAGGTCTTCGAGGAGGCGGGCCAGAAGGACTCCCAGGTGACCTTCGTCTTGAGAAAGAAGGCCGCCGAGGAGATCCAGCACAATGCTATCGAGCAGGCCTTGGAGATCATCCGCAACCGGGTGGACCAGTTTGGCGTGGCCGAGCCGGTGATCCAGCGGGCCGGAAGCAACCGGATCGTGGTCCAGCTGCCGGGGATCGATAACCCTGAGAGGGCCATCAACCTGATCGGCAAGACGGCCCTCCTCGAGTTTAAGCTGGTGGATGAGGAGCAAGACTTGCAGAAGGCCCTGGAAGGTCAGCTCCCTCCTGATGGCGAGATCCTTTACGAAAAGGAGACGGACAGGGAGACCGGGAAGGTCATCAAAACCACTCCCTATCTGCTGAAAAAGCGGGCTCTGATGACGGGCGACGTCATCACCTCCGCTCAGGTGAACATCGACCCGCAGTACAACGAGCCCTACGTCACCATGAGCTTCAACAGCCGGGGGGGCAAGCTTTTCAGCCGCATCACAGGGGAGAACGTAGGCAAGCAGCTGGCCATCATCTTAGATAACAACATCTATTCGGCCCCCACGATCCAGGAGAAGATCCCCCATGGCCGGGCCCAGATCACCGGGCGCTTCACCATGGATGAGGCCAGGGACCTGGCGATCGTCCTGCGCTCGGGCGCCCTGCCGGCTCCCATCCAGATCCAGGAGAGCCGGATCGTAGGCCCCTCCCTGGGGCAGGACTCCATCCGACAAGGGGTGACCGCTTCCATCTTGGGCGGGCTGTTGGTGGTGGGCTTTATGATCCTTTACTACGGAGGCTCCGGACTGATTGCCAATCTGGCCCTGATCCTGAACATCGTGATCCTGTTGGGGGCCCTATCCTATTTTAGGGCGACCCTGACCCTGCCGGGCATCGCCGGGATCATCCTCACCGTAGGTATGGCCGTGGATGCCAATGTCCTCATCTTCGAGCGGATCCGGGAGGAGCTGCGGACCGGACAGACGGTAAGGGCCGCCATCGACAATGGCTTCACCCGGGCCTGGTTGACCATCTTTGACGCCAACGTGACGACCATCATCGCGGCCGTGATCCTTTACCTGATCGGAACGGGACCGGTGAGGGGCTTTGCCATCACGCTTAGCCTGGGCATCCTGATCAGCATGTTCACCGCAGTCTTCGTCGCCCGGGTGATCTTCGACTTGCGCCTGAGCCAGCGGAAACTGGAGCGGCTCAGCATCGGAATTTCTCTACCCGGAAGCAGCCGGCTTTGAGCTCCCGAACGAGCTCCTCCTCCGAGCGGATCTCCCGCTCGAAAATGGTGACGCAACGACCCACCTCAGAGGCTGTATGGGCATCGCTTCCCCCAACGCCTCTGAGGTTCAACCGCTCACAGACCTCCAGGGCGAAATCGTTCTCGATGTCGCTGTTCTCCCCGTTGAGGACCTCCATCCCATCGACGTACCGGAAGATCTGCTCTTTACAGGCCTCTTCGATCGTGAGGGTGAGCCCCGGGATGGAGAACTCTTTGCCGGCGATGAAAGCTCCCCGGAAGGGATGAGAGGCCAGCATGATCCCTCCGCTATCGTCCACCATTTTCCTCAGCTTCTCCGGGGAGATGATCCCTTTGGGCTCCTCTCTCAGGCCAAAGACCAAGATATCTCCCTCCATCGAGGTGACCTCTATCCCCCCTAAAACCAGGAATTGATGCTCCTGGCGCAGCCGTTGCAACTCCTGAAGATCCCAAAGCTTATCATGGTCAGTCAGACAAACCCCATCCAACCCGAGCCTCTTGGCCTCTTGAATCAGTTCTAATGGGTCCAAGGCGCTACAAGGAGAGGCGGGTTTGGTATGGATGTGTAAGTCGATCAGCATAAAAATCTCCCTTTCCACCACCGGAAGGACAATACGCGGCCGTTTCGCTGGTTGGAAGTGTAACAAAAATGGGTTGGAAGATCAAGGGTCGGTTTCCCAGCTTTTAAATTAGGGGACAGGGGACAGGGGACAGGGTCCCAATAATCTGTACCTTAAAAATGGAAATTCCTATACGATTTGAATTAGCTCGTAGCTCATAGCAAAGACGGGCCGGCTTTTTGCCTTTGCTATGAGCCATGAGCTTATTTAGCTGAAAATGGAAATTCCTATGCGATCAAAGTTATAAAAATAACTGGTTTTCGGGGTTGCGGCTTTCTCCCACGCTGGTGATGGTGATGGCGGAGCGATCGGCCACCGGGCACTTGTGCTCGCAGATCCCACAGCCGATGCAGAGCTTGGGGTCCACCCGGGGCATTTTGATGGGACGGGGGGGGCCTCCTCTGCCGCTGGAGACGGCCTTTAGTTCGAAATAGATGGCCTTTTTCGGAGTCGGGCAGTGCTCCTCGCAGACGATGCATTCAATGCCAAAGGCGTAGGGAAGGCACCTGCCCGGGTCAATGAAGGCCAATCCGATCACCACCCTGGCCTTCTCCTCTTCCTTCAGTTCCCGGATCGCCCCGGTGGGGCAGACCTGGCCGCAGAGGGTACAGGAGTATTCGCAGTATCCCATTTTGGAGACCAGCCGCGGCGTCCAGATCCCCTCCGCTCCGGCCTCCCAGAGGGTGGGTTGGAGGCCGTTGGTCAGGCAAACCTTCAGGCACTCTCCGCAGCGGATACATCGGTTCAGGAACTCCCTTTCGGGCAAACTTCCCGGGGGCCGGATCAGCTGGGGTTGAGGGAGCCTGGCTGCCAGGCTGGGACGAACCAGGGCCGGCAAGGAGAGGCCAGCCAGGGCCGAGATGAGCAGGTGTCTTCGCTGCAGGTCTAATCCCTGCGTGGGATGCCTCCAGGGCCAAGTGAGCCCGAAGTGGAGGGCCTGACGGGGGCAGCTCTCCTGACAGTTCAGGCAAAGCAGGCATTCCCCTCGCCTCCATTCCACGGCCGGATAGGGCCGAGCCCCTCCCTGGCAATCCTTCAGGCATTGGCTGCAGCCGTTGCACCGTTCGTCAGCCTGCAGCTGCCAAAGGCTGAAGCGGGAGAGCAGGCTCAGCAGGGCCCCCAGCGGGCAAAGCAGCCGGCACCAGAACCGTGGCCTCACCCGGTTCAGATAGAGGAGGGTGAGCAAGACCAGGCTCAAGAACAGGCTCTGCTGGAAGTACGGTTGATGAAAGGAGAGGAACCGGGCCTTGAGCCAGGAGTAAAGTAGCTCTGAGGCCTGCTGGGGAGCTCCTCCGGTGGTCTCGTACAGGAAAGAGAAGAGGGAATGGAGGGCGTAATTGAGGGCCGGGAGGAGGCCCACGGATAGGGAGCGGATGAGCAGCGAGAAAGGGTCCAACAAGCCCAATAGCTGCAAAGAGAAGGCGGCAGCTACCAGCAGGCCCACCAAGAGGTAGACCTTGAAGGATTGCCCGGACGTGGAATTGGAGGCCTTTGCCCCCTGAAGCGGCAAGGCCTCCGTGCGTCGCCTTTCTTGGGGAGGCTGGGCTTGGGAGCTTTTGCCTCCTTGTCCCTTTGCTCCCTGCCGCCTCTGCTCAACGGTCGGCCCTCCCCTCCGGAGACTGCACAGATGATGGAGGCTCCCCAGGGGACAGATCCAACCACAAAAGAACCTTCCGCCCACGAGGGTGAGGGCGAGGAGGAGCACCGACCCGAAAAGGGCCGCGGGAAAGCCTGAGGGCAAGCCCCGAGAGGGCAGCAGGACGGCCAGAAGGGCCAATGGGTCGAGGTCCAAGAAGAGCTTGACCGGATACGGGATCTGATTGGTCCCCGCGTAGTCGGTCTTGATCAATAGGATCAAGAACAAGAGGAGAAAAGCCAGCTGAGTAACCCGGCGCAGGATTCGCACCCGGCTTGCTGGTAAGCGGGTTCCTGAGGGTAAACGGGAATTTGCTCGAATGCGGCATTTTTTTGCAAACCCGTTGATCTTACTATAGATGTTCGGAGAAGGATTGGGCATTCGGTACTGCCAGGGCCGTAAAATAGGGGCACACCACGCCGTACCCCTACAGGCCTGGCGCAGCCTTCGTCACAAGGATTTAACCGTTTATCCGGGAACCCCTCTTGCTCCTCCGCCTTTTCGGTCCGGGGAGGCCCTCCCGGGAGGTTTTAAGTTTTAAGTGGTTAAGCATTAACAAGAAGGCCGAACACACGGCCCACAAGTCCTAAAACCTAAAACCTAAAACCTAAAACCTAAAACCTAAAACCTAAAACCTAAAACCTAGGCGGCGTTGGAGGAAGCCCCGTTTCGGGGGAAAAGAGAGTTGACAAAAATAGACTCAAATATTATACTCTATTGAAACTCAGGGTAAAGAGATAAGAGTGCACCCCTGACGAAAATTCGGAAGCCGGCAGGGGATTTAGAGCGCATCTGAATATCTCCAGGCAATTATTTCAGAATTTCAGAATTGAGGAGGATCGCTTTATGGGAAAGATCATCGGTATCGACCTGGGAACGACGAACTCCGTGGTGGCGGTGATGGAAGGGGGCGATGTGACCGTTATTCCCAACTCCGAAGGGGGGCGCACCACACCCTCGGTGGTGGCCTTCACCAAGGATGGGGAGATCTTAGTGGGCCAGGTGGCCAAGCGGCAGGCCATCACCAATCCCGAAAATACGGTCTTCTCCATCAAACGGTTCATGGGTCGAAGGCACGACGAGGTTACCGAGGAGATCAAGATGGTGCCTTACAAGGTGATCCGAGGGCCCCATGGCGATGCCCGCATCGGCATTCGGGGAAAGGAGTATTCCCCGCCCGAGATCTCGGCCATGATCCTGCGGAAGCTGAAGCAGTCCGCGGAGGATTACCTGGGCGAGAAGGTAACCGAGGCCGTGATCACCGTGCCGGCTTACTTCAATGATGCTCAGCGCCAGGCTACCAAGGACGCCGGCCAGATCGCCGGCCTGGACGTCAAGCGGATCATCAATGAGCCCACCGCGGCGGCCCTGGCCTACGGTCTGGACAAGAAAAAAGACGAGATCATCGCCGTCTACGACTTCGGAGGCGGCACCTTTGACATCTCCTGCCTGGAGGTGGGCGACAACATCGTGGAGGTCAAATCGACCAATGGAGATACCCATTTGGGCGGTGACAACATCGACCAAAGGATCATCGACTGGTTGGTCGCCGAATTCAAGAAAGATCAGGGGATCGACCTCAGCAAGGATCCCATGGCGCTCCAGCGTTTGAAGGAGGCGGCAGAGAAAGCCAAGTGTGAGCTTTCCTCGACCCTGGAGACCGACATCAACCTCCCCTTCATCACGGCCGATGCCTCCGGTCCCAAGCACCTGAACATCCGACTGACCCGGGCGAAGCTCGAGCAGCTGGCCGCAGACCTGGTCGAGCGCTCCCTGGGGCCCTGCAAGATGGCCCTGAAGGACGCGAGCCTCTCGCCCCAGGAGATCCAGGAGGTGGTCCTGGTGGGCGGCTCCACCCGGATGCCCAAGGTTCAGGAGCTGGTTCGGGAGTTCTTCGTGCGGGAGCCCCACAAGGGCGTCAACCCCGATGAGGTGGTCGCCGTCGGGGCCGCTATCCAGGCGGCCGTGCTGGCGGGCGAGGTGAGAGATGTCCTCCTGCTGGACGTGACCCCGCTCTCTTTGGGCATCGAGACCCTGGGTGGGGTGATGACCCGGCTCATCGAGCGCAACACGACCATTCCCACGCGCAAGAGCGAGACCTTCACCACCGCGGCCGACAACCAGACTAGCGTGGAGATCCACGTCTTGCAAGGGGAGCGAGAGATGGCGCGGGATAACCGGACCCTGGGCCGCTTCCACCTGGTGGGCATCCCTCCAGCCCCACGAGGGATGCCTCAGGTCGAGGTGACCTTCGATATCGATGCCAACGGCATCATGAACGTAACCGCCCAGGACAAGGCCACCCAACACCAGCAACAGATCACCATTACCTCCTCGAGCGGCCTCAGCGACGAGGAGGTCAAACGGATGGTCAAAGAGGGCGAGGTCCATTCTGAGGAGGACCACAGAAGGCGACAAGAGGTGGAGATCCGGAACCAGGCCGATAACCTGATTTACACCACCGAGAAGACGCTCAACGAGCATCGAGACAAGCTGCCCGCCCCGGAGGCCCGGAGCATCGAGGAGGCCCTGGAGGAGGCCAAGAAGGCCATGGAAGGGAAGGAGATCCAGGCCATCAAGGAGGCCATGGACCGTCTGACCCAAGCCTCGCATCGACTGGCGGAGGTCATGTATCAGCAGCATGCCAAGGCTGGCGCCGGGCAATATGCAGGCCCTGGCGGTGGAAGCGGCCCCACCTCCCCTGGCGGCAGAGGAGATGGAGAGGTCGTGGATGCCGAATTTGAGGACGTTTGACAGCACGGGCAGCAGGCAGTCCCTGCTTCCTGCCCACTCCATAGGACGAAGCCATGGCCAATAAAAGGGATTACTACGAGGTGCTAGGCGTCAAAAGGAACGCCACGGCCGCCGAGATCAAGAAGATCTATCGGAAGCTCGCTCGCAAGTACCATCCCGATGTCAACCCCGGGAATAAGCAGGCCGAGGAGAGGTTCAAGGAGATCTCGGAGGCCTACGAGGTGCTCAGCGATAAGGAAAAACGGAAGCTCTATGACCAGCATGGTCCTATGGCTTTCCAATCCGGTTTCGATCCATCGCGCACTCACGCTTACACCTACAATCCGGGAGAGGAGTTCGGCGGCTTCGATTTTAGGGGATTTGACCCCGGCTCGACCTTCGGAGATCGGTTCGGTGGCCTGGGGGATATCTTTCAACAGTTCTTCGGCGGCCGAAAGGGGGCTGCCAGACCGCCTCGCCCAGAGCCCGCCAAGGGCAGGGATCTGACCTATACGTTAGAGATCAGCCTCGAGGAGGCGGCCAAAGGGACGACGACCCAAATCGAGATAGGCCGAGCGGATGGTGGGAGCGGAAGCAGGGCCGAAGCCATCTCCGTGAAGATCCCTCCTGGAGTCAACGAAGGCTCCAAGGTCAGGGTATCCGGCAAAGGGGAGCCAGGGATCCATGGGGGGCCTCCCGGTGACCTTTACATCACCACGAAGGTCCGCCCCCATCCTTTCTTCGAGAGAAGGGGAAACGACCTCCACTGCCAGGTCCCCATTACCCTCACGGAGGCCATTTTGGGAGGCAAGATCGAGGTGCCCACCATCGATGGCCCGATCACCATGACCATCCCGGAAGCCACGCAGGGGGGCCAGACCTTTCGCCTGAAGGGCAAAGGGATTCCCTATTTAAAAGGAACGGGAAGGGGAGATCAGTATGTGATGGTTCAGATCACCCTGCCCAGGGATTTGGATCCTGTCTCCAGGGAACTGCTGCGGCAGTTTGGGGAGAGGAACCCCTATAATCCCCGGATCGGTTTGAGGGTCGTGTCATGACGGGAAAAGAGGAACGGGAGCTTTTTACCATCAGCGTGGTCTCCAAGATGTTCGATATTCATCCCCAGACCCTTCGGCTCTATGAAAGGGAAGGACTTCTTTCGCCCCGTCGCTCCGAGGGCAAGACCCGGCTCTATTGTCGAGAGGACCTGGAACGAATCCGAAAGATCTTGAGCCTGACTCGAGATATGGGGGTCAACCTGGCTGGGGTAGAGGTGGTCTTCACCATGCAGGACCAGATGGAGGCCATGAAGGGGTTCGTGGCCGAAATGTTCAGGTACCTGGACCAAGAGGTCAAGAGAGAGTTTGAAGAGCGGTGGCAAAGGGAAAGCCATGCCCTGGTGAGATTCCCGAGCTCCAAATTGATGAAGGTGGGATTGGAGCGGTAGGCGCGAAGGCCAACATTTCCAAGCTCTCAAAGCTTATCTTGCAAGGAAAGGACGGATGTTTTATATTGATCCGTTATACCTGATCTTGGTCGGTCCGCCTTTCCTATTGACCTTTTGGGCCCAGCTGAGAGTCCATACAACCTTCTCCATGTTCTCTCGCATGCCCTCGACCGTGGAGCTAACCGGAGCAGAGGTTGCCAGATTGATCTTGCGGAAGAACAGCATCCATGATGTGGAGGTCGAGGAAGGGACTGGGCGGGTTTGGAGTGTTTATCACTTACGGCGCAAGCTCCTATGCCTATCGCCCAACATCTATCATGACCGCTCCCTGACCTCCATGGGGGTGGCCGCTCATGAGGCTGCGCATGCCATTCAGCATGCGCATGGATATGGAGCACTGCGGATCCGGCAGGGCATCGCCCCCGCGGCAATTCTGGGATCGAACTTGGCGATCCTCCTCTTTCTGGTGGGTGTTATCCTGGGGGCCTTGAATTTGGTGAAAGCCGGGGGGATCGCCTTCTTTTTGATGGTGTCGTTTCAGGTCATCACCTTGCCGGTCGAGCTCAATGCCTCCAAACGGGCCAGGCTTTTGTTGACCCGCTATGGCCTGGTCTCCAGTCCGGAACTGGAGGGGGTCGATCAGGTATTGAGCGCGGCTGCCTGGACTTATGTCGCTGCTGCCCTAATGGGGATTTTTCAGCTTTTCTCGCTTCGATCTGGCCTGATAGGGGCCAAACCGAGGAATCGTTAGGAAATGTCCATAGCATCTCATGGGAGGCAGGATGTCTGAGGGACCAGAAGAAAAAGGCTTTACCGTTACCGATAAAAGGATCACTGCCCGCGAGGGAGAAGGGGAGACCAGGACAGAGAGCTCCCCCGAGGGACCAGCAGAGCCCGAGGAGAGAAAAGCCAGGGGGGAGGGGCTGAAGGAGAGGATTTTTAGGAGGATCCGGGGAGAGGAAAAAGAGAAAGGAAGAAGGCAGGAGCGGCCGGAGGAAGAGGAGTCCTTGCCGGAGATCGATTTCTCCAGCTTTATCTTCTCTCTGAGCAGCTCTGCCCTCCTTCATCTCGGAGAGATCCCCGACCCCATCTCTCATAAGAGGGAGAAGAGCCTTCCGTTTGCCAAGCAGACGATCGATATTCTGGCGATGCTCAGAGAGAAGACCCAGGGCAATCTCACAACCGAAGAAGAAAGGTTGCTGGACAACATCTTGTACGATTTACGGATGCGATACATTCGGGCGGTGGGGTAAGCGATGGAGAAAGTCGAAAATAGCCGGGAACGCCCTCAAGAGTCTTCATCCCAACCGGGTGAACCGAGGGCAGGCTTTACGGTGATCGATAAGCGGCCTTGGGCTGAAAGGTTAGATGCCGAAGCTACGGAGGGATTGGAAGAGGCTGCGATCGAGGAACCCCGCTATCCTTCTTTTGTGGAGGAGTTGCTCGAAAAGCTCCAGGAGAAGGACCGGAAGCTGAAGGAGTTCATGGCCTCATACAAGGAAGAGGCAAAACGGGAGAATGAGGAGTTCCGGAGACGATTGACCAAGGAGATGGAGAGGCGGCTGGATACCGCCAAGGTTGATCTGATCCGGAGATTCCTGGACGTGCTGGATAACCTGGATCGGGCCTTGGCGCACGCGGCAAGCCAGGGCTTCCCCGAGGGCACCGCTTCTAAAAAGGGGCTGGAGTCACCGGGGCAGGCGGGGACCCCTTCGGACGCGGGGCCCCTTCTCATGGGAGTGGAGAGCGTCCGGGATCAATTTTTAGGGGTCCTTCGAGACCTGGGCGTCCAAAGGTTGTTGCGGTGCGGTCAAGCCTTCACCCCTGAAACCGACGAGGCTTTGCAGGTAACCCCGGTGGACGAGGCAGAAAAAGATAATCTGGTGTTGGAGGAGATCCAGCCGGGATATGCACTGAACGACAAACTGATCCGGCCGGCAATGGTCAAGGTCGGGAGGTTCTTTCAAGGCTAAAGTCCTTCCATTATTTTGGGGAACAGCATGGTGAAGAAGGATTACTACCAGATCCTAATGGTATCCAGGGAGGCTCCGGAAGAAGAAATTAAAAAGGCTTACCGCAAGCTGGCCTTCAAATACCATCCCGATCGAAACCCTGAAGACAACGAGGCAGAAGAAAGGTTTAAGGAGGCCGCAGAGGCCTATGAGGTGCTGCGCGACCCGGAGAAACGGCAGCTCTACGACCGCTTTGGCCACGATGGGCTGAAGGGATCGGGGTTCAGCGGATTCTCCGGCTTCGAGGATATCTTCTCCAGTTTCGGCGACGTCTTTGGCGACTTCTTTGGCTTCAGCACTCGCTCCCGCAGCCGCACACGGGCCCGCAAGGGGGGTGATCTCCGCTATGACTTGCAGGTTCCCTTCCTGGATGCGGCTTTCGGCAAAGAGACGGAGATCGAGATCACCAAACCGGAGCGATGCGCCACCTGTAAGGCGACTGGCATCAAGCCCGGCAGCCATCCCAGCGAATGCCATTACTGCCATGGGAGGGGCGAGATATCCCGCTCTCAGGGCTTCTTCACGATCAGTACGGTCTGTAGCTATTGTGGGGGAACGGGTCAGTTGATCACGGACCCTTGCCCGGACTGCCGGGGCAGGGGCAGGGTTCAACGGCGAAAGCGCCTCTCGATCAAGATCCCAGCGGGAGTGGAGACCGGCTCCCGGTTGAGGCTTCGGGGAGAAGGAGATGAGGGCGAGAATGGGGGTCCCCCGGGGGATCTCTACATCGTGATCCACGTGGAGCCCCATCCCTTTTTCGAGCGCCGAGGAAACGACATCTTTTGCCAGATCCCCATCTCCTTCGCTCAGGCGGCGTTGGGAGCCGAGATCGAAGTTCCAACCCTTCAGGGGACCCATATCTTTACCCTTCCACCTGGAACCCAGTCGGGAGAGGTCTTCTATCTAAAAGGGGAAGGTATTCCCGGCCTGGGGGGGAACCGCCGAGGGGACCAAATCGTACAGGTCTTCATCAAGGTGCCCACGAAGCTCACGAAGAGGCAGGCAGAGCTGTTGCGGGAGTTCGCTAAAGAAAACCAGGAGCCTGCGAGCACGACTCCGGTCGAGGAGGAAGGCGAAAAAGCCCCAGGAGAAGAGCAGAGTCTCGGTTGCGGAGCACGCCATCGGGTGGCGAAGCGGGCACACTCCTGGCTGAATCGCCTCCGGCGGCTCTTCATCCGTCGGAAGAAGAAGGTCAATGACCATCAAACCTTTCCTGAAGGGACTTGTGGCCCTATGTTTTTCTCTGGGATGGGCCTGGCTGGGTCCCTCTTCCGGGGCCGGGGAAGCCAGGGTTTCCATCGATTTTCCTCCCAACGGCACTGCCTGGGATCGCCCCTGTTCCACGGCCCTGGTATCCGGCTATCTCCAGCCCGCTGAAGCCCGGAGGGACCCTCTTTACGATGTAGCGCTGATTGTCGACACCTCTGGGAGCACCCTCTCGCCTTCGGGGAGTGACATCGATGGGGATGGCATCGTCGGCGAGATCCCCCAATCTCCTGACAGCCCGCCGCTGGGTGTCGTGCCCTCGTCCACCGACCTGGATGACTCCGTCCTGGCCGCCGAGGTGGCAGGAGCCAAAAGACTGCTCCGACTCCTGAACCCGGAAACCACGCAGGTAGCCCTCATCCAGTTTGCCGGAGATATCCTCCTGGGAGGACACAGCAACCCGGCGACGCCGGATGCCTCTCTGGAGCAACCGTTGACCCATGATTACGGCAGGGTCAGGGAGGCCTTGGATCGGGTTTTTGCCAGGGGATCCAATGGAGGGACCAATGTGGCCGCAGGGGTCCGGGCGGGGATCGAGGAGTTGATGGGCCTGAACCCCCAGGGAGGCCGGCCACGGCCCGGCTCCAGGAGGCTGATCCTCTTCCTCACGGATGGCGCCCCCAGCCTTCCGGTAGGCACCGTGGAGGATATCGACAGCGAGGACAAGATCCTGGCCATCAGCGCGGCCGATATTGCGCGGGAAGCTGGGGTTGGCCTGACCCTCTACGTGATCGGCAGCTATGCCCTCTCCTCTCCCGCCACCATGAAGGAGATGGCCCGGATCACCCGCGGGAGGTACATCCCCGTTTCCGATCCCGGACAGATCGTGACGGTATTGGGAGAGACCAAATTCCTCGACCTGGCCGCCCTGCAGGTCACCAATCTATCGCTGGACCTCCCGGCCCTTCAGGTCTTGCTCACCCCAGAAGGATATTACGTGGCAGAAGTGGCCATCCGGCCGGGCATCAACCGGATCCGGGCAACGGTTACAGCCAAAGAAGGCCCGCCGGTCCACGCATCGATTGTGATCCACTGCCTGGCAGAGAAGGGCGAGAAGGAATTGTCGTTGAACCTCTCCAAGGACGATTTCTCCACTCTGAAGCTGACCCTGGACCAGGAGAGAGAGAGGCTCTTGAAGCTGGCTCCCCTGAAGGGGCCCGTATCCCCCGGGGAAAAGGAACAATTGGAGCTGGAGTTGGAGGTGGAGCCCTCTCCGAAGAAACCTTGAAAAACTCCGGAAGTAAACCGCTAAAAAGGGCTGGATATCAGGACAATCCGAAGAGGACAGGAGACTTCCGGGGGCTTCAACGCGGAAAGGGTGAGCTCTGAAGAGAAGGGATGGCCATTCACCAACAGTTGAGGCTTGGGCACGCCCATCTCCTTTTCGAGATAGGAGGCCAGGCCCCAGATTTTCCCTTGAGAGAGCCCTTCGAGCATCTTATCCTTCTCTTTCCCAATGAGGAGCGGCAAGCGCGCTTCCGGATCTTCCAGGATCACTTTGGCCCCGGGGGGCATCTGCTTGAAGAGCTTTCCCATCCGTTGGAGCACCCCTTTTCCCTCTTGGGTCAATGCGTTGTCGCCGCCAAAGAAGTACCCTTCATTGAGATAGAGGCGCATGCCCACAGGGTCATCGAGAAGGGCAAGCCAACCCTTCTGGGTCTCGGGCAGAAATTCCCGCTGGATCTGTTCGGCCGGGCTGCCCGGGGTCGCTGCCGCCTGATCTTCCGAAGCGGCCTTGAGCCTGCGGATTTTCTCCCTTAAGAGGGCCTGTTTCTCCAACTCGTCTTTGATCTCCAATTCCCTCTTTTCTCTCTCCGCCTTTTCGAGACGTCGATTGCCGATCCAGGCCAATCCACCCCCCACGACCGTGCCCACCCCCGGGATGATCATACTTCCCATCATGGCACCCATGACAGTCGCATCCTGAGAAGAAGCCCTCTCTCGAGGCGTGGAGGCACAGCCCAAGGAGTTAATCACTAAAAGGGAGAGTAAGCAGGACAGGGCCGACCGTCTCATTTCATTGCCCCCTCCACAAGACCCACAGAGAAGATGTCAACCGATGGAACCCCATATCGTCGATTAGGAATATGGCACAGACAGACCTGGAAAGCAAGGCCGTGGATCGGTTCTCGGCCTCTATCTTCATGGGACAAAAGCGGCCAAAAATGGACATCAAAGGACCAATATGATATTTTGAACATCAAATTTGTTGGCGCGAATAAACGTCGGGATGACCAATGGCAATGTAGCAATGTCGTATCAATCCGCCATTTCCCTTGGGACACCCAAGCGCATGAAAAGGGCCTGTGAGGCTCCCTCTCCCTTCGGGGGAGAGGGTTGGGGTGAGGGGCTATTTTCGTACTAATGTAGGGGCGGGATTTATCCCGCCCGCCTCCATCCCAACGCTTATTCGCTCCTATTAAAATTTTGAGGCAACCATCGTTTTCATAGAGACCCAAGCCGGCATGGCAAAGAGGCTTGCTATGAGGGGGCCTTGAAGTCCCACGATCTCAGGAGGAGCGCATGGACGCTGAGTTTTTGACCATCGATGGAGGGAGATCTATGGCGTACGAGAAGGGTGATGTCGTGCTGGTGCCCTTTCCCTTCCGAGACAAATCCGCCGACAAGGTTCGCCCGGCCGTGGTATTAAATAGTTGTCAAGGATTTAAGCCAGGGATATAATCATTCGTGTCAACTTAAGGTTTGGTCCTGGGAGCGCGGCCATCCTGGTCGCTCTTTGCGGGCGGGGACGCCCGCGTTCCCAGGGGTTAAGTTGACACGAATGGGGATATAATAGCCTCAGGTTTCGCCATTTTCCACAGGGCGTGGTGGAGCAGCGTTGCGCCGGGCAAGTTGAGCCCAGAATTTCTTGCAACTCCACACCGGACGTGGAGTTACGAAAAATTCTGGAGGCCCTCCGATGCCTATCTTGGCCGGGCGGCATGATGGCGAAACTCCTGTCAGAAGTTAACTGGAAACTATACAATGCAAAACGTTTTCACGATCGATCCACTAAAGTAGGAAAGAGAAGACATGAACCCCAGAGTGGTGGCAGTGCAAGCGAATCCGGATTACACCCTCACTATCCTCTTCACGAGTGGCGAGTCAAAACGTTTCGACGTGAAGCCATATCTCGACAAGGGGATATTCCGTGAGTTGCGAGATCCGGTGGCTTTCAGGCGAGTGAAACCCTTTCTTGGCAGCATCCAATGGGCAGGCGGTCAGGACCTGTGTCCTGATACCTTGTATGAGGAGAGCGAACCGGATAGGGGAAGACAAGAGGACGAAATGGGAGTCACCGAACAAGCGGCTGCACCTGACCGGGATTCCGCTCCGCTCCATCCCGGCAGGTGAGCCGCAGCGTTAGGAGCGCGAGACACGCACATGGAAGTCGCAATAGACAGGATTTCACCTATCACCACAACGAACTCGGAGACAATCTCGTCCGGGACTTTTTCCAGGTCACACTTATCGACATAGTGAAAAAGAATATTTCCTTTTCCTTTACGACCGCGAATTCAGATTCAGATGAATGGTACGCTGAATTAACGAGGATTCCAGACTTGATTACTGGGACAGTGGCAGGGTTTGATTTTGACAACTCAGGTAATCACTCTGCGTCTTACCCCGAGAGACCTTTACGGTGTCTACAAGATTGATAGGGTATGCGTCTATTGAGTCCTACCAACGGGGAAACCCTGAAACAAGGTATGGCGAAACCTAAGTCACCCTGTTGGACTGAGAGAGGAGCAATCCACTCTGACCGCCGTGCAGGAGTCAGCAGAGAGGAGCGGGGTTGCGAGTCCCGCCCTATCCCGATTAAGCCGCGAAAACCGCTACATTTCTTGACTATGTTTGGATGACATTATGAAAAAGGAATTTAGATGTAATTGTAGAACAGGCTGTGAGAATAGACGCTGCGCCTGCTTAAAAAACAATGAGCCCTGCGGAGAAGAGTGCAGCTGCACTAATTGTAGCAACCCTCTCAACGACGTTGATGTAGACAATCTAACTGTCTGTGCGATTCAGAATATCAATACCTACAAAGCTCTTACAGAAGCAGAGCTAAACGAGAAGTATTTACTGCCATGCGAATGCGAAAAGATACCACTGAAACTGTTAATGAAGGATTATAGCTGTAGCAAGTGCGGCGAGACATACTGGTATTCGTTTTGCTTGAATGAAGTTGTTCAAGATAGCAACACTTGGCATTGTGAAATATGCAAACAATGCAGAGATTGGAGGGAATGGCATTGTGAAGTATGCAATAAATGCACCTACGGAGTCTCTTTACCATGTGAGCATTGTGGTCGAAAAGGACTTTTCCAAGACATGGATTATTGAAGTGGTATTAGGTCATGATCCTTATCAAAGTTGGCATTTTCCGCCTCCCCCTCTCCTGCCCCCGTTCGGCTGGCATCTTTAACCTTCTCCGTCGCCTCTTCGCTCACGGCGACTTGGCGCACCGGAAGCCGACCTCGGCAAAGATGGCCTCGGGCTCGGCGAAGCCCCGGTAGGCGGAGCGGGCGAAGTAGGAGAGATTGTAATGGCCGGTGCCCCCGCCCCAGGCCCCTCCCCGGAAGACGCGGAACTTGCGGCCAAAGAGCTCATTGGCGGCGGTGTTTCCCGGATAGGGCAGATACCACTCGGCCGTCCACTCGGCCACGTTTCCCCCCATATCGTAGACCCCATAAGGGCTAATGTCTCGAGGGAAGGAGCCCACCGGGGAGAGCCCTTCCTGGGAGAAGTTTCCCTTGCGCTCATCGTATTCGTTCCCCCAGGGGAAGCGGCGGGCATCAGTCCCCCGGGCCGCTTTTTCCCATTCGGCCTCCATGGGCAGGCGCTTGCCGGCCCAGCGGGCGTAAGCACTGGCATCGTTCCAACTTATGTTCGTTATCGGATAGTTCGCATAGGCGGAGAGGTCCAGGTTCTCCCAATAGTACGGGGGTGGGTGGCCCGTGGACTCCAGGAACCTCCGGTACCTCGAGACGGTGACCTCGAACCGGTCGAGGTAGAAAGCCGCCACGTAGACCTTCCTCAGGGGTTCCTCGTCCTCGTAGGGGGGCCTTGGCAGCCCGTAGGCCGCCGGGAGAGGTTTCTCCCTGGCCTTGTCCGTTCCCATGAGGAACTCTCCGGCAGGGATGAAGAGCATCTCCCCCTCCGGATTGCCCTTCGCGCTTCCTGGAGCGCTTTCCCTCCCCCGTCCCTCCCGGGAAAGGGAGAACCAAGCCAGGGCAGGAAGAAAGAGGAAGATGACCAGCAGGATAGACCGGAAGAACTTACGACTCATCGTCCTGGCAGAACGGATTGTACTCCCTCTCGAACCCTATCGTGGTGGGTTGCATGTGGCCGGGATAGACCTTGAAATGATCTCCCAAGGGGAAGAGCTTGGTCCGCACGGAACGGATCAGGTCATCGTAGGAGCATCCGGGAAAGTCGGTCCGCCCGATGGAGCCGAAGAAGAGGGTGTCCCCAGAGAAGACGTAGCCATCGCCATACAGGCAGATCCCGCCGGGAGAGTGGCCCGGGGTGTGGAGGACTTTCAGCCAGATCTCCCCGACACGGACCTCGTCCCCTTCCTCCAGAAGGCGATCGGGAGGAGGGCAATCCTCCGTCCGAACACCCAAAAAGGAGGCAAACTGTCGTACGTGCTTCAGGAGCTCCACCTCGGCAGGGTGGGCCAGGAACTCCGCGCCGGTGCGCTCCTTGAGCTCCTTGACACCTCCCACATGATCCACATGGCCATGAGTCGCCAGGATCATCTTCAGGGTAAGGTCGTGTTGTTGAAGGATCTCCAGGATGGCAGGGACCTCGCCGCCCGGGTCGATCACGAGGGCCTCCCGGGTCTCCTCGGAGCCCAGAACGTAGCAGTTTACCTGGAACATGCTTACCATAAGGGTCTCAAAAATCATCGTTTCTCCTTAGCATTACCATAGGCCTGATGCAACAAGATCACGGGATGGACCCCGTGAACGGCGGTTCCCTGATAGATCTGGATCTGACAGGCGCCGCAACTGGTCGCCACCTGCTGCGGGCTTAACGCCCGGATCTCCTGGAAGAGCGGCTTCCCGATCTCCATGGATAGGGAAAAATTCTCCTTAGAAAGGCCGAAGGATCCCGCCATCCCGCAGCACCGGTCGGAGAGGGGATGAACGGATAAGCCCGGGCAGCGCTGTAACAGAGCCAGGCCCGCTCCCTGGAGCCCCAGGGCCTTGAGGTGGCAGGAAGCATGGTAGGCGACGGCCCCCTCTAGGGCGCGCCGGGGTTCTCCCAGCAGCTTCGCTCCGTCCAGAGCAAGGAGGTATTCCAGGGCGTCCACCGTGTTTCGGGCCACGGCATCGGCTTCGGGGGTCTTCCACAGCTCCCGGTACTCCACCTTCAAGGCCATCGCGCAGGAGGGGCAGGTGGTCACTACCTGGTAGCCTCGATCCACGGCCTCTTGGAGAAACTTCAGGTTATGCCGGGCATCCGCCCGAGCGGAGTAAAAATCTCCCGCGCTGAGCTTGGGAAGGCCGCAGCACCGCTGAGGGGGAAAGATCACCTCGCATCCGCTCTGCTCCAAGAGCTCCACCAGGACCCGGCCGATTTCCGGGGAATAGTAGCGGGCGAAGCATCCCTCGAAGTAGGCAACCTTTCGATTCGGGAGATTTCCAATTTTCTCCCCTCCCCTCCCCTCCCCTACCGCCTCTCCGGGAGATTTCCAATTTCCAATTTCCAATTTCCAATTTCCAATTTTATCCTCTCCCCCTCCCCTCCCCTCTCGCCCCTCCGGGAAACCATTTCGGTGAACCTCGGGCAGGATGCGGTCCCGGTGCAAGCCCAGCGTCCCTTGCAGGATTCGCCTCCCGAGGGAGGAACCCAGGAAGGCTTCGGCCAGGGGGCCCAAGGCCCGGTGGGTCCGGGCCAGAAAGGCCGGGTCTGCCAGGGGGGAACCCCAGGGCCGATGGCGCCGGGCCAGGATCTCCACCCCGGCTTCAAGGGGGCCACGGCCCGAAGGCCGCGGAAAGGAAAGCGAAATCCCCCTGGCAGCCAGCGAAAGCCTGGGGATATCGATCTCCAAGGGGCACTCCTGCCGGCATCGCTTGCAGTTCAGGCACTTCATTTCCTTCCATGGGGCCACGGTCCGTAGCCGTGGAAAGGCCTCGAAAGAGGTTCCCCAGGCCCTCCCCAGCCCCTGGCTCCCCCCGAGGGAGGCGGGACCCAGCCGACCGGAGAGGAGCTCTCGCATCAGGTTGACCTTGGCCCGTGGGGTCGCCCCTTCACCGCCGACCTCTCTGAAGAGGGGGCATTGGTCCTTGCAGTAGCCGCAGCCGTGGCATTTCTCGATCTCCCGCAGGAGACTCGGCTGGCTCAGAGCCGTCCCGGCCATCTCCGTTTCCTTTTCCGGAGGCCGGCGAATCCGGCGCGCGGAAGCGCCGAGGCCGAGGCGAAATCTTCCCTCGCCGCGCTCCACGGGATCGCCCGGCCCAAAACGGAGATGGTGAGTCAGGGATTCTCTTTCGGACAGAGGGACAATGATGCCGGGGTTGAGGATCCCCGAGGGGTCGAAGGCCTCCTTCACCTGCCGGAAGACCTGGCAGAGCTCCCCATACATCTCTTTCAAGAAAGAGGTCCGCAGCCGTCCATCCCCATGCTCCCCGGAGAGGGTTCCCTTCAACTCCTTGGCCAGCGCGTAAGTCTCTGCGGCGATCCGCTCCAGCCTCCGGACTCCCTCCTCGCACCTCAAGTCCAATTGGGGGTTGACGTGGATGTTGCCGTCCCCGGCATGTCCGAAGATCACCCCCGGAGCCTGATATTTCTCCAGGATCCGATGGAGCCCCTGGATATAGCGAGATAGCTGAGCGGGCTCCACCGCCACGTCCTCGATGAAGCGGGCTGGCCGTTTCTCCCCTTCCCGTTCCATACGGTTCAACAAGGGGGAGGCGGCCTTGCGGATGGCCCAAAGCCGGGTCTGCTCTTGGGGATCGAAGGCGCAGCGGCAGGCGAAGGCCAACCCCAGCTGCTTCTCCACTCTCTCCTGCATGCGGCGGACCTTCTCCTGGATCTCGGAGGGGGTCTGCCCCTCGAACTCCACCAAGAGGAGGGTCCGGGTGCCCGGGGGCAACTCCTCTCCCAGGGCCCGATCGCCTTCCCGGACGAGGTCGAGGAAGGAGCGGTCCATGATCTCCAGGACGCTGGGCCCCAGCGCGCTGATCTCCGGGACGGCGTCCGTGGCCCTCTCCAGGTCGGCAAAGTAAAGCAGCGCGCTGCCCACCTCGGCCGGCAGATCCACCACCCGCAGCCAGGCCTCGGTTACCAGGGCCAGCGTCCCTTCGGAGCCGGCCAACAGGGGGTTCAGATCGATTTCGCCCTCCCCCCTCAGGACTTCCCGAAGGTTGTAGCCGCTGCTGTTCTTGCGGGACCGGGGGGCCTTCTCCTCGATCAGGGTCCGGGATTCCCTCACGACCTCCCGGATCCGGCCGGTCAGGTCGGGCGCCCGCTTTCCCGCCTCTCGCGTCCAAAAGGATCGGCTGTCAGACAACACCAGGCTCAAATCCAGCAGGTAATCCTTGGTGGCCCCATACCGGATGGAGTGGGCGCCGCTGGCGTTGTTGGCGATCATTCCCCCCAGGGTGCAATGCTCGCCGCTAGAGGGGTCGGGAGGGAAGAACTTCCCATATCCTTTCAGAACCCGGTTCAGATCGCCCAGGACCAGGCCCGGCTGCACCCTCACGCGCGAGCCCTCGAAATCCACCGCCAGGAGCCCCCTCATGTAACGGGAGAAGTCCAGGATGAGCCCGGTCCCCAGGGTCTGGCCGGCCAGACCGGTTCCCGCTCCCCGGGCGGTTAACGGGATCCCCTCCGCGCGCGCGTATTCGACCGAGCGAACCACGTCCTCCGCGTCTCGGGGAAGGATCACCGCCAGCGGCTGGATTCGGTAAATGCAAGCGGCCGTGCTGTACAGGGCACGGTGGACCACGTCCCCGAAGACCTCTCCGCGGATCCTCCCTTTCAGTTCCTTCTCGACCCTTCTTCCATCCCTGGTTCTCTTCATGGAAATTTTAATACGAAAATAGCCCCTCACCCCAACCCTCTCCCCCGAAGGGAGAGGGAGCCTCACAGTCCATTTTCATGCACTTGGGTGCCCATGGGCATGACCCGTTACCGTGAAAATGCCCCCGTCTTTCGCGGGCCATTTTCATTCCCGGGGGCGGCCAACTTCGGTCGGCCATGTCGGTTTCATGGAAATATCGTGTAAATGACCTCTTCGATGGCCCGCTGCAGGTCCTCCTCATCGGTCAGGGTGGCCCCAATGGCGATCTCGCAGGCCCTTCGCTCCCGGATCCCTCTTCGGATCAGCTGGCCCGCATAGATCAGCAGGCGCGTGCTTACCCCTTCTCCCAGGCCGTGTCCCCGGAGGTTTCGGAGCTTCTCTCCTAGCTTGGCCAGCTCTCCAGCGACCTCCGGCTCCATTCCGCTCTCCTGGGCGATGATCCGGGTCTCCAGCTCTCGCGGGGGATAATCGAATTCGATGGAGATGAAGCGCTGGCGGGTGCTCTGTTTGAGGTCCTTCAGCACGCTCTGGTAGCCGGGGTTATAAGAGATGACCAGAAGGAAGGCCTCGTCGGCCATGATGGCCTGGCTCCTCTTCTCGATCGTCAAAATCCTGCGGTGATCGGTCAGGGAGTGGATCAGCACCGTCGTGTCCTTGCGGGCCTCCACCACCTCATCCAGGTAACAGATGGCCCCGATCGTCACCGCCCGGGTCAGGGGCCCATCGATCCAGATGGTCTCTTCTCCCTTCAGCAAGTACCGGCCGACCAGATCGCCGGCCGTCAAATCCTCATGGCAGGCCACGGTAATCAGGGGTAGGCCCCCTTTGGCAACCCGATGTTCGCGCTGGCCCAGCCGGTAGGCCATATATTCCACGAAGCGGGTCTTCCCACAACCCGTGGGTCCTTTCAACAAGACCGGGATCTTCGAGTCATAGGCCGCCTCGAACAGCTGGATCTCGTCCCTGACGGGCAAATAAAAGGGCTCTTCCTGGACAACGTACTCCTCGTAAAGCTGCCCTCTCTTTTTGGGGCCCGAAAAACCTCCCTCTTCCTCTTTTTTCACTTCCGTGCTCGGCATGAGATTTCGACCTTTGCAATTGGATAAGTTGATCAAGTAGGGTATGATGATCTCAAGAACAGGAATCATCTCGAAATATCCTTGATTTCGCGTCCCCAATTTGGCAATTTTTTTGATTTGGATAATCCTCATTATACCATACCCTACTACTAGAAGGGTGTCTTAGTTGCCCTTGACTTCTTCGACCCGCCGGTGTAGCCTTTTCAATAGAGTGCCTTCGCGGCATCCTGCTCAAATCAAACCGATGCGGTTCCATCCGCTCTACGATAGATCCTCAGCGAGGAGGTTAGCCCCATGGCCATTCAAGAGTTTCCCCGCACTGACGAAAGGTCATTGGAGGAAGAGGCCGACTTGTTCAAGATCAACGCCGTCGACCATATTGAGCTCTGGGTCGGCAACGCCAAACAATCCGTCTATTATTGGAAAACCTGGGGCTTCAAGCCCATAGCCTATTCTGGACTGGAGACCGCCAACCGCCGTCACGCCTCCTGGGTAGTTGAGCAGAACCAGATCCGTTTCGTGTTGAGCACGTCGTATTCCCCCCACGACGAGATGGCCGCCCACCATCTGCTGCATGGCGACGGCGTGAAGGTCATCGCGCTTGAGGTGGAGGACATAAAAGCCGCTTACCACGAGACTACAACGCGTGGCGCCAAGGGCGTGCAGGCTCCCACCGAGGCCCAAGACGAGGGTGGGATCGTTCGCACCGCCATCATCCAGGGCTACGGCCAAACCCTGTTCAAGTTTGTCGAGCGATCGGACTATTCCGGCGCCTTCCTGCCCGGATACAAAGCCCTCCCCGAAGACCGGACCGTCATCCCCACCGGGCTGGAGGCCATCGACCACATCGTGGGCAACGTGGAGTTGGGCAAGATGGACTATTGGGTCAACTGGTTCCACCAGACCATGGGCTTCCGCCAGATCGTGCACTACGACGATAAGGTGATCCATACCGAATACTCCGCGCTCATGTCCAAGGTGATGGGCAGCGGCAACGGGCGCATCAAGTTCCCCATCAATGAGCCCGCCAAGGGCCGCAAAAAATCCCAAATCGAAGAGTTCCTGGATTACTACCTCGGACCGGGCGTCCAGCACATCGCCTTGCTCACCGACGACATCGTCGCGACCGTGCGCGAGCTCAAGAATCGCGGGCTGGAATTCCTGCGCGTCCCCCAGGCGTACTACGACGCGCTGCCCGAGCGAATCGGCGAGATCCAGGAGAACTATGCGGACATCGCGGAGCTGGGCATCCTGGCCGACAGGGATGACGAGGGCTACCTGCTCCAGATTTTCTCCAAGCCCGTCCAGGACCGCCCGACGATGTTCATGGAGGTCATCCAGCGCCGCGGCGCGCGCGGTTTCGGCGTGGGAAATTTCAAGGCGCTGTTCGAGAGCATCGAGATCGAACAAGCACGGCGCGGAAATTTATAAATGAAGTACGTCACCTTCCTCACACCCGGTGCGCCGCATGCCCCACGGCTGGGAGCGGTGTTGGACGAGGCGGTGGTGGATCTGCACACCGCCAGAGATTGGGCGCAAGGGGCGCGCGCCATTTCGCCCGAGGAGCTGCCCGACTCGCTCCTCGGGCTGATTCGCGGCGGATCGCCCGTTTGGGCCTACGCGCGCAAATTGGTCGATGCCCTCGAGGGAGAGGATCTCCTTGGCCTGCGTGGGCCGGGCCGGCAGGCAGTAGGCCTCCCCCTGGATAGCGTGCAGCTGCTCCCGCCCCTCTCACACCCCCCCAGCGTGCGCGATTTCTATGCCTTCGAGCGGCACGTCAAGACCGCAAATGCCAATCGCGGTTGCCAGGTTCCTGCCGAATGGTATGAGTTTCCGGTCTTCTACTTCACCAACCCTCACGCAATCTTTGGGCCCAACGATGAAATACCCTACCCTCAGGCCACCCGCGCGCTGGACTACGAGCTGGAGATCGCCTGCGTGATCGGTCTGGCCGGGAGCGACATTCCGCCAGCCCGGGCCGAAGAGCACATCTTCGGGTATACGATCCTGAACGATTGGAGCGCGCGAGACATTCAGCGCAGAGAGATGAAGGTCGGCCTTGGCCCGGCCAAGGGCAAGGATTTTGCCACCAGCCTGGGTCCATGGCTGGTAACGCCGGATGAGTTGAAGGACAAGAGGACCGATCAGCCGGGCGTGTATGATTTGGAAATGGTGGCCCGCATCAACGGCGTCGAGCGCTCGCACGGCAATTTTAAGGAGATCTACTATTCTTTCGGAGAGCTCATCGCCCGCGCCTCCGCCGATACGGTGTTGCTGCCGGGTGACGTGATCGGTTCGGGCACGGTGGGCACCGGATGCCTGCTCGAGCTCACCCGAGGCGAGGGCCCATGGCTCCTGCCGGGGGATATCGTGGAGCTAGAGATCGAGCGATTGGGGATCTTGATGAATCGCGTCGTGAAAAAGAAGGCGCAGATCAGTCCCTCGTGAAAAGACAAGTCCGAGGCGGTGCTCGAGCAAGCTTCGCTTCTTAAGGAGTCGTCGCTATGCCTTTTTATCATCGGCTGGGGATCCTTCCCCAGAAACGCCACACCCAGTTCCGCAAGCCGGACGGCTCGCTCTATCGCGAGCAGGTGATGGGAACCAAAGGCTTCTCCGGCATCCAGTCCATTCTGTATCACTGCCATTCGCCCACACGGCTCAAACAGGTCGAAAGACTGGGCAGGGCGAGCGTGGAGTACGCCGATTACGGCCCCCTGCGTCCTCGATTGTTCAAGAGCAAGGAGATCCCGGAGAGCGCCGACCCGATCAGCGGACGCTGCGTGCTGATGGGCAATGCCGATGTCACCATCGCCGTGGCACGCCCCACGCAGTCTATGGAATACCATTATCGCAATGGGGAAGGGCACGAGATGTTCTTCATCCATCAAGGCGAGGGCACGTTGCACTCGCAGTTCGGCAAGCTGGACTTCGGGCCCGGTGACTATCTCAATATCCCGATCAGCACTACCTGGCGCATGGAGCTGCGCGGCGGTGAACACCGCATGCTGGTTTTCGAATCACCCAACGGCTTCGAGCCGCCCAAACGGTACCGAAACGAGTACGGCCAGCTGATCGAGAACAGCCCATATTGCGAGCGCGATATCCGCGTGCCGGGCGAGCTCGAGACCCACGACGAAACGGGCGACTTCGAGATCCGCGTGAAGGCACGCGGCGAATTCCATTGCCATATCCTCGACCACCACCCATTCGATGTCGTCGGCTGGGATGGTTACCTCTACCCCTACGCCTTTAACATCGGGGATTTCGAACCGATCACCGGCCGAATCCACCAGCCCCCCCCGGTGCATCAAACCTGGGAAGGTTGGAACTTTGTGATCTGCTCGTTCGTGCCGCGCCTGTTCGATTATCACCCGCTGAGCATCCCGGCGCCATACAACCACGCCAACGTCAACTCGGACGAGGTAATCTATTACGCCCAGGGCAACTTCATGAGCCGCAAAGGGGTGGATCAATACGACCTGAGCTTGCACCCCAGCGGCCTTCCCCACGGTCCGCATCCGGGAACGGTGGAGGCCAGCATCGGCAAGCAGCGCACGGAGGAGCTGGCTGTGATGATCGACACCTTCCATCCATTACAGGTTACGCCCTTTGCGTCGAAGTACGAGGACGAGCGCTACGCCTACAGTTGGATCGAGCACGACTTGCAGACATCAACCACGACAGGATAACTCGAACGTATAGGAATTTCCTTTTGGCAGGAGCCAGTTGCCGGGAATCAGGGGGTCAGTATCTCTCTGATCCCCACCCCTGTCCTCTGTCCCCTGTCCCCTAACTTGATCGTATAGGAATTTCCATGGAATTCGACCCCTCCTCCCTTCCCTGGCAGTCCATTTACAAACTGATGATCGGCTCGATCGTGCCGAGGCCCATCGGATGGATCTCCAGCGTCAATGCGACGGGACAGCCGAACCTGGCCCCGTTCTCGTTTTTTAATGGCGTGTGCGCCAATCCACCGCATGTGCTCTTTTGCCCGATGATCCGCGGCAGCGACGGCCATCCCAAGGACACTCTCTGCAACGTGCGACAGACCGGCGAGTTCGTGGTCAATATCGTGAGTGAGCCGCTGGCTCAGGCGATGAACCTCTCGTCCGCCGAGTTTCCCCCGGAGGTGAACGAGTTTGAGGCCGCCGGGCTGGCCGCACTCCCCAGCGTCAAAGTTCGCCCGCCGCGGGTCGCCGAGAGCGCAGTGCAGTTCGAGTGTCATCTGACCCAGATTGTTAACCTGGGATCGGGGCCGGGCAGCGGCAGCGTGGTGATCGGCGAAGTGGTCTACGTGCACGTCCGCGACGAAGTGCTGTTCGACCAGGACAAGATTCGCCTCGAAAGTCTGAGGCCCATCGGGCGTCTCGGCGGCGATTGGTACACCCGGGTGATCAACCCGTTCGAGCTCCTTCGCCCGCCCCCACC
>JACOWJ010000004.1 GCA_016176845.1 Nitrospinota bacterium
CCATGAGCTCAACGATCAGCAGGAGGAGAACGGGATGAAAACGTTGCCGAGGGCTTTGATCCCCCTGATAATCGCCCTGGTTTTGGGAGGCACGGTCGGCTGCTTCACCATGGGTCGCGATTTTGCTGGAAAGGATGCAATAAACCGGATCCAGATCGGCAAAACGACCAAACTGGAGCTTATGGAAACTTTTGGCTCTCCTTATCGGACAGGGGTCGAGGATGGGGACCAGACCTGGACCTATGCCTATTGGAAGGTCCGGATTGGTAAGGTCTACACCAGAGATCTTTATGTGAAATTCGACAAGAACGATGTAGTAAAATCCTACTCTTATAACACCAATCTGCCGGAGTGAGGACAATCCTTCTGCGTTACTGGAAATGGACGCCCTAATATTACAGCGCAAAGTTGGCACGTTTGGCCCATATATAGCCACTTCGCGCTTGCTTGGCCGCTAGATATAGAGGATAGCCCCCGAACTTTGCGCTCTTGAAGATCCATGGATAGAATAAAGTAGTAAATATCGCTAACAGAATGATTGCAGACGCCTCTTTTTCGTTAATCCCGCCACTATTAAGTCCTACGGTTGCAATGGCTACCAGCAGGGTAAACGGGGCAGACAATAGAAATGCTGAGGAAATGCTCTTTATGAAAGATATACCCTTCATCACAAGCAGAAGAGAGGGAACAACTCTGATGACAAGGATAACCAGGCTAAGTTGCATCACATACGTGAGCAGGTTTATGTCAAGAAATTCCCTCAAACTGAATTTAAGCCCAACCCCAATAAAGAAAAAAGGGATCAGGAAGCCATGTCCGAGAGCTGATAATTTCTCTTCCAGCACCCCCTTCTCGTAAAAGACCATGGAGATGATGGCGCCGGCGATAAAGGCCCCAACGATGGGCTCCATCCGGAGGGCTGCCGCCAACGTGGAGAAGCCCAACATGATGACCAATGCCCCCCTGATCCCTATCTCTGTGGGATTTCCGCTTTCTCCCAGCTTTTTGAACTTCTCCGGATGCCACCATACGATGACCCGGATGACGCTGAGAGCCATCCAGGATGCGGTGAAAATGAGAGCGATCTCAGAAATCCGGATGAAGAACGGGAGAGAAATGCCCGACGCTTGGTAGACCGTATAAAATGTCAGAAGTATCAGGGTTACAAACTCACCGGTGCTTCCTATCGTGAGCAGAGTCTGACCAAAATTCCCTTTCAAAAGATCTGCCTCTCTGAGGGTCACTACCAGGATTCCTATCGAAATAGCAGAAAGCACTAACAGGTATATGGGATTTAATTCTTGTTTAATTATTATAAAGAGAGATATAGCAAATATCAGAAACACTACTAAAAACGATAGGAAATTACCTCTTGCGCCCTCATTTCTTATTTTCTGAAAATCGATCTCCATTCCTGCCAAATACATCAAGAAAAGAAACCCGAACTCCCTTAGAAACTCTATCCACGGGTTATTGTAGAGTATACCTGGATATATAGTAACAATAATTATACCAAAGAAAACTTCGCCTACAACTGCAGGTAAACCGATAAAACCACTGAAAATAGGGATTAAAAAAACACCTACCGCTATAATGAGGAGATATATAGCCTGGTTAACTTCCATCTTCCTCTTCCACTGGCAACATCAGAACAGAAAGGGTTGAATTTTTTAGGATATAAAAAGGCGCATAGGGTTTAAGCAAAGAATTCTTTCTCCCTTTCTTATAAGCCATGACAATTAAATCATAATTATTGGCAATTTTGAGAATTTCCTTTACCGGATTGCCTTCCAGTTGCTTGTAATCTATGCTGAGCTTATATATTGAAGACATGTCATTTACAAGGTCTCTCAAGGTTCTTTTCTCTTGCTCATCTCTATTGCTTGCAAGGAAAGAAGGAGGATGAACGCTAACTGCGGAGATTTTCGAGGTTAAGGGGCGCGCGATATCGATGCCCAGCTCAATGACCTTCAACGGAGTTTCAGAGGTGAGAATCACCAGGATATTCTCATACGGGAAGGTACCCCTACTGATCAGGATGGGGATAGATACTTGATCGATAATCTTTACAAGGGAGAATGGCGGTGAAAGAAATCCTAAAAACCTCTTCTTAGGAAAAGGAAGAACTAAAAATCCATAAGAGTCCTGTTGTAACAAGGCTTCCATGGATTTCTCAACAGGCATTTTACCTTCTTTGATAGAGTACCTGATCTGATGCTCCGCGCACTTATCAATGGCCTTCTCTTTTGCATCATTCACTATAAAGATATGCACCTCTCCAGCCCTTGAGTTTTTGGTAAGATAGAGCCCTTCATCCATGGCCTCAAGGGATGGGAATATAAAGATCAGAGGGTGCGAGCCGAACTGAAGGGGAAATTGGGGTACCCCGGACTGGAAGATTTCAGCCAGGGTCGAGAGGAAAGCGGGATCTCCGATGAGCAAAGCTTTATCGCCCACTTCGATGGTAGATTTCCCTCCTGGGATGACCAGCCTTCCATTCCGATATATGGCTCCGATAAGCCATCCTTCCGGCTTGATCTGATTTAATGGCCTGCCCACCAGGGGAGATCGGGCAAGGACATTGACTTCTACAATCTCTCCCTGCCCCAATCCCACACTGATCGCCTTGACTTTGCCCTTATCCAGCAGGCTTTCCAGGATATTGGAAATGGACAATGGGATATTTACCCCATGTACGCCGACCTCATCATATTTTTGTGCGTTTTCTTTATAATTAATCAATGCGATAAGGTGATTTATGCCATAAATCTCTTTGGCCAACCTACAGGTTTCCAGGTTAACTTCATCGCTTTTGGTCGTAGCGATTAAGCAGTGAACTTGATCGGTAATAGCCCGCTTCAAAGTAATGGAGCTGGTACTATCCCCGAATATCTTTATGATCCCCTCATAGGCTTCATCTTTTTCAGTGGATTCGGCTCTTCCAGGATCGATATCTATCCCAATAACCTCCCATAAGTCCTTCAATTTTATGGCCAATTCAGATCCTATACGGCCTAATCCAACGATGACGATTTTTGGTTTCATTTTTTATCCACTTTGGGAAGCTCTTTGAGTTAAGTGATTTTGAAGACCCCCTTCAGGAGCTCCTATGGGGTAGATCGACCTTGAAAGAAGGTGAAATCCTGATCTCTCCAGGGATATCTTACTCGGTGGGGTAAAAAAGGGCAAGTCCACCGAAAGGCTTGGGGGCCTCCCGTTGCGAAATACCACAGCTGCGGGAAATTGCATCGATGACCGGAACCCCTTGAGATTCCTGCCTTTCACCGTCTCTCCTTCGCGGGACCGTTGCAGAGTGCCACAATCCCGATCCGATCTCTGCCCCCCGGTCTCCCGTCTTCCCCTTGAAGAAAGCGGTTTTAAAGGAATGGCATGATCCTTGCTTTTTCTGGGAGCGAGCATCGCCTGGAGGAGAACGGGGTGCTGACAAGAAGATGCGGAACATGGCCCATCGCCATGTTCTTTCTGGTTTTGGGGCAGTTTCGAGGTCATTCGCGTCAATTTAAGGTTTACTCCTGGGAGAGCGGCCATCCCCGGATCAAGTCCGGGGCAGGCCTGGCCGCTCTTTGAGGGCGTCCCCGCCCGCGTTCCCAGGGGTTAAGTTGACACGAATGGTTTCGATCTCCTGGAAGATCGCGCAAGGGGCTTGTTGGTTCAGGAGGTGGCCATCGAAAAGGGCTGGAGGGAAAGGATGAGCACACGAAAACAGAAACGGGAAAGCCTCGAAGAAGAAACCGCCGCAGTGAGCGCTGACCCGCAGGAAGCCGAAAAGCAGGAGAAGCCGATCTCAGGCATCTGGATCCTTCTGGGTCTGCTTCTTCTCATTGTGCTCATATCCATCGTCGAAATCCTGTTCTTTTAGCCGGGTTGCGCGTGGGAACGGGAGGAGGGGTAAATTTTGGCTTTGAGATTATCGTAGAAGGTTTATGGAGCCGGAAGGGTCGAAAACGTTCGGGACCACCACTTCAATCAGATTCATTTCTGTCTTGACATGGAGGAGGAGACTGACTATGAGTAATAAGGGGATCGTCGGCGTAATCAAAGGTTTGTTCCGTAAAAATCAAGAAGAGAATATCTTAAGACCCGTAAAATCTCCGGTAGAGCAGAAAATTATTGTAAAGGAGAGAAGCGTCCAGGAATGGATTGCTGAATGGGAAAGTTTTTATCAGGATGTTTTCGGGATTAGAGCAGACTTTTCAAATCTGAAAATTCCAGAGAAAGAGTCCGGTTTCAACCGGCTTATCATTATGGCCGCAGGTATGACACCTCAACAGACCTTTGATAAATGTGAAAAATTATTTCCTTGCTGGAGATGGACTAGCGATAGCTTTGATAATATTGTAACTTCCTCACAAAGAACCAGCAAAAACGGCGCCTACGCCGTTTGGGTTCGTGATTGCGTGGAGGCAGACGAGGATTTGAAAAACCAATCCGCAGAGGTAATCAAATCGAAAAAAATAACTACCGAGACTTTTGAAGAGCGTTGCGTACAGGAATTAAAATATTTTAAAGAGACCGGGGAACATTTAGACATGGAAAATATTACTTTTTGTACCGGTTCGCGTTACTCGAATGGGGAGGTGCCGTGCATTAGCTGGGTCACGGGCATGTTTAGGATCCGCTCGGCCCGTCCCGACCGCGCCGGCCGTGAGCTCCGTTCTCGTCGTGTAGTTGCCTGACAGGATCGACAGAAAGCGTCTCCGAGGATGATGAGATGGAATGGATCTACCAGCTGGCCTGGATCCTGATCGCAGCGAAGATCGCCGGGGAGCTATCCCGGAGGGTGGGCCTGAGCCCCATGATCGGGGAGATTTTGGCCGGGGTCTTTTTGGGTGGCTCATTTTTGGGCCTGTTGGAGGAAGGCCCCATGCTGGACCTTTTTGCCGAGATGGGCATCATCTTCATGATCTTCCTGATCGGCCTGGAGACGAACGTAGAGCATATCCTCAAGGTGGGAAGGATCGCCACGCTGGTGGCGGTAGCCGGCATCGCCGTCCCTTTCGTGGGGGGCTTTCTCTTGGGAGAGATCGCCGGCTATCCCCGGTCCACCTCTCTCTTCCTGGGAAGCATCCTCACGGCCACCAGCGTGGCGGTCACCACCCGGGTCTTCATGGACCTGGGCAAGGTCAGGGCCCGGGTCTCCCAGACGATCCTGGCGGCGGCAATCGTGGATGACGTGTTGGGTCTGCTGGTGCTGAGCCTGGTGCTGGCCTTTACCGGCAGCGGGGAGGAAAACCCGGGAAGCCGGCTGGGGATGGCGGCCCTCTTTCTCCTCGTCATCTCCCCCCTGGGCTGGTGGGCCATCCCCCGGCTCATCCGGTTGGCCCGGAAGATCGAGGAGGAAGGGGCGATCTTCGCCCTGACCGTAGGCCTTACCTTCCTCTTCGCATATCTCTCTCATGAGGCAGGACTGGCCAGCCTCATCGGGGCGTTCGTCATGGGGTTGATCCTGGGGCAGGTCCAGGAATCGCAACAGCTCTCCCTCGATATCCGTCCCCTCTACTACTTCATGGCCCCCATCTTCTTTGTCTCCATCGGCGTCCATGTGGACTTTGAGGCGTTTTACCGGTCCCTGGGCTTTGCGGTCATCCTGAGCCTGCTGGCGATCGTCACCAAGCTTTTAGGGGGGATGATCGGGGCCTTGGGGGGCGGATATACCCTGAAAAAGGGCCTCCTGATCGGGGTGGGCATGATTCCCCGGGGAGAGGTAGGTTTGATCGTAGCCGGGATCGGGATAAAACTGGGACTGATCGATAAGGCCATCTTCGCGGCCTCCGCGTTTATGTGTCTGCTGACCGTCCTGGTTCCTCCGTTATTCATCAAGCCTTTGGCGAAAGCGTTTCCGGAAGAGCTGGAGGATTGATCATGAAGGTGAAGGATTGTTATCAGCAGGTTACCCCGGATGTGGACCTGGTCGGAGAGGATACCCCCATCCAAGAGGTCATTCGGGTCATCTCCCGGAATCCGGCCTCCAGAGCGGTATTTGTCATCAACGAGAAAGGAGGGCTGACCGGGATCATCGGCGTTCAGCAGCTCCTGAACCTGCTGGGCATGAGATATTCCCGGGAGGACCCCCTCACGCTGATCTCGGAGGCCATGGCTCGGGTGGCTTCGGACATCATGGTGCCTCCCCGTTGGGTCTCCCCGCAGGACGAGGTGGAGGAGGCCTTAAAGCTGGCAGTCCAGCATAACCTCCAGGACATCCCGGTGGTGGATCAAGGAAAGGTCATTGGAAATCTGGACTGCTTCGAGATCCTCAACAATGTGGGAAAGTGAAGCCCCTCTTCCAAAGGTAAACTTAAGGGAGCTGGTTGGATGTCGAAGGGGCTGCAAAAGGCCTATCGAAACCCTTCGCTTCTTGCTTAGATCGGGGGTCGCAGGCGGTGGTATCCGCTGGCCTGCTCGTAGGCGTAAGCCGCCCGCAGGAGGGTGGCCTCGTCGAAGAGGCGGCCCATGAGCTGGAAGCCCACCGGAAGCCCCTCCCGGGTCAGGCCGCAGGGCAGGCAGATGGCGGGCAATCCCCCCAGGTTGGCCGAGATGGTGAAGATGTCCGAGAGGTACATCTGCAGGGGGTCATCGACCTTCTCCCCGATCTTGAAGGCCGGCGTCGGGCTGGTGGGGATCAACAGGAGATCGACCTCCTCGAAGGCCTTCTGGAAATCCTGCCGGAAAAGGGTTCGGACCTGTTGGGCCTTCCGGTAATAGGCCTCGTAGTAG
Source organism: Nitrospinota bacterium (assembly GCA_016176845.1). Lineage (GTDB taxonomy): Bacteria > 2-12-FULL-45-22 > 2-12-FULL-45-22 > 2-12-FULL-45-22 > JACOWJ01 > JACOWJ01. The sequence goes on from JACOWJ010000004.1 coordinate 6,736, forward strand.
CCCGCGCTCAGGGTGTAAGTCCCCAGCATGATCCGCCGTTTGACCTCCGTGCCGAAGCCCTCCTCCCGGGTCTTGCAGTACATTTCCAGGAGGTTTTTGGCCTCCGGGGTCCGGTGGCCGTACTTGACCCCATCATAACGGGCCAGGTTGGAGCTGGCCTCCGCGGTAGCCAGGATGTAGTATGTGGCCAGGGCGTAAGGGGTATGGGGAAGCGAGACCTCCTGACAGAGGGCGCCCAACGCCTCATAGGTCCGGATCACCTCCCGTATCCTCTCCTCCACCTGGGGGTCCATCCCCGCCACGAAATACTCCTTCGGGATGCCGACCTTCAGCCCCTTTGCCTCGGGGATAAGGGCTTGCTCGTAATCCGGCACGGGGATATCCACCGAGGTGGAGTCGTAGGGGTCCTTGCCGCTGATGATCTGGAGGAGCAGGGCGGTATCGGCCACGTCTCGGGTCATGGGGCCAATCTGGTCCAGAGAGGAGGCGAAGGCCACCAGCCCGAATCGGGAGACCCGGCCGTAGGTAGGCTTCAATCCCACGATGCCGCAGTGGGAGGCGGGCTGGCGGATGGAGCCGCCGGTATCCGAGCCCAGGGCCGCGATGCACTCCCCTGCGGCCACGGCCGCCGCCGAGCCTCCGCTGGACCCCCCGGGCACCCGCTCAAGGTCCCAAGGGTTGCGCGTGATCTTAAAGGAAGAGGTCTCGGTCGAGGAGCCCATGGCGAACTGGTCCATATTGGTCTTGCCCAGGAGGATGGTCCCCCCGCTTTCCTTCAGCCGGCGAACGACCGTGGCATCGTAAGGAGGGATAAAATTGTGCAGGATCTTGGAGGCGCAGGTGGTCCGGATCCCGCGCGTGCACAGGTTATCCTTGATCGCCAGGGGGACCCCGGTCAGCGGGGGAACCTCTCCTCCCCCGGCCAGCAGCCGGTCCGCCTCCTCGGCCTGCTTCAGGGCCTCCTCGGAGGTCAGGGTGAGGTAGGCATGCACCTTCTCCTCAACCTCCTCGATCCGGCGCAGCACGGCCTGGGTGACCTCTCGGGCGCTCACCTCTCTCTTCCTGAGCTGGTCTCGAATCTCGTGGATGGTCATGCTCGCTTCGCTCGAATTGAAAATTGAAAATTGAAAATTGAAAACCGCAAATTGGAAATTGAGGATCCAGGAAAGATTGGCAATCTTTATCCGCATCCACTTTTTAGAACTTAGATTGCTTCGCTTCGCTCGCAATGACCCAATTTTGTCATTGCGAGGAGCGCCAGCGACGAAGCAATCTCAAAAAATGGAAATCCTGGACGCTAAATTTTCCATTTCCAATCTTCAATTTCCCACTCGGCATTTGCAGAATGCCGCTACTCGATGACCTTGGGGACCCGGTAATGCCCGTTCTCTTCCTCGGGAGCCCCGGAGAGCCGCATGCGGCCCCAGGGTCCCTGCTTCACGGCGTCCTCCCGGAAGACGTTGGTAAAGGCGATGACGTGGGAGGTCGGCTCCACACCGTCGGTGTTCAATTCGTTGAGTTGGTCCATGTACTCCAGGATGGCGCTCAGCTGGTGGGAGAACCGCTCGATCTCCTCCTCTTTGAGCTCCAGCCGGGCCAATTTGGCCACATGCTCGACTTCGTTCCGGCTGATCTTCATCTTTCAATATCCTATTTTCAGCGTCCTATGGAAGGGAGGGGACATCCTCAGGAAGCGTTACTTTCACTCGATCCCCCGGACGGATCGTGCCCCCCCGGGCCACACGGGTGAAGATCCCTTCGATCGGCATGACACATTCGCCCGCCTGATAGTAAATGGCACAACGATTATGGCATTCCTTTCCGATCTGAGTCAGGATGAGCAGGACATCTTCCCCGATCCGCAGCTGGCTCCCCAGGGGCAATCTCACCAGATCAACCCCTTGGATGGTGATGTTCTCCGCGAAATCGCCCGGGGAAACGTCCAGGCCCTTCCTCCGCATCTTCTCGATGCTTTCCAGGGCCAGAAGGCTGACCTGTCGGTGGCCGGGGCCCGCATGGGCATCGCCCGATAACCCATGATCTTCTTCTAACTCGACCTGGTCCATATTCGACTTCCTGGTCCCCTTGCGCTCGCTAATGCTGACCGCGATAACAACGCCTTCCATCTACTCGGTTCCTATTGATGTCTTAATCGTTGAAGAGCTTGAAATCTCTTCATTGATTGGTTTTGTCAGATGTTTCTTCGCCAAGAACCTGTGCTACTGAATAGGGACACGCGGTTGGAAACAACGTCTCAGAAAGTCCTGTTTCCACAGCAGCACGTTTGACAGCGTTTGCGAAAGCACTCTCGATGATAGTCAGGAAATAGTTCTTCATAGTCGCACTTTCCAGTAGCTCATGCAGTTCCTGACGCTGGAGCAGAATTGTAACTTCCCAACTCCGCGAACGCTGTTCCGGTTGATAGTCAAATTTTAACAGATGCGTCAATAGTGAGGTCAATCTGCTTTTGGCTTCACGACGTTCGCGTTGGGCCATTTCTACCAGAAAAACCTCCAGATTAGAATAATCCAGCTCTTCGTATCGTTCTTCATGCAGTAAACTGGCCATTTCTTCTAGCCATGCCATTTGATCTTGTTCATGTAACTCTTGCAGTTTCATAATTGTCTGTCGAGAATTAAGTTGACTCCTAACTATGGGTACGGACGAAGTCCCCGCTCTTCCCGCCGCTCTTCTTCACCAGGCAGATCTCCGAGATGACCATCTCTCGGTCTGCCGCCTTACACATATCGTAAATCGTCAGGGCCGCCACGGCCAGGGCCGTCAGGGCCTCCATCTCGACACCGGTCTTGCCCACACATTTCACCCGGGAGGTGATCTCGAACCCCCGTTCCCCTTCCAGCGGCTCAAAGGAGACCTCCACCTGGGTCAGCTGGAGGGGATGACACAACGGGATCAACCCGGGCGTCTGCTTGGCGGCCATGATCCCGGCCACCCGGGCCACCCCCAGGACATCCCCCTTGGCCACCTGGTGAGATTGGATGAGCCGAAAGGTCTCGGGCTGCATCGTAATACGCCCCCGGGCCACCGCCTCGCGCTCGGTCTCTTCCTTGCGGCCCACGTCCACCATCCGGGCCCGGCCCTCTTCATCGATGTGCGTCAGCTCGTGGCGCGCCATACACCCCCTAAAGACTAACCCCTAACATGAGCGGGATAATCGGCCGCACGCTTCATGCAATCCGCTCCCGCGAGGGATTAGGCAAGAAACGATTAAAATCCTGCCAGCTTGCGCATGCGCAGCCGGAGGGCGTTCAAGTGGATGAAGCCGGTGGCCTGTCCCTGGTCGTAAACCGAATCCTCCTCGAAGGTAGCCAGGGAGCTGCTGTAAAGGGATCTCTCCGCCTTTCGGCCGACCACCGTACAGTTGCCCTTATAAAGCTTCACCCGGGCCCGCCCCGTGACGTCCTTCTGGGCCTCATCGATCGCTACCTGGAGCATCTCCCGCTCCGGGGAGAACCAATAGCCATAGTAGACCAGCTGGGCGTACCGCGGCATCCAGGAATCCCGTAAATGCATCACCTCCCGGTCCATGGTGATCGACTCCACGGCCCGGTGGGCCGCATGAAGGATCGTGCCCCCGGGGGTCTCGTAGACTCCGCGCGACTTGATGCCTACGTAACGGTTCTCTACCATGTCCACCCGCCCGATGCCGCACTGCCCCCCCAATTGATTGAGAAGTTGCAGGAGCTCGGCCGGGCTCTTCTTGACCCCATTCAAGGAGACCGGATTCCCCCGCTCGTAATCGACCTCCAGGTAGATGGGCTCGTCGGGCGCCTCCTCCGGGGAGGAGGTCCAAAGATACATCTCGGCTGGCGGCTCCATCCACGGGTCCTCCAAGATGCCCCCCTCGTAACTGATGTGAAGCAGGTTGCGGTCGCAGCTGTAGGGGCGCTCCTGAGTCACCGGCACCGGGATAGACCGCGTCTGCGCGTATTCGATCAGGGCCTGCCGCGAGTTGAGGTCCCATTCCCGCCAGGGTGCGATGATGCGCAGCTGCGGGCGGAGGGCCTGATAGGTGAGCTCGAAGCGAACCTGGTCGTTTCCCTTGCCCGTTGACCCGTGAGCCACCGCATCGGCCCCGACCTTTTGGGCCAGATCGACCTGAGCCTTGGCGATGAGGGGCCGGGCAATGGAGGTCCCCAGCAGGTAGTGGCCTTCGTAAACCGCATTGGCCCGCAGCATGGGGAAAACGTACTCCCGGATGAACTCCTCCCGCAGGTCCTGGATAACCACCTCACCGGCGCCCGTCCGCCAGGCCCGCTTTCGGATCAGCTCCAGATCCTCCCCCTGGCCCAGGTCGGCGAGAAAGGCGATCACTTCACAATCGTATCTCTCTTGCAGCCACTTCAAAATTACCGAGGTATCCAGCCCCCCGGAGTAAGCCAACACCACTTTTTCGATCTTCTTCATGATTGTTCACCCATCAGCATGGTTCACCTATCAGCCACTCTAAGATTGCCTTCTGCACATGGAGCCGGTTTTCTGCCTGATCGAGGACGAGGGAGCTTTCCCCTTCCAGCACCTCGTCGGTGATCTCCTGACCGCGGTGGGCCGGCAGACAATGCAGGATATAAGCCGGCTTTTGGGCCTCCTCCACCAGCCGGCGGTTCACCTGGTACCCTTGAAAGGCCTGCAGTCGTTGGGCTTCCTCGGCCTCCTGTCCCATGCTGGCCCATACGTCGGTATAGATCACATCGGCTCCCCGGACGGCCTGGACGGGATCCTGGAGGATCTCGATGGAAGAGCCGCTCTTTTGGGCCAGCTCCAGGGCCCGGATCACCACCTCCTCTCGGGGCTGGTAACCCGGGGGGGAGGCAATCGCTAAGTGAAACCCCAGCTTGCCGGCGGCCGCCAGCCAGGAATGGGCCACATTATTGCCGTCGCCCACATAGGCCACCTGGACCCCCCGGTACGTTCCCCGATGTTCCTGGATGGTGAAGAGATCCGCCAGGATCTGGCACGGATGGTAGAGATCGGAGAGGCCGTTGACCACGGGGATGGTGGCATAGCGCGCCCACTCCTCGAGCTCCTCGTGGGCGAAGGTCCGGATTACCAACCCGTCCAGGTAGCGGGAGAGAACCCGGGCGGAATCCTTGACGCTCTCACCCCGTCCCAACTGCAGCTCGCTGCTGCTCAGAAAAAGGGAATGTCCGCCCAGATCGAGGATCCCCACCTCGAAAGAGACCCGGGTGCGGGTGGAGGGCTTGCGGAAGATCAGGCCCACCGTTTTGCCTTCCAGCGGGCGAAAGGGCAGAGGGACGGAGGGGCAAGGGGGCGGAGGAACTGCTCCTTTGTTTCCCTGCTCCTTTGCTCCCCTGCGCCCCTGCTCCCTATGGGCCTTCAGGAAGCCGGTCCGCTGGAGGATTCGCTCCAGCTCCTCACTGCTCAGGTCAAAAATGGTTAAAAAGTCCCGTTTCATAAGATTTTAAAGGTCTCATCCAACGCAGCCACCAACCGATCCACCTCCCGCTCGGTGATCACCAGGGGCGGGACGAAGCGAAGCACCCGGTCGGCGGTGCAGTTGATCAGGAAACCGCGTTCCCGGCAGGCATCCACCATGGGGCCCCCAGGAACCTCCAGCTCCATCCCGATCATCAGCCCCTTGCCCCGAACCTCCTTCACGAAGGGATATTGACCCTTGAGCTCCTCGAGCTGGGCCAGGAAATAGCTCCCCACCTTGCGGCAGTTCTCCAACAGCTCCCCGCGCAGCAGCACCTGGACCGCAGCCACCGCCGCGGCGCTCGCCAGGGGATTGCCTCCGAAGGTGGAAGCATGGCTGCCGGGCGTGAAGGCCCCCATGACCTCCTCGCCGGCCAGCATGGCCCCCATGGGGACCCCTCCGGCCAGGGCCTTGGCCAGCGTCATGATGTCCGGTGGGGCCTGAAAGGCTTCGTAGGCGAAGAGGGTGCCCGTGCGCCCCATGCCGGTCTGGACCTCGTCGTAGAGGAGCAACAGGCCCTGGCGATCGCACAAGCGCCTCAGGCCCGGCAGGTAGTCCGGAGGGGGGATCTTGACCCCTCCCTCTCCCTGGATCGGCTCCACCAGGATGGCGCAGGTTTGGGGGGAGATGGCGGCCTCGATGGCGGCCAGGTCTCCGAAGGGGAGGTGACGGAAGCCCGGCAGCAGCGGGGCGTAACCCTCCCAGAACTTCGACTGACCGGTGGCGGACAGGGTGGCCATGGTGCGGCCGTGGAAGGAGCCCTCCATCACCAGGATCTCGGACCTTCCCTCCCCATGACGCAGGTAGGAATAACGGCGAGCCAGCTTGATGGCCGCCTCGTTCGCCTCGGCGCCGCTGTTGCAGAAAAAGGCGCGATCGGCGAAGGAGCTCTCCACCAAAAGCTTGCCCAGGTGCGCTTGCGGCTCGATATGGTAAAGGTTGGAGACGTGGAGGAGCTGCCCGGCCTGCCTGCGAATCGCCTCCACCACTTCGGGGTGGCAGTGGCCCAGGTTGTTGACGGCGATCCCGGAGAGGAAGTCGCAATACTCCTTCCCCTCTGAGTCCCATACCCGAGCGCCCTCCCCCCGGACGAGGGCCACCGGGGCTCGCTTATACGTGGGGGCCAGGTACCTCTCCGACCACTGGAACAGTTCTTCAGTATTCATCCGAATCGGTCTCCCCTTGGCTAAGATCACCGCCGCCGCTTCTTTCTTTCCTGGTAATCCCTCCATAAGGTAGGGCCAGCCATGATAAGAGCCGTCAAAATAATCAAAGCGTACATGAGCACAAACTCAAACATCGGGGCCACCTTCCCTCTTCAACATTTAGAAGCCGATCACATGGGTGGTGCCCCAGATCGCCAGTCCAACCAGGGGCACCCACAGACCAAACTTCCTTTCCGTGACCAGGTAACCAAATCCCAAGGCCAATACAGCCAGGTTTCCCAGGTCTGCCAACTTGTTGGATAACCACTCTCTCTGCTTTTGATTCATTTATATCGCCCTAAGCGGAGAATGTCAATCAAGCTTTCAATTTCGGCCGCAGGAGCGAGAAGAGGGCGGGAACCAGGCTGACGGCCATCAGGGCGTTCAGGGCCATCAGGAGGCTCAACAGGATCGCCATCTCCCCCTGGAAACGGATATCGGAGAGGGCGTACCAGAAGATGATCCCTCCCACCAGGCAGGCGGCGGTGAAGCTCACCGCCATGCCGGTCGTGGAGACGGCCCGGTGGATGGCCCCGTCCAGGTCTCCCCCCAGACGATGGGTTTCCTGCCGCATCCGGTCCACGATGTAGACGGCGTAATCCACCCCCACGCCGATCCCGATGCCCGTCACGGGCAGGGTATTGACGTTCATCCCGATCCCTTTGAGGACCATGTAGGCGACACAGATCAATGTGGCCAGCAACAGCGGAAACATAATGAGCACCGTGACAGACAGAGAATAGTAACTGAGGAAGACGCACACGAAGACCATGCCCAGCACCAGATAGAGGGTCCGCTGATTGGCCTTTTCGATCATCTCGTTGACCGCGGCCAGGACCCCGATCTCCCCGCCGGCCAATTTATACCGGATCCCGTCCACCGGATGGGAGTCGATGAACTCCCGGGTCCGCTTCAGGACCCGCTGGATGGTGTCGCTTTGGGTATCCTTGTAATAGATCGTGACAATCGACTCTCGGGACTGATAGTCCATGTAGGTGGAGAGGATCCGGGGAACGGGGGCGGCAACCTCATAAATGAAAAGGAGGTTGCCCGCATCCTTCTGGGTCTCGGGGATATACTCCCACTTGGGATCGAAGTAATGCCAGACCATCTCCAGCGATTTGGCCAGGATGGCCAGGCTGCGGGCCCCGCCGGCCTTGGGGTCTTGCAGCAGTTCGTCTTGCAATTCCTCCATCCCGCTCAACACCCGCGGCTCCTTGATAATCTGGGGCCGGTTGCCCGAAAAAATGACAGAGAAATGGTTGGTACCGGCGAAGCGGCGGTTGATCTCGGCGGCCGAGACGTTGTAGTCGTGGTCGCGGTAGAGCAGGGGTGAGCCGGGGCTGTTATCCCCGATCACCAGGTGCGGGAAGAGTCCCAGCGAGAGGGATAGCAGGACGAGGGCGAGGCCCAGGATGGCCCAGCGGCTGCGCCGGCCCGTGCTCAGCCTCCCCATCCACCCCAGATAAGTCTGAAGCGCCCGGATCTTGTAACACGTCCGCTCCCGGGGCGCGGGCAGATAGGAGAGCAGGATCGGGCCCAGCAGCAAAACCGAAAAAGAGATGCTCATCGCCCAGAAGGAACAGAAGAAGGCCAGCTTGCGCATGATGGGGATGGACGCCACGGCGATGACGAAGATCCCCCCGGCATCCGTGATGATCCCGATCATCCCCGGCAGAAAGAGCGCTCCCATGGCGGCCACGACCGAAGATTCCTTCTCCCCGCGCTCCTCGTACTCCTCGAGGTAGCGCTCGGTCAGCTGGACCCCATGGCTGATGCAGCGGGCGGTGATCAGCAGCGGGACGACCAGCGTCAGGGGATCGAAGTTGTACCCCAGCATCCCCGTAAAGCCTAGACCCCAGATGGTGCTCACCACCCCGCCCACCATGGGGACCACCACCCCGACCAGCCGGCGGAAGTAGAAGACCAGCAGGAAGAGCAGGACGGCGATCGTGATGGCGAAGATCAGGAGCGTCTGAGGGTAGTAATGGGCGATCCAGCCGTAGAGCATGGGCTGGCCGGTGATGTAGATCTCGGTGTTCCCGTCTTCCAGTTCCCTCTCCAGCCGCTTGAGGTCGTCGAAGAGCTTCCTGTAGTCCACCCGTTGCTCGAAGAAGGCGGCGGTCACCAAAGCCCCCTTGCCATCGTAAGAGACCAGGCGGCCATAAACGGTATCGTTGCTGAAGCATTCCTCCCGGATGCGAGCCAACGCCTCCTTGGATTGCGGGGGTTTGGAGGGGAGCAGGGGGAGAGAGCGGATCTGCCCCTCGGGGGTAATCTTCAGCGTCCGGGTCCTCAGGTGGGCGATCGAGTCGATCTGGTTGTGGTTGACCCCCGGCAGGTACTCCATCCGGTCGGTCAGGAGCATGATCTTTTGGAGGGTCCGGGGGTTGAAGATATCCCCCTCTTTCACCATCAAGGCGATGCTCACCAGGTTGGCCCCCTCAAACTGGTCCCGAACCTGCTTGTGCACGCGGATGAAGGGGTGGTCGGGCAGGAGGTCATCGAAGGTGGGAAAGAGGGAGACCTGGAGGAGATAATAGAAAAAGGGGGTCGTTACCCCCAAGATGAGGAGCAAGACCCCCAGCCGATGTCGGATCGCAAACCGGGCAAAATTCGTCATCATTGGGCACCCCCGCTATTTTCCTCTTGACTCAACCGGAAATATTGTTATCATAACAAAACTTTTCTTTCAACTCAACAGATATCCTGAGGAGCGAACCTGACGGTTCAGGCCCTACCGATAAAGGGTGGAGGGTTTTCGGGGCCCAAGTTGCCGGCCCTGGGAGGGGCCTTTAAATTTTTTTATTAACCAAGGGGGGAAAGTAAGGGATGTTTATGGCTGAGAGATTTGGATCGAAGAAAGGCAAATGGTTCCTATCCTTCGGCATCGGGTTTTTTATCGCCCTGGGAATGCTGAGGGGTCCGCTGGGGCCTCCGAGCCAGGGGGCCGAGGCCAAGGATCCTCCTCTTCCGAAGAACGGGCTGCAGCAGGCCTCCTCCCTCATCACCGACCGGGACAACTTTTACGGGGTCAACGCGGTGGACAGGGATCATGCCTGGGTCGTGGGCTATTGGGGCAAGATCCTCCACACCGACGACGGGGGGAAGACCTGGCAGCTCCAGAAGAGCCCCACCCGGGATCCCCTCTTCAGCGTATCCTTCGCTGACCTCCAGCGCGGCGTCATCACGGGTCGGGACGGCGCCCTGTTGTTTACCGAGAATGGGGGCAAGACCTGGAAGGCCCTCCAAAGCCCTAAGAAGGTCCACCTCATCTCCGTGACTCACTCAGACCCACAGAATTTCTGGGCGGTGGGCGATTTCGGCACCATCCTCCATAGCGACGATGGGGGGAGGACCTGGAGGGACGAGTCCCCTCAGGAAGATACGATCCTGAATATGGTCTATTTCTTCGACGCCCAGCATGGCTGGATCGTAGGGGAGTTCGGCAAGATCCTCCAAACCGCCGATGGGGGCAAGAGCTGGACGCCTCAGACCAACCTCATCGGGGTGTACAAGGATCCCGAGATGACCCAGTTCGGTGTCTATCTGTACGCGGTGGGCTTCTCCGACCTCAGCCATGGCTGGGCCGTAGGACAGACGGGCACCATCCTTTATACCGAGGATGGCGGCAACACCTGGACGAACACCCCCGTCGAGAATACCCAAAACACCACCCAGACCCTGTTCGGTATCGCCCAGGGCAAGGGTAAGGCCTTCGCCGTGGGCTCCGTCGGGACGGTCCTGGCCTCCCACGCCAGCCCACCCAACAGCTGGATGCTAAGAAGCGAACTGGCAATCTACTCCTGGCTGCGGGGGATCCATTTCTCCGATCCGGACCATGGATGGATGGTCGGGGGAAGGGGCACCGTCTTCAAGACGGAGAATGGCGGCAACAGCTGGAAACCGATCGTGCCTTCTCGTTAAGGGTCAGGGATTAGGAATTAGGGATTAGGGATTAGGGGCTGGTTAAGAAGGACGTTCGCCAATCTCTAGCCCCTGGCCCCTGGCCCCTCGAAAAAAAGGGGATCCGTCATGAAGAGAGCAACCAAACTGCTTCTATCGATCGTGTTCGCGGTGGCCTTCTTCTCTTGCGAAAGGCCGCCCACGGACCAGGTAAACGTCGTAGTCCCAGACCCCGAGAAGCCCGAGGTGGTTTACCTGGGGCTCAGCCGCGGGGTCTATAAGAGTACCAATAGCGGGAAGAGATGGGAGGCCGTCAACAGGGGGATGGAATACGCGAGAGCGATGTCCCTGGCCTTTGGACCGAAGGGCTCCAATCTCCTTTATGCCGGGACGAACAAGGGCGTCTACAAGAGCGCCAACCGGGGAGAAAGCTGGCAGCCCATCAACCAGGGAATCGAATATATCACCGTCCTGGCCCTGACTTTGGAGCCCGGGCAGTCCGGGGTGATCTATGCCGGGACGAACAAAGGGCTTTACAAGAGCACCGACGATGGGAAGAGCTGGCATTCCATCCAATCGGGGGTCGAGCGGCGACGGGTGAACAGTTTCATCCGGGTTCGCCAGGGCTCGGATGCGCTTTACGCCGGCAGCCAGGTGGGGCCTTTTAAGCGCACCGACGGGGAGAACTGGCAGGGGGCCGCACATGGGATCGAGGGCTACGCCGCCTTTGTCTTTGCGGTAGACTCCAAGGGGACCCTTTACACCGGGACCGACCGGGGGGGGTTCAAAAGCACCGACGGCGAGAATTGGGAGATGCTGGGCAAGGAGTTGGAAAACATCCAGGTGATGGCCCTCGCCCTGAACCCCAAACAAGGCAAGATCTATGCCGGAACCGACCATGGCCTCCAGATCAGCACGGATGGAGGCAAGACCTGGAAGGTGGCGACCGGCACCCCATTGGAGAGCATCCCCATCCTCTCACTCGTCGTGGACCCGCGGAATCCCGAAATGGTCTATGCCGGCACCGATCGAGGTTTCTTCCGCAGCACAGACGGAGGAGTCAAGTGGAAAGAGAGCAACAAGGGGCTGCCCACTATCCTCGACTAGTTAGCTCAAAGCTCATAGCTCATAGGAGGAGAACCATGCAATGAGCTGCGAGCGATTAAATTACCCCCCCTTACGAAGGGGGGGGTTCTTCGCTGAAAATGGAAATCCTATACCATGAACTTATTTGGATGGCCAAGCCTGATCTCATCACTGCGTAGGAGAAGCGCTCATGAAATTCGCACAACTGGTAATGAGGCACCGCCTGATCGCCCTCTTGCTCATTCTCGGTTCTACCACTTTCTTGTTTACGAGAATGCTCCACGTGACCATCCGCACCTCCTTTGACGAGCTGCTGCCCCAGAAGCACCCCTTCATCCAGTTGCACAAAATGGTGCGCGAGAAGTTCGCCGGGGCCAACGTGGTCACCATGTCCCTGGAGGTCAAAAACGGGGACGTCTTCAACCCCGCCACGCTGGAAAAGATCAAGTACCTGACCGAGCAGCTCGACCTCGTCCCCGGCATCAACCACTACCAGGTGGAGTCGATCGCCCACATCAAGGTCCGCAACATCCGCACCACGCTGGAAGGGATGGTCCGCTCCATGCCCCTCCTCCCCGAGGAAGTCCCCACGTCCAAGACAGAGCTCGACCAGATCAAGCGGGATTGCTACTCCAACGAGACGGTCTACGGGCGGCTGGTCTCTTTCGATGGGAAGTCGGCCCTGATCTCCGGGGCCTTCTTCGAGCACATGCTCAACTACCCCGTCATCTTCCAGCGGCTGCGGCAGATGCGAAGAGACGTGCAGGACGAGAACCACGTGCTCTACATCAGCGGCCAGCCCATGCTCTATGGCTGGATCTATTACCATTATATTTACAACTCCAAGATCCTGTGGGGGCTCTCCAGCCTGACGACGCTGGGATTGACCATGATCGTCTTGTTCAGCCTCCTGATCTTTTACTTCCGTCGCATGGCCGGGGTGGTCGTCCCCATGACGGGGGCGGTGATCAGCGCCATTTGGGGAATCGGCTTCGCCGGGCTCGCCGGATACGACTTTGACCCCCTCATCCTGATCGTCCACCTGCTGGTCACGGCCCGCTGCATTAGCCACTCGGTCCAGATGACCGAGCGGTATCTCGAGGAGTACGAGGCCACCGGGGACAAGGTGAAGTCCGCCACCAAGTCCATGGGGGACCTCTTCATCCCGGGGTCGATCTCCGTGGTCACGGATGCCCTGGGGATTTACGTGGTCTCCTTCGCCAGCATCCCCATCATGCACCGACTGGCCTTCTTCAACACCGCCTGGGGGATGAGCATCATCTTCTCCGTGCTGATCCTGAGCCCTATCCTGCTATCCTTCCTACCGGCCCCGCGCAAGCGGGAGCGCTACGTGGTAAAGCCGGTGGAGAGATACCTCCATTTCATGGCCCGGCTGGCCACGGGCCCGACCAGCCGCTGGGTCATCGTGGGCATCTCAGGGGTTGCGCTCATCGCCAGCTATATTTACTCCACCAACATCATCGTGGGCGACACCCGGCCCGGCTCGCCGCTGCTGTGGCCCGACCACGATTACAACTTCTCCTCCCGCAAGATCAACGAGCGCTTCGCGGGGACCAACCACCTCTACATCATCTTCGATGGCACTCAGAACGATGCCATCAAGGACCCCTACGTCCTCTCGACCATGGACCGGTTGGGGGAGTATATGATGCAAAATCCTGCCGCCGGCGGAGCCTTCTCCATCGCCACCATGGCCCGGACGATCAACAAGATGTACCATTACGAAGACCCGGTCTGGGGGATGATCCCAGCGACCCCGGCGGATGCGGGGGGTTTCTTCTTCCAGTATGAGATCGGAGCGCCCATCCCCCGGATCCTCTCGTCCTATATGGATCCCCAGGGCAAACAGGCTAACATGGCCATCTACTATAAGGACACCAAGGTGGAGACGATCAACGATGCCATCCACCGGGCCGAAGCCTTCATCCGGGACAACCCCCTCAAAAACGTCAAGTACCTGCTGGCGGCGGGGCTGATGGGGATCCTTTACGCCACCAACGAGGAGATCGAATGGTCGAGCCACTGGAACGACATCATGGTCTTCGGGATGGTCTTCTTCTGCGTCTTCGTGAGCTACTTCTCCCTGGTCGCCAGCCTCCTGATCGTCACGCCACTTTTCCTGGCCAATCTGGTCTGCCTCTCCTACATGGTCTATTCGGACATCGGGATGAACATTAACACCCTGCCGGTGGCGTCGATCGGGGTGGGTGTCGGCGTGGACTACGCGGTCTACATCGTAGACCGGATGAAGAACGAGTATTTCGCCAGCGGGGAGAATATGGACGCCGCCATCACCAAGGCGATCACCACCACGGGGATGGCGGTGACCTTCACCGCCACCTGCCTGGTGGGGGGGATCATCTTCTGGTATCCCCTCTCGCCCATCCGATTCCAGTGCGAGATGGCGATCCTGCTGAGCCTCTTGATGGCCATGAACGCCTTTATGGCCGTTACCCT
>JACOWJ010000005.1 GCA_016176845.1 Nitrospinota bacterium
CTCTGCCTCCTTGATCTCCATGAGCTCGACGCGCCCCAGTCCCCGCGAACCGCCTCCTCCCAGGGGAAGTGTGAGCAGGGTCTCGCGCAGGGCCTCTTCAACCAGGGCCCGCTTTTGCCGGGGAAGGATCAGGCTGCCCGCCAGGAGCTGCCCTGCCTCGATGGCCTCCAGCGAGTAGAGCATCTCGTCCTCAGCGGTATTGCGACGGCGGTTGATGGCCGCCCGCAGCAGGCGGCCCTTGCTGGGTGAGGCGATCTGCCGGTAGCCCTCCTCGTGCAGCCGCTGATAAAAGCCGCTGAAGCGATCGATCCGTCCCCTGCAACTGAGACAGTGGGCCTTCCAGACCAGCAGCCGGGGCTGAAGCTCTTCGTAGGCCAGTTGAGAGAGGAGGGTGTCGAAGACCCCGTGACGTTCCCGAGGCCTCTTGCCAGGCTGTTCCCTGGCTTCTCGCTGCTCGTCCGACCGAAATCCCGGCTGGTGTTTGCAGGAGCGGGCCGTGGCCGGCAATGTCCAGGTCTGCTCCCCCAGGACATCCTGGGGATAGCCGTGGGTGAAGATGATCTCCGTGCTGTCTCCACTGCCAAAGAGTTGGTAGAAACGGCAGTCCTCCCGTTCGGGGCAGCCATGGTGATCGCGCCGCTGTTCTTCTCCCTGAGGACACCAGTCCAGCAGGAAGTGGGCCGCCGCTCCCCGGACGATACCTCCAGGCAAGTGGTTCCGGCTCTCCATAAAGTTGCCCCCGTAAGGTTTATGGGCCCCTACGTAAAGCATCGAATTTGTCCGAAGCTGGTAGTCGATCCGGATCATGGCCTCCACTCCCCTATATGGCCCAGCAACTCCCTGACCGTTACCCGAGAGCCGTCCAGGTAGACCTCCTCCTCATCCTGATTCAGGTTGGTCCCGATCCAGCCCAATCCCCGCGATCGGCCGCCGCCCAGCGCCACGACGGAGCGGATGCTGGCCAGGAGCAAGGCCGCTTCCCGTCGGGCTCCCACCTCTCCCATGATCTTCCCCACGAAACAAAAGCCGGCCCGGGGGATGGAGGTCTCCACGAAGTAGAGGCGCTCGTCTTCGGCCGTGCGCCGCCGGCGAGAGATGCTGACGCCGGGGCGAACCTGGCTGTCCACTCCTTTCAGCCGGGCTGGCCTCTCCTGCCGGGCATCGGAGAAGAGCAGTGCCGCCTTACGGCCATTGGTGCCAAACAGGCGACAGCAGGGGCAGACCTCCCGCTGGTAGATAGGCTTTTCCCGTTCGGAAGGGAGCTCGAAGTGGGGACACATCTGCTCGGCCCGTGGGGGGCAGCAGACCAGATCGGGGTCAATCCCCCGCAGGAGCCGCTCACACTCCGATCGGACCTTTCCCTTGATGGAGGAGGCCGGGATGACCAGATGGCCCTCCTTGTCTCGCACCGCCGCCTTGTCGATCCCCATGCCGGGCGGGGTCCCGCCCGAGCCCACCGATAGGGCCGTCCTCACCCATATCTCCAGCTTCACCTCCAGCCTCATCGTTCCGTCCTCCCCTCGGCTCTGATGAAATCCATCACCTCCACCAGGTCGGCGAAGGGCGTCGTCCACTCTTCTTTTCCCTTCCGGCGAAAGGGAAAATCGGGGTCATCGGACCATTCTTTTCCCCACCAGTCTGCCAGGATCCTTCCAAAGGCTTGTTGGTCATCTTCCTTCAGCCGGCTCAGTTGATAGAAGAGGAAGTTGCGGCTGAAGGGCCGGCCCCTGGCCAGGCTTTGGCGAATGGCATAGAGTTGAGAGCGAGGGAACCGCCGGCTGCGGAGCCCTTCGGCAGCCCTTAATAGCCTTTCCAGCTCATCGAGCGTCAAAGGGCGCTCGGTAAGATGGAGCTCTTCTGTGGCGATCTCCATCTGATAAGTCTTCCGGCGGAGCTCGTCCAGATCGGAGGAGCCTTCGGCGGTCAGGATCAAGAAGTCCACCGTCCCGCCCTTCTGGTGCTCCTCCCGTCCTTTGTTTAGTTTCCAGGCCCTCTTCTTGGCCGACTTCAGGAGTTGCTCGGCCAGATGCTGCAGGAAATAGATAGGGCTATGGGCCTTGGCAATGACTACCCCCGCTGACAGGGTAAGTTCTCGTCCCATCCGGAACTCTTCCTCGAAACGGCGGCAGATCGAGAGGGCGATCCTCAGTGCCCGGTCGGCCGGGACGATGAGGAAAAGGTCGTCTCCGCCAATGCTGACGATCTCGAAGGGATGAATGAGCTCTTTCGCCTGGTCCTGGTCTTTCGTCTCCATTGGCTCCAGATGCTCGGCCAGGCTTTGGAAGACACAGCCCTCGACCGTCTCTAAGAGCGTTCGGGCGAAGAGGCGGTATTCGGCCGGCGTGGAGATACGCTCCAGGTGACCGCCGATGTCATTGCCGTCAGCGTAGATGACCCCCACGTAGCCCCGAGCCTGACCATTGGCGCAGTTACCCAGGCTGGCCAGGTCGCTGGCCACCTCGATCCGATTCTCTCCTCCCAGCCTCTCCACCGCCTCCTGATAGCGGCGACAGCCTTCTTCCCGGCTATTCTGGAGATACTTCCAAAAACCTTTGACGAAGGATCCCTTTCCACTGCCTGAGTCTTTCCTCTGCTTGATGCCGGCCCTCCGCTTGCCCAGGCAGACCTCGCACAAGTAGAGCTCCTGGGGCTGCGGCTCCAGGTGGGTGGCCGGCCGGGTTTGACAGGAACTGCATAGCCGGGCGAAAGGGGTGAGCTCAGGGGTAGGGACCTCCTCTCGCTCCTCTTTGGCCCGCTTGAGCTGGTAATTGAGCTGAGCGGTGATCTCCCCAAAGCGCTTGGTCTTGAGGAGCCGTTGGAAGAGGGCCGTGGTCCCGTCCTGGACCTTCTGGCCCTCGTCTGAGAGTGGGGCCAGGTAGGCGTCCAGGGCAGCCCGTTCGGCAGGATTCGCCCCCTTCCACAGCGGCCGCAAGCGGTCAAACCAACTGCGGTAGGGCTCGAAGCCATAAGGGAGCTCAAAGAGATGAAGGGAATGGGATGCGACACTGATGGTGGCCCATCCAGTCTCTTCCAGGTAGAGCCGCTCCAGGGCATGGGCGATCGCCTCGGCCAGATAAGCCGGTGCCAGGATGAGGGCCCCTCCGCCAGCGGCATAGAGGATGGCTTCGGGTGCCAGAAGGTGCTTTTGCCCCTGGTAAGGGATGCCCTTCCGGCAGAGGAGCTCTTCCATCCCTTCCCGATTGAGCTGATCCAGGATGCGGCTGGCCCCACGCACCTCGGGCAGCCGGGCGCTCTCAAAGACGTAGCGTTTGACCCGATCGACATCGGCTAGAATCAGGCTCAACGGGGGGATCGCGTCAAACTCCTGCTCCTCCCATGTTTTCATCCGATTCAGGAGGTTGAAGATGGCCTCCCCACTGGTAGGATAGCGGGGAAAGCCATGCTCGCCCCGGAGTTGGGCGATTTCCTCGAACTTCTTCGACCAGTCCTCTTCAAAGAGCTCGGTGACCCGGTCCACTCCGGAAGCAGTATCCGCGTGGCAGATGGCCTCCTCAAAAAAACCAAGCGGGCCCTGGCCGGCCTCTCGGTAGTAGCGGGCATCGTGGTGTCTCAAAGCCACGTCGGCCACTGCCTCCACCAGCTCCCGGCTCAAAACAGGCTTGAGCAGCCTTTCCACTGCCTCCCTCCCTCGCTCCCGATGTCCCGAGGGAGGAAACTTCCCCAGGTCATGGCCGAGGGCCGCAATCCGCGTCACCTGGAAAAGCTCTTCAGCACCCAGGGGCGGGGAGGCTCGCACGATGGAGTCTGGCCCTTTTCCCCGGCTCAGGGCTTCCTGGATCAGGCCGGCAGCAATGGCCGAGGTCAGCAGCGAATGGTCAGCCAGCGTGCTGCGGTTGGCCCCCCGGCGGGTGTCGGCCGGCAGGGAGGGCCATTCTTTCTGGGGGGATTCGGAGAGGGCATGGTGGAAGATGTCCGCCGTAGCTGTTAGAAGTCTTTGCCGGTCCGAAGTTTCCCGATTGGGAAGCCGGGTACCAATGACTCTGAGGAATTCATCTCGCAATGCCTCCAGTTCGCGCGCATCCTCGGGAAGACCATAATAACGGCCACGCCAAAGGTCCTCGAACAGGATCAGCTTTTGCCCCGTCGAGGCCTCAACGTAGCTCATGTCTTTTAGGACGAATTCAGAAGGATGATATTCCCGCATAGCCGACCTTCCTTCTTGACGGTTGTCTCTTAGATAGCCATTGTTTTGGTCTTAAGGTGAAATGGATCGCATCCTCCACTCCATCACCTCTACTGACCTTCTTGTTCTTGGCGGGCTACAAAATCCAAGACGGCTTTCTCGAACTGCTCGAAATCGCCGATTCGTTCTTGCAATATCTTGATCATATAGGAATTTCCTTTTTTTCAGATTCCTCAGTCGCTGTCGCTCCTTCGGAATGACAGATTGTATGCCTGTCATTCCGAGCGAAGCGAGGAATCTAATTTAATCATAAAAAGTTCCTTCTAAAATGAAAATTTCTGCGAACCATTACGTTTAAATTTATCGCATAGGAATTTCCATTTTCAGCTATGAGCTTTGACCTACGAGCTATGAGCTAATTTAATACCAAAGTTTGAAACAAGGGAAAGCCCTTGTCAAGCCTCCCATCCCCTCTCACCCCACCACCTCATAGCGCCCCAATCCGAAGCTAGTCCCCTTGCCCACGTGGAGCCATTCGCCCAGCCGGATCAGGGGCATGAAGGGCCCCAGATCCCCCACGAAGGAGGCCTCCCCCACAAATCCCCCCAGCATCATCCGCCTATCTTGCCGGGCAGAGTACCGCTCCCAGTCATACCAGCGCAGCTCCCGACGGCTCAGCCCCACCCCCTCGGCCCGGGCGATCCACCCCCGAAAGTCCCATCCCTCGGGGTCCAGGCTGCAGTGGAAGTAGGCCAGGGCCGACAGGCGCCGCATCAGGCTGCGGGCCAAAATGTGGAACTCCAGGTCCAGGCAGAGGTCCTCCTGATACCGGATCCGGGTCGGCGTCAGGAAGCGCAGGGAGAGGGCCTTGCGGTCGTGATCCTCCTGCCGGGGCCGCCCGGGATAGTGCGTCGTGGGGGACCCCAGCAGGGCCCCCTTCTCTTTGGAATAGAGGCGCCGGCGGCGGCTTTGCCCCTCGAGGCCGAAGACTTCCTGCAGCCGGTAGCAGCCCCGCCCCTTGCCCAGGCCCACCTTGCCCAGCTCGCTGAAGGCCAGGACGAAATAGGGCAGGTAGTCGGCGGCCCGGCCGACCAGCCGCAGGCCGAAGGAGAGAGATTCTCCAGGGGCATAGACTTGCTTAGGCTCCGAAGGAGGGAGCAAAACGAAGGGGTGGGGGATGTTGGAATATTTGCGCAACCGGCGAGCGTCGGGGGGCGGGGGGGTCTCGAAGATCGTGAAGTAGGCGCACTTGGGACCCAAGAGGCAGGTGGGGCAGGGACGCCCCTTCAGGGGGCAGGCCACCTGCTTGAAGGCGTGGCCAAAGGCCCCTCTCAGGGTCGAGCCTTTGTACTCAGGCAGGAGGAGCTGTCCCTCCGCTTGGATGACGAACTCGAAAGCGGAAAGCCCGATCTCCTCCAAAACGTCGAGGCCGCCGTCTCTCCCCACTGCCTCCCTCTCCGAGCTGGACGTGGGACAATAATAGAATAATGAAGCATTTGTGACAACTTACCCCCTGGGAACGTGGGCGTCCCGCCCGCAAAGAGCGGCGAAGCCTGCCCCGGGCTTGATCGGGAAATGGCCGCGCTTCCGGCACCAACCTTAAGTTGACACAAATGAATAATGAGGTCTCTTACTCTCCCTTTAGTCCGACGAGGATTTCTTCCTCACCTGCGATGCGATAATGGTCAGCGATAGCAGCAAGGATCTTATCGGCCGCTTTGACCGCTTTCTCTGCGGTCTCTTTTCCACAGAATTGGTGCGGGTATTCGTTGGGGAGGCCGTTTGGACAGCGCGAGGGGATGTCGGGGAGGTCCAAATCCCGGGCCTCTTCCAAAAGCCCCTTCGGTTAGTAACACACACTGTCCTTCTCCAGGTCGATGAGCTTCTCGACCCGCTGCTTCATATCCAGGAAGCGCCGCTCGTCCAGCAGGCACTCGAAGACGCTCTTCTGGACCCTGACCCTGCGGCCGAAGTTCTCGAGCTCCTTGGCCACCCGCATCCGCTTCTTGTCGTCCACGATATCATAAGCGATCACGATGCACAAGCCGATTTCTCCCTATCTCATCAGGAAGGGCATGTAGGTCTCCTCCCCCTGAAGGCCCCTCACCAGCAGCCGGGCCTGCTCCAGGCAGATCTCCTTGCAGGTGGCCGGCCGTTCCAGCCGGGGATAGTAAACCTTCTCCTGGAGGTGCTTCTCGTAATGGACCAACCACTTTTTGATTCCCTGGTGGGAGAGGGTTGGGGTGAGGGAGTATTTTCATGTCAATAATCGAGGGAAAACCGAAAATTCCACCAGAAAACCTCATGTTTTTCAATGAGTTAGGGATAGGGGTTGATGAACTTAGATTGCTTCGCTTCGCTCGCAATGACTTTTTCGTGTCATTGCGAGGAGCGCCAGCGACAAAGCAATCTCAAAATGGAAATTCCTATGCGATAGATTTATGGGTGCATTCAGAGCATTTTATATTTGGCTTACCACATAACCCAGTTTTCCACTCATTTAGACAAACAGGCATATACCCCGATTTGCCTTCTTTATTTTGCCATCTCTTGGCATAAACATCATCTCTGCCTTTAAATAGAGACATGAACAGTTTGATTTTTTCCTTAGATTCGCTGTTTCGATTAATTGTATAGACGAGCTTGTTTTCTATAATATCATCAAAAACAACCGCCTCTTGTTCAAAAATGCCAAGTTGTATCTTTAATCTTTTATTTTCACCCTTTAAGCTATTGTTTTCAACGAGCAACGCTTGATACTTCTCAAATAACTCCTCATAATCCATAGCTACTCCTTGTTCCTATCTGATCAATTGCTCAAAATATTCTGTCCTCTCGTTCTATATTCTACTGGAAATAGTAGCACTCAACAACACATCTGCTATTGGCTCATCACGCAGGGGAGGGAGATCCCGGAGCTGTACCTGACCCCCGCAGAGTTGCCCCACCAACTTCTGCTAGCCGGCGAAAGGGACCTTTACCGGGCCATCCAGTCGATCCTGCGCCCGTTGGGGCAAATGCAAGTTGACCGCCAGGCCCTCCTGCGCCAAGCCTTCCGCTTCTCCCAAACAGTACGGGAGCAGCGCGGCATTCCCCTTCTTCTGATCCTAGACGAGCTCCAGGAGATCCGGACCTTGGAGAATTTTGCCGGGGCCGGGAATGCCCTGGCCCTCTTCCGGGCTGCGCTTCAGTCCCAAGGAGGGATCCTCTACCTGCTGGCCGGATCGGCCGTCACGGTGCTGACCCAGATCCTCTCTGCCCCTGCAGCCCCCCTTTTTGCTCAGTTTGCCAAGCTGCCGCTGGGACCCTTCTCCCGAGAGGAAACGGCACAGCTGGTGGCCAAGTTCCTGCCGGAGGCGACAGATCCGCAGATCGCTTACACGGTCCACCACCTGACCGGTGGCTATCCTTTTTACATCCAGGCAATTTGCCGGCGGACGGCTGCACGCGTGGGAGGGCTGGGGATCCCCCTCTCGCCGGAGACGGTCAAGGAGTCTTTTGTCGTGGAGACCCTCTCCGCCAGCGGCCGTATCTACGACTTCTGCCGCTATATCTACGATCTCTCTCTTCAGCAAGCTACGGGCTATGGTTCCATCAAGGCGGTTTTGCAGATCCTGGCGGCCGAGCTGGTGGCCCAGTGTCGCCTCAGTGATCCCCGGGCCCTCTACGATGTGGTGGGCCGGGCGCACACCTACGACATCGAGCCCTCTATGGGGTCCGGGCCGAACAGCTCAACGACGACCGGCTGGGGCGGTTGTTGGACGACCTCTACCCTCCCGGACTCGCATCTGGGGCGAATGGGTGGCTACGATTGCCCGCTCTGGGGTAGAGGGCCGGGAGAGAGTTGGAAAGCCACAAGCTAAGGAGGCCGCCACCCGAAAGGGGCTTGGCCTGAAGATTCGCCCATCTTGGTAAAAGAGTGAGAATCTTTGCGGGACCGTTCAATCGAAGCTGGAGCGAGCGTCTCAAGTCTATCAGAGGGCGTTTGTAAGAGTTCTTCAATTACCTCGGGAAGCAGTTGGCGAGAGATGATCGAGGGGATTGTCCACCACCAACCCTTCAGCCAAGCCAGCGACACAAAGGCGGCTGTCAGCGGAGACGAAGGTCAGAGGGGCCGCTCCTGCATTGATGATCAGCTGATTGGCTTGCAGGGCTGTGGCCAAGTGGATGGCATCATAAGCCCGAAGCGCCCTGCGATATGTGAGATCTGCCGCCAGCCGGAGGATCGCTTCGGGATTGGGCAAAAGGTGATATCGATTCCTTCGACAGTCCCACACGAAAAGCCCCAAGTATCGGAGGCGTTCCTCCGGAGTGATCTCTCCCTCACGTTCCTTGCGAGCCAAGGCGGCAGCTACTTCGACCAGGGCAATTTGGCTGAGCAAGAGCAGATTCCCTGCTCTGTGAGCGATCAGATCCTGCACCCATGCCGAGCCAACCTCGCTGACGACATAGCATTTGACGAGAGCTGAGGTGTCCAGGTAGTAGTTAGCCACGGTCGGCGATAATGATTTCGGACAGGTTGGGGGTAAAAGTTCTATCGGCCAGCTCGCGCCGCACGGTTTCGTAGTCCACCGTGGGATCGATCAGGTCGCTGAAAGGATCCAAAGTCAGAGGGGATAGCCCTCCTTGCCGCAGAGTTTCTAAAATCTCTTCGGGGCAAGGGGACGTAAGGCTAAGGCTCCTCCCAACCTGTTCCAGCAGGCCCTCGATCGTCAACCCTCTGGCCTGTGCTTCCCGTCCCAATTTCTCATAGAGCTCTTCAGGAATGGTAATGGTCTTGCTCACTTTGAGTGCCTTTATACTGGGGAGGACAAACGTTCAGATTGCCTTTCTGCTGGAAATGGTAGCATGCCGGCTTTCCGATGGCAAGTATCGAGGGCCATGGGAATATCCGCCCTAGACTACCCGGCTCCTTGATGACAGGGATCAGAACTTGAGCTCTTCCATATGCTATCCAAAAGCAAGAAGGCCGCTGGAAGGGCTTCCAGCGGCCTTCTTCTATGGTGGCTCCCCGGGCCGGACTCGAACCAGCGACCAATCGGTTAACAGCCGACCGCTCTACCGAACTGAGCTACCGGGGAACGGATCTTTCATTATCAAAAAAGAAGGTTTTTAAGGTATCATTTCAGTGCCCTTTTGTCAAGGGTGTTTTTCTTCGCCGCAGAGCTCCAGCAACTTATCCCAGTGCAGATCGACCTGCTGCTGGGCCTGCTCCAATAGCTCGGCGCGCTCCGGATGGAACAGGTGCTCGAAGCGCCCTTGGGCCTTCAGCCATTCGGTCAATGGGACCTTGGTCTTCGGCTTGTAATTGAGCTGATAGCGGCCGTCTTCCACCTCGTAAAGCGGCCAGAAGCAGGTCTCTACCGCCAGGCGGGAGATGCTAACGGCGCTATCGATCTCGGACACCCGCCAGCCCCGGTGACAGGGGGCCAAGACGTTCAAAAAACTCGGACCCTCTACCGATAAGGCCTTCTCCGCCTTGGCTACCAGATCCCGCCACTGACCGATGGTTGCCTGGGCCAGGTAAGGGATATGATGGGCGGCCACAATGGCCGTAAGGTCCTTGCGCTCCTGCAGCTTCCCCGGTATAACCTTCCCCGCTGGGCTGGTGGTGGTCGAGGCCCCAAATGGGGTAGAACTGGAGCGTTGGATCCCCGTGTTCATATAGGCGCCGTTGTCGTAACAGACGTAAAGGAAGCTGTGGCCTCTCTCCAGTGCCCCGGAAAGGGCCTGCAGCCCAATATCGTAGGTGCCGCCATCCCCCCCAAAGGCGATGAATTTGATCGTCCGGTCCTGGGGGAATTTCCCCTGCCGCTTCAGCGAGCGGTACATGGCCTCGATCCCGGCGATGGTGGCTGCAGCATTTTCAAAGGCGCTATGCATCCAAGGGATCCGCCAGGCAGTGTACGGGTAGATGCTCGTGGCCACCTCGAGGCAGCCGGTGGCATTGACCGCTACCAACGGATACTTGGAGGCTGCCAGGAGGATCTGTCTGACCGCAATAGAAGCCCCACAGCCTGCACAAAGGCGATGTCCGCCCGCCAAAAGCTCTGGTCTCTGAGATAACTCTTTTAAGGTTGCCATACTCCCCTTATCCTTTTCACGGCTTACCCGGAAACGCCTCTCCTCTTAAGGTTCGAGGGATTCGGCGCTTACGGCGAAACGGGCTCACTCCCGCACGGTCAGGTAATCGACCACCTGATTCACCTGGCCGCCGCGAGCTACCCTCTCCAGCTCTCGATAGACCCGACGGATATCTTCCAGCCCCAGATCCCTGCCCCCCAGGCCATAGATGTGCCCCAATACCTTCGGGGGATGCGAGGACTCCATCAGGGCCGCCCTGACCTCATGGAAAACCGGACCTCCGAAGGCGCCAAAGGAATCCGCTCGATCCAGGACCGCCAGGGCCTTCAGGTGACCCAGGCTCTGGTTGATCTCTTCCCAGGGAAAAGGACGGAAAACCCTCAATTTCAGCAAGCCGGCCTTGACCCCGTCAGCCCTCAGCTCATCGACCACGGCCTGGGCCGTTCCCCCGGCCGATCCCAAGACCATAATCGCGACCTCTGCGTCCCGCAGCTGATATTCTCCAAAGAAAGCATATTCCCGGCCGCTGAGGGCCCGGAACTCCTCGGCCACCTCGAGGATCACCCCTTTGGCTTCTCGCATCGCCTCAACCTGCTGGCGCTTGTGCTCGGTATAGTAGTCTTGCAGGTCTATCGGGCCATAGGTGACCGGGTGGTCCGTATCCAGGAGAGGATAATGAGGGATATATTCCTTCACGAAGTTCTTGACCTGGCTATCCGCCAGCAGCTCCATCCGCTCGATGGAATGGCTGATGATGAAGCCGTCCATGCATACCATCACAGGCAGCCGGACCCGCATATCCTGTCCGATCCTCATGGCCTGGATCAGGTTGTCATAAGCCTCCTGGGCATTTTCGGAGTAAAGTTGAATCCATCCCGAATCCCGCGCCCCCATCGAGTCGCTGTGATCTCCATGGATATTCAGCGGACTGCTCAAGGCCCGGTTGACCACCGTCATCACGATGGGAAGCCGGGTCCCGGAGGCGATGTAAAGCATCTCCCACATCAAGGCCAGGCCTTGAGAAGAGGTGGCGGTCATGACCCGGCCACCCGCTGCGGCCGCTCCGATGCAAGCGCTCAAGGCGCTATGCTCGCTCTCCACGGCCACCAGCTCGGTATCGACCAGACCATCCGCTACGAAGCTGGAGTACTGTTGCATGATCTCCGTGGAGGGCGTGATGGGATAGGCAGCGCAGACATCCGGGTTTATCTGTCGCATAGCCTCCGCTATTGCTGTATTGCCGGTGAAGGCGACGATCTGCCCCAATTTGCTGCTCCTCTTTAAATTAGGGGTTAGGGATTAGGGGCTAGGGACTAGTAAGAAGAGCTCTCGCTAATCCCTAGTCCCTAGTCCCTAGTCCCAAGTCCCTAGCCCCTCAAAAGTGGTCTCTTCTACCATCCGGATGGCCTGCACCCTGGAGGGACATTCCCTGGCGCAGATCCCGCAGCCCTTACAATGGGTCAGGTCGATCCCCACCACTTTCCCGTCTTCGACCAAGATGGACGAATCGGGGCAGAAGATCCAGCAGATGAGGCAGTGGATGCATCGGTCTTCGTCCCGGACTGGCCTGAAGGTTCTCCATGAGCCCGTCTCATATTGCGTCGCGTTGCCCGCCTCCAGGATCAACCCTCCGATGGGGATCTCTTTCCACCCCTTCTCTTTTTTTTCTTTCATTCCCCTTGTACCTCTTCATAAGCCCGTTCCACAGCCCGAAGGTTGCCATCGATCACCTTCTGGCTGAATTTCTTGCCAAAGTTCTTTTGGATCTGGACCAGCAAGTCCGCCAGCCCGATCTCTCCGCTCGCCCGGGCCAGGGCCCCCAGCATGGGGGTATTGGGCATGGCGCGGCCCATCGTCTCCAGGGAGATTCGGGTGGCATCCACCGTGAAGACCTTCCGCATGCCTGCGCCGATCTTCTCCCCGACCTGGGATGGCGGATTGGCCGTATTTACGATCACGATGCCGTCCTCCGGTACCCCCTCCAAGACATCGACCATCCCGATCAGGGTGGAATCTACCACGGCGACGATCCGGGGATGGGCGACCTGGCAATGAACGGTTAGAGGGTCGTCGCTAATCCGGTTGTAAGCCTTCAAAGGCGCCCCCATTCTCTCAGGGCCATATTCCGGGAAGGCCTGCACATGCTTGCCGGCACCCAACATCGCCTCGGCAAATAGCTTGGCCGCCGTCACGGTCCCTTGTCCACCACGGCCATGCCACCTGACCTCCATAAACTTGACCATCCAAAATTCTCCTTTCCTACCCCATCTCCCTTCGGCCTTCCAGGGATTTGGTCAAGGTCATCTCGTCGGCAAACTCCAGATCTCCCCCCACCGGCAGCCCTCTGGCCAGCCGGGTGACCTTGATCCCCAAGGGGCGGATCAACTTCAGCAGGTACATGGCCGTTGCCTCCCCTTCCAGGTTGGGGTTGGTGGCCAAGATCACCTCTTTGACCTCGCCCTCCCGCAGCCGGGAAAGCAACTCCTTCACCCTGAGGTCTTCCGGCCCTACCCCCTCCAGGGGAGATAGACAACCCCGCAGCACATGATAGCGCCCCTTGAAGCCTCCCGTCTTCTCGATGGCCAGGACATCGCTGGGCTCCTCCACCACACAGATCAGCTCTCTGTCCCGGCTGGAATCGCTGCAAATGAAACAGGGATCCGTCTCCGTGATGCTGCTACAAATCGAGCAGTATCCGGCCTTTTCCTTTAACACGAGGATGGCATGGGCCAGGTCCTCCGCTTCTCTTTTGGGGACCTTCAAGAGATGGAAGGCCAGCCTTTGGGCAGTCTTGGGGCCGACCCCTGGCAGCCGCGTCAAGGCCTCAATCAAATGGACCAATGAGGGAGGACGATACATGGTTTTACCGTGAAAATGCCCGAGCCTCTCGGAACCCCATTTTCATTCTCGGAGGCGGCCAACTTTGCTTGGCCATGGCGGTTTCGGGATAGGCGTTAGAAGAGACCAGGGATCCGCAGGCCACCGGTTAACTTGCCCATCTCCTCCGTGACCATCTCCCGGGATTTCCGAAGGGCCTCGTTGACCGCAGCCACCACCAAATCCTCCAGCATTTCGATATCATTCGGGTCGATCACCGCAGCATCGATCTTGATGGAGAGGACTTCCTGCCGCCCATTGGCTACAACCATGACCATCCCTCCACCTGCCGAGGCTTCTACGGTCTTCTCTCCCGCTTTTTCCTGCATTTCCAGGAGCTTCTCTTGCATCTCCTGGACTTGCTTCATCAAGTTTCCCATCCCTTTAGGGGGTTTCATTGGCTTCTCCTAAGCGCCTATCCGAAAATCTCCCAGAAGGCCTCCCCGGACCGAAAAGGAAGAGGAGCAAGGGGGGCTTCCGGATAGACCGTTAAATGCTTTCGAGCTCATCCTCTTTTTCGAGGTTAGATAAGCCCTCTGCTTCGCTTGCCGGTTCAGAGAAGAAAAGGGGAAAAGCCTTCGGCCAGTTTCCTTCGGGATAGATCCTTCCACCAAAGATCTCCTGGGCCTCTCTCACGATCCCCTCCAGCTCCACCGATCCGCTGGGACCTCCGGGGGCCTTTGCCCCGCCCTCCTTCAATCTCCCCAGGGAAATGCCGGCGGGTTCAGCGATTCGCCAAGAGGCCTCCGCCCCATCTCCCCCAGAGCTCAGGGGCTGTTTGAGGAGCGATGCTTCTGCGCGCCGCGCCAGGCCATCTCCTTTGGCGGAGGGCTCGGTCGGCGCCTCCTTTTGCGCGAACTCTACCTTGAGCGCTCGGCCGGTGACCTGCCGGGCCAATTCTTCGACGACTCTCAGCTTATCCCCATCCTGGACGAAGGATAGGAAGAAAGAGGGACATCCGGCCTCTAGCTCCAAGATGAGCTTTTCCTGGCCCAGCTCTTTTACCAGAACATGTTGTTGCAGAAAGGAGGCCAGCAGCTCGTCTTTTTTCTCCAGATGGGTTTTGATCGCCTGCCAGGCATGCCGCTCCGCATCCCTTGGGCTATCCGCCCCCTCCTCCTCGACCGGCTTGGTGGGGACCCGCGTCCCCCCAGGCGTCTCCTCCGCCCCGGAACGGGACTGCACGGCAACCGGGATCTCGGCGTTCTCGGCGATTCCCTTTTCAGGCAGTTCACCCCCCCTTAGCTCGGATGGCACCCCCATAACCCGCTGGCCCGAAAGCCTCCTTTCCATCTCCTCCATCCGCTGGATGACCTCTCCGATCGGACGACCCGGATGGATCTGGGTCATCCGGACCAACGCCATCTCCAGGATCAGGTGGGGATGAAAAGAGGACCTCATCTCCCCTTCGGCCCGAGTCAGGAGGGTAAAGAGCTGGTCAAGCTCTTCCAGGCTGACCTTTTGGCTTTGCTGCCCCATCCGCTCTACTTCAGCCGGGGGCAGATCGATCAGCTTGAGGGCCTCTTTGGAGACCCTCAGAACGATCAGATGACGGATAGTTTCCAGCAGCTCTCGGCAAAGGTCCCGGATATCGTATTGGTCGATCGAGAGATCCTGGAAAAGGCGCAGCACCTCCGAAGGATTCTTCCCCAGGATCGCCCCGGTGAGGGCAAATAACCACTCGCGATCCACGCGACCTAAAACGGCCGCCAGGAGGTCATTCCCCACCTCACCCCCATGAGCAAAGGAGGCCACCTGGTCCAGCAAGCTCTGGGCGTCGCGCATGCTGCCGCGGGCCTTCCGAGCGATATGGGATAAGATCTCGGGGGGAAGGTTCATCCCTTCCTGCTGAGAGATGAGCTCCAACCGGGTCAAGATGTCCATCAGGGGGAGCGGCTTCAGGTCGAAACGTTGGCAGCGCGACAAGATGGTGACGGGGATCTTGTTAGGCTCCGTGGTAGCCAGGATGAAGACCACGTGAGAGGGAGGCTCTTCCAGGGTCTTGAGCAGGGCGTTGAAGGCCTCCTTGGTCAGCATGTGGACTTCATCGATGATGTAAACCTTGTAACGTCCCCTCGCCGGGGCATACCGGGTGCTCTCTCTCAACTCCCGGATCTCATCGATGCCCCGATTCGAGGCCCCATCGATCTCCAGGACATCCACGGAAGAGCCCGCGGTGATCTCCCGGCAGAAGAGGCAGCGGTTACAAGGCTGGGGGGTGGGGCCTTCCTGACAATTCAAGGCCTTGGCGAGGATGCGGGCGGTGGTCGTCTTGCCCACGCCGCGGGTGCCGGTAAACAGGTAGGCATGAGCGATCCGCCGGTTCAAGATGGCGTTCTGAAGGGTCCGACAGACATGGGCCTGGCCGATCACCTCTTCGAAGCCCTGAGGCCTCCACTTGCGGGCTGTAACGAGATACGACATGGAACTTTATTGAACTCGCAAAGAAAAAGAAACAAGGCGTAAGGAGGATATCCTCTTTACGCCTCGCAGGATCAAGCGGTCGTGCACCCATCATTGACTTTTCCCCCCAGGCGCCCATGGTGTAGTTGGCTCGAGCCAGGCACCCTTGCAACACCCGAGAGTCCTTGCTTACCGCTGCTTCCTTCCGGACCTGACGGGGTTTACAAGCTCTCGTCGTACAAGACCCAGCTGTCAACGCCACTTGCACCAGGGCCGACCCTGAAAGAAAGAGAGCCGCTGATTGGGAATTCCGCCCCGCTATAGCGGATTGCGGGTTACAGGGCACCGCTAACTCCCCGCCTAGCACGACCAACCTACGAACTTCTTGCCGCCTCTGCACCCTGGCGGAGAGGGTGGGATTCGAACCCACGGGGCAGTTTTAGTGCCCACGCGCTCTCCAGGCGCGCCGGTTAAACCACTCCCGCACCTCTCCAAAAATCATGCATAGTATAACAAAATAGAACTCATCGCGCAACCTCATCGACTCCTCTCCGGGCAATGTCCATTTCTTCCGCTTCTTCCGCCCTTTGGCCTTCATGCCCCGTACTTGGCCAGGCGCCGGGCATGGGCCAGCATCAACCCCATCAAGTTCAGGGCCGGCTGTCGCCCCAAACTGCCCCGCAAACAGCTCAGCTCATCAAATCGCTCCACCTCATCGATCCATCCCCAATGCGAATAGAGCAATACCGGCACCGGATGCCAGCTGTGGCTTCTCATCAGGGACGGGGTGGAATGATCCCCCGTGACCACCAACACATCCGGCTCTAAGGCCACGGCCTGCGGGATCAGCCGATCGACCTCCTCCAGGACCCGCACCTTGCCCTCAAAATCGCCATCCTCGCCCCGGTTGTCGGTCTCTTTGATGTGCAGGAAGAAGAAGTCATAGGCCGGGTAATTTTCCCTCAAGAGGCGAAACTTCTGGGCGTTGTTGGGAATCAAGGGGACCCCATCCATCCCCAAAAGCCTGGCCAATCCCCGGTACATGGGGTAGCTGGCCAGGGCCAGGCTGCGCAGGCCAAAGCGCTCCTCCAAGAAGCGGAAGCGGCGATATTGGCTAAAGCCGCGCAGGAGGAGCATGTTGGCCATCTCTTCGTTGGCCAGGATCTCTTGGGCCTGGGCCAGGAAATCATTGACCAGTCTAAGGGTTCGCTCCGCTGCGGGGTCGAGGGCGCGGGGCTTCAAGGGAGAGACTCCCGTCCGTTGGGGGTCGGTATCGGTGACCGCATAGGAGAGGCCTTGGCCCCTAAGGATCAAGACCCCTCGGTGCTCCTTTTCGGTCTCGAAGAACCACTCCACGTCGGGGGAGAGAAGGATATTCTCTCGAAGCTTGCGGCAGAGGCGTCGGTTCACCTCATCGGAGATGCGCCCAGGCCGCCGGTCTGCGATGATTCCCCGCTCGTCCAGGGTGATGAAGTTGGCCCGGGCGGCCACGTCTTGGGGATGGAGGGGAAAATCGATCCCCAAGGCCGAGAGGACCCCCCGCCCGATGTTGTCTCGAAAGGGGTCATATCCGAAGAGGGCCAGGTGGCTCGGCCCGCTGCCGGGGGTAATGCCCGGTCCCACCGGGTCCAGAAGACCACAGGCAGAATTCGCTGCCAGTTGATCGAGGTTGGGAAGGTAAGCAACCTGTAGCTCACTGCCCCCTTTCGCCCGTACAGGCAGTCCCCCCAAACCGTCGAGGACTACCAGAATGATCTTGGTCTGATTGGGGATAACCAGCTCCTCCAATATCGCCGGGTCCATCTCCGATCTCCTTTAGCCTTACTTGCGATAATTTCTCTTGCAAAGCGGGTAGCAAGTCACAGCGACAGCTGTGCACAGGGAGCAGTTCTGACCCGCCCCCCGGGGGTGATCCTTCAAGTTAGGGATTAGGGATTAGGGACTAGGGGCTAGTGAAGAAGAACTTTTGCAAAACCCTAGCCTCTAGTCACTTAAAAATAAAAATTCCTCTAAGATATATATACTTTAGAGCATATTAACGGTGGCCTCAAAGTCAAGGGAGGATTTCATCCTCGGTCCGGCCCGTGATCCCTGCCATCCTCAAAAGCAGGGCCGCGGTAAGGGGTGAGCAAAAATACTTCATTGGACGGAGCCATAAAGATATGATAAGCTAAAGAAGCTTCAGGAGGAGGTTTTACCTTGAAATTGCCAGTGTCTCTCTAAAGAACATTTTCATCCGCGGAGCGACCAAGCCGGCTTGGCCATGGTGGTTTCTTTTGAGAGGGCTTGTCGAGGAAATTGGAGGAAGGCGAGATGGGAAACAATCATAAAGTCCCGATGACCCGGGAAGGATACGAGGCACTGAAGCAGGAGTTGGGTTACCTGAAGGGTGTGGTTCGTCCCAAGGTGATCGAGGAGATCCGGCAGGCCCGGGAGCATGGGGATTTGAGCGAGAACGCGGAGTACCATGCGGCGAAGGAGAAGCAGGCCCATACCCATGCCAAGATTTACCAACTGGAGGACAGGCTCTCCAGGGCGCAGATCATCGAGGCTCAAAACCTGGCAGCAGAAAAGGTTGTCTTTGGGGCCGTGGTAAGGATGATAGATCTGGAGACGGGCGAGGAGAAGCGATTCAAACTGGTGGGACAGGACGAGGCCGATGCACAGAAAGGCAGTATTTCCATCATGTCGCCGGTTGCCCGGGCCTTGATCGGGCGAGAGGTGGACGACGAGATCGAGGTTCGAGTTCCGAAGGGGGTGATCCGCTATCAGATCTTGGAAATCTATTCCGAATAAGGGGGAAGGTCTGTCGGGCCAGCCGGGAGGGGCTTACAAGAGAGGGTTGGCCGGACTCCTGTTGGTTTTGGGGCTGGGCGCCTTGCTGCTCGGAGGGGAAGGCGTACGCCTTTACACCGACTGGCTCTGGTTTCAAGAGGTCGGTTATACCGCAGTCTTTCTGAAGATCCTGGGGACGCAGATCTGGTTGGGGATCGCCTGCGGCCTTCTCTCCGCCCTGTTCCTATGGATCAACCTCTCCGGGGCTACCCGTTCGGGGATGGACCAGGTCCCGATGCTGGTGGAAGAGCTGGAAGAGCTTTGGGAAACCCCTCACTGGAACCAGTGGACCACGTACCGGAGGATCCTCGTGCTGGTCGCCTCCCTGGGTTTCGGCCTGCTGGTGGGAGCCCAGGCATCCGGGGCGTGGGAGACCTGGCTGAGATACGTGGAGTCCGTTCCTTTTGGCCAAAAAGACCCCCTATTCGGGCGGGAGGTCAGCTTCTATGTCTTCACGCTTCCCCTCTGGCGGCAGCTCCACTCCTGGTTTATGTTGGTGGTCTTTTTTTCCTTGCTGGGGACCGGGGTGGCCTATTTCTTGGAAGGAAAAATTTGGGTCAACCAACGGGGGGTCAACGTCTCCGGCCGGGCCAAGAGACATCTGTCGCTCTTGGGCGGATTGGGGGTGGCTGGGCTGGCTATTGGGTTCTACTTGGGCCGTTACGAGCTCCTTTACTCCTCTCGCAGCATGATCTTTGGGGCAAGTTACGCGGATGTCGAGGCCCTGCTGCCCGCTTTGACGGTTCTATCCATCCTGGCGGGAATCGGATCGATCCTCTTCTTCTTCTATTCCTTCCGCCCCCAGGGCTTGCTCCCTTGGGTTACCCTGGGCCTCCTGGCGGTCGCTTATATCCTGGGAGGCCATCTCTATCCCCTCTTGCTGCAACGGCTGGTCGTCTTGCCGAACGAGCTGGGCAAGGAGACCCCTTATATCGCCCGGAACATCGTTTACACCCGACAAGCTTACGGTCTGGAGGACGTCGAGGAGCGCCGGCTTTCGGCTGAGGCCGCCTTGGGCTGGCAGGATCTGCAGGAGAACCAATCGACGCTCCAGAACATCCGCCTTTGGGATCGTCAGCCCCTCCTGGAGACTTTCAGCCAGATCCAGGAGATCCGCACGTATTATGCCTTTGCCTCGGTGGACAACGATCGCTACCGCTTCAATGGGGACTATCGCCAGGTCATGCTCTCCCCCCGGGAGATCTCCTCGTCCAATTTGCCCAGCCGTACCTGGATCAATGAGCATCAGGTCTTCACCCATGGCTATGGGCTCACGCTGGGGTTGGTGAACCGGGTTACCGCCGAAGGGCTTCCCGAGCTGCTGATCAAGGACATCCCCCCAGCCACCACGGTGAACCTCAAGGTGGAGCGCCCTGAGCTCTACTATGGGGAGTTGACCGACCCTTACGTCTTCCTCCGGACCCGCTCGAAGGAATTTGATTATCCGGCGGGGGAGGAGAACGTTTACAGCCAATACCAGGGAAGGGGCGGGGTCCCTTTGAGCTCTTCCTTCCGGAAGGCCCTCTTTGCCCTTCGGTTCGGTTCCCTGAAGACCTTCCTCTCCCAGGACATCACCTCTGAAAGCCGGGCACTGTTTTATCGTCGGATAGACCGGCGCGTCCGCCGGATCGCCCCCTTTCTGAGATACGACCGGGACCCCTACCTGGTGATCTCCGGGGGGCGGCTCTACTGGATCTACGATGCCTACACCACCACCGATCGCTACCCCTATTCTTTGCCCATCCGAGGGGTGGGCAACTACATCCGCAACTCGGTGAAAGCGGTCATCGATGCCTATCATGGGGAGGTAAAGTTTTACATCGCCGACCCCCGTGACCCGATCATCCGCACTTACAGCCGGATCTTTCCGGGGACCTTCCTGCCCTTGGAGGCCATGCCGGAGGATTTGCGCCGGCATTTGCGCTATCCCGAGGACCTTTTTGCCCTCCAGACCCACCTCTACGCCACGTATCATATGACCACCCCCCAGGTCTTTTACAACAAAGAGGACCTGTGGGAGATCCCCAGCGGGATCGGCAAAGAGGGGCGGCCCATGGAACCCTATTATATGATCATGAAGCTACCCCAGGAGAAACGAGAGGAGTTCATTTTGATGTCGCCCTTTAACCCCAAGGGCAAGGACAATTTGGCGGCCTGGATGGTGGCCAAGTGCGACCTCCCCGAGTACGGGAAGCTGGTGGTCTATCGCTTTCCCAAACAGAAGCTGGTTTACGGACCGAAACAGATCGAGGCCAGGATCAACCAGGACGCCGAGATCTCCCGGCAGGTCTCCCTTTGGGATCAGCGGGGCTCTCAAGTGATCCTGGGGACCCTGTTGGTCATCCCGGTGAAAGAGTCGCTCATTTACGTTCAGCCTCTTTATCTGAAGGCGGAGAACGGAAAGATCCCGGAACTGAAGCGGGTCATCGTGGCTTACGAGAACCATATCAGCATGGAGGAGACCCTGGAGGAGGCCCTGTCGAAGCTATTCCAAAGGCCGGCAGTTGCGGCTGGGGAGGCTCCCTCCATCGCGGAGGCCCCAGCCGCCGAGCCCGGGAAAGAAGGGGAGAGGAGGGAAGATGCCCGTCCCCGAGGAGAGGGGGTCCCTTCGGATCCGGCGGCCCAGGCCTGGGAACATCTCCAGAAGGCCAAGGAGCTGCAAAGGGGAGGGGACTGGGCCGGCTACGGAGAGGAGCTCAAGAGGCTGGAGGAGGCCTTGAAAAAGCTGCGAAGATAGAAGATAGGGGCCAGGGGTTAGCCAAAGGTCTTCTTCACTAGCCCCTAATCCCTAACCCCTAATCCCTAACCCCTAACTTAACTGCATAGGAATTTCCATTTTAAGCTAAATAAGCTCATGGCTCATAGCTCATAGCAAAGGCAAAAAGCCAGCTCGTCTTTGCTATGAGCTATGAGCTATCAGCTAACTTGTAGCAACCATCCAAGAGAAAAGGAGGCAAATCCATGAACGTTTTGAAGACGACCTTCTTCATGGCCGGGCTGACCCTGCTCTTTATCCTGGTGGGTGGGGCCCTGGGAGGGCAGCAAGGCATGGTCCTTGCCTTCGTCCTGGCCTGTGCGATGAACCTGGGGACCTATTGGTTCAGCGACCGCATTGTGCTTCGCATGTACGGGGCCCAGGAGGTCTCCCCCATGGAGGCCCCGGAGCTCTACGAGATCGTTAAGGGGTTGGCCCACCGGGCCGGCATCCCCATGCCCAAGCTTTACATCATCCCCAGCGAGGCACCCAACGCCTTCGCCACCGGCAGGAACCCGGAGCATGCGGCCGTGGCGGTGACCGAGGGCATCCTGCGCCTCCTCTCCCGAGATGAGCTGGCGGGTGTGCTGGCCCATGAGCTCTCTCACGTCAAGCATCGCGACATCCTCATCGGGACGATCGCCGCCACCATCGCGGGGGCGATCAGCATGCTGGCCAACATGGCCCAGTGGGCCATGATCTTCGGAGGGGGGAGAAGGGATGACGAGGATGGGGAGGGCGGGGGCCTGATCGGCACCCTGGCGATGATGATCCTGGCCCCTATTGCCGCCATGCTCATCCAGATGGCGATCTCCCGCTCCCGGGAATACCTGGCCGACGAGGGAGGGGCGAAGCTCAGCCACCCCCGTTACCTGGCCAGTGCCCTGCGCAAGCTGCAGCGGGGGGTGGAGCGGGTGCCCATGGCGGAAGCCACTCCGGCGACCGCCCACATGTTTATCGTGAACCCGTTTCGGGGGGAGGGGATCGTCCGGCTCTTCAGCACGCATCCTCCCCTGGAGGAACGGATCCAGAGGCTGGAGTCGATGGCCCTGCGTCCTTGAGGCCATTGCCATTGGGGTGTAGATGGGCATTTAACCACGAAAATGCCAGGGGCTTTCTGAAGGAGATTTTCATCCACGGGGGCGACGAACCCTGCTGGGTCATGATGATTGGGGGATAAACCTCCCGTCTCGCAAATTGGGGAGGTCGTCGTGGGAGAAAGGTGTGAAGAATTGGCTATGGATCGTCAGCCCGGCACTGGTACCGCTGCCATGGATCGTTTTGAGGTTTACCGGAGCAGAGCTGACCCCCCTCTGGGTCGCCCTGCTCTCGGGACTGGCCATCGTGGGAGCAGCCTTCCTGTTGGGCTGGGCCTGCGAGGTGGCCGAGATGGACATCTCGCGGGCCCTGGCCCTCTCCTTCCTCGCCCTGGTCGCTATCCTGCCCGAGTATGCCGTTGACCTCTATTTTGCCTGGCGAGCGGGCACCGACCCCAGTTACACCCCCTTTGCGACCGCCAATATGACCGGTGCCAACCGGCTCCTGATCGGTCTGGGCTGGTCGCTATTGGTCTTCATCAACTTTTTCAAGCGGGGCAAGCACGCGATTGAGCTGGAAGAATCTCGCTCGCTCGAGATCACCTTTTTGCTCCTGGCCACTCTTTACTCCTTCATCATTCCCCTCAAGGGGACCCTCTCTCTCCTGGATACGGTGGTCTTGGTCGCCCTCTTCGTGTTCTATATCATCTCAGCCTCCAGGGCCAACTTTTCCGAACCGGAGATCGTGGGACCCGCAGAATGCCTGGCCAACCTGATCCCTCCAGTCCGAAGGACGGCCACGGTGGCGATGTTCCTTTACTCGGCCTTTAGCATCCTCATCTCCGCCGAGCCCTTTGCTGAGAGCCTGATCGCGACCGGAAGACAATTTGGGATCGAGGAGTTCATCCTGGTGCAGTGGCTGGCCCCACTGGCCTCGGAATCCCCGGAGATCATCGTGGCTACCCTCTTCGTCCTGCGCGGCAATCCCAACTCCGGCATCGGGACCCTGGTTTCCTCCAAGGTCAACCAGTGGACCCTCCTGGTAGGGATGCTCCCCCTGGCTTACTGCCTCGCTGCCGGCCGGGTCACTTCCATGTCCCTGGATGGGCGTCAGGTGGAGGAGATCCTGCTCACCTCGGCTCAGTCCGCCTTCGCCATTGCCGTATTGGCCAACCTGCGGATCTCCCTGCTGGAGGCTGCCGCCCTCTTCCTTCTCTTCATCACCCAGCTGTTCTTCCCCGATCCCCGGGTCCGCTATTTTTATTCGGCGTTCTACCTGTTGGTAACGCTTCTCATCCTGCTGGCCAGAAAAAAGGAGCAAATGCGTCACGTCCTGCACCTCTTCTCCCTGGCGCTCAAGGAGGTGAGATCCCCTGCCGAGAAGGCCTGATTCCTCCCCGGAGCTCGTTGGGATCCATTGAAAGGAGGTGATGGGCTCGCAAGACGACCTCTTCGCCGATTGCCTCCGCGCCAGCGGGTTCAGGCCTCTCCCCAGGTATGCCCATCTGCTCCGGATCTCGTTCCATCCCCCTCTCCACGCAGCCTCCTCTCACTGGATCCGCTGGGGGAAATAGCCGTTGGCCTCCAGGGCGGTGATGATCTCCTGGCTGTGGCCGTTTCCTCGGGTCTCCAGGTCCAGCTCGAGCTTGGTGATCCCAATGGGCAGGTGCTTGCTCAGCCGGTCATGGATGATGTGCAGGATATTGGCCTGCTGCTCGGCAACAATGGAGGTGATGTGGTTGAGGGTGCCGGGGATGTCCTCCAGCTCCAGCCAGATCCGCAGCAGGCGCCCGCTCTTGACCAGGCCTTTTTCGATGATCCGGGCCAGGATATTGACATCGATATTCCCGCCGCTGACGATCAGGACCACCTTTTCTCCTTCGACCCGGACCTTCTCCTCCATCAGGGCGGCCAACGCGACGGCCCCCGCCCCTTCCGCCAAAAGCTTCTCCTGCTCCATCAAAGTCAGAATGGCCCCGGCGATCTCCTCCTCTTCCACCAGGGCGATCTCGTCCACATAGCGCTGAACCAGGGGAAAGGTAAGCTTCCCTGGCTTCTTGATGGCGATTCCGTCGGCGATCGTCTTCACCCCCGATAGCTCCCGAATCGCGTGGGCCTGAAGGGAGTTGTACATGGCGGCCGCCCCCCTGGCCTCCACCCCAATCACCTTAATCTTGGGGTGCGTCTCCTTGAGGCCGATCGCCAGGCCGGAGATCAGCCCTCCTCCGCCCACGGGGGCGATCAGGGTGGTCACCCCGGGGAGGTCTCGCAAGACCTCCAGCGCGATGGTCCCCTGTCCCGCGATCACCTCCTCGTCGTCGAAGGCGGGAACCAAGGTGAACCCTCTCTCCTCCGCCAGCTTAAGGGCGTAGTTGCAGGCCTCGTCGAAGTTGGCACCCCAGAGCACCACCTCGGCGCCATAGGCCTTGGTGGCGCTGATCTTGATCAGGGCGCTCCGCTCGGGCATCACGATCACGGCCGGTATGGAGAAGAGGGAAGCGGCGTAGGCCACTCCCTGGGCATGGTTGCCCGCCGAGGCGGCGATCACGCCCCGCTGCCTTTGCTCCGGGGAGAGATGGCTCAACTTATTGTAAGCCCCGCGCAGCTTGAAGGAGCCGGTCTTCTGCAGGTTCTCCAGCTTCAGATAGACCTGCACATCCTGCCGTCGATTGAGGAACTTGGCGGGGATCAAGGGAGTGGGATAGATCACCCCTTTCAGCCGCATGCCGGCCCGCTGGATCTCCTTTAAGGTAATCAAGGGCGCTTACTCCATTATCCTCGTTGCTCTTTTTCCCATAATTTCTTCAAGTCTCGCCTTCCGTGAATAAGCCCTAATATCCCAATTCGAGATTCTTCAATGCTATAAATAAGCCGGTATTCCCGCACAAAAAGCTCACGAATATCTGGATTCCCAAGTTCCGGGACGATCCGACCTCTCTCATAAAACACATCAAGTGAACGGCTTGTATCAAGGGTTTCCTGAGCAAATGCTGCGGCATAAAAAAAGAATCCCTTGCAATATAATTGGCAATTGCTTCAAGATCATCGGTAGCCTCATGCGACCACACTACTCTCTTAACCATTTTGCCATCCGTTTTTCAACTTCCTCCTGTGTTAAAACTCGTCCTTCTTTTGTATCTTTTAGCCCACGCTCAATCTTTTGGAGGACATAAAGGTGGTATTGGATATCTTCTAATGTGCAGTCGTCCGGCAAATTTTCAAGGAGCTTGCCAACCTCCTCTTTTGCTGTTTGCATATTATTCTCCCTCATTTTTGCATTTTTCATTTTGCACTTTGCATTTTTCATTTTGCATTCCAGGAAAATTACCCTCCGCGGCTTCAAGATTATCTTTCAGAAAGTCCCAGGATCCTCCGGGCGTTTCCTCCCAAGATCGCCTCCACCTCCGCCTCGGTGAAAGAGATCCCTTCGGGGGCCTTGTGGGGCAGGTCTCGGATGAGTTGAATCCATTCCCGATCGGAGATGAGGGAACGGTAAGCCGGGTTATCGGTTCCGTAAAGGAGATTATCGGAACCGGCAGAGTTCAGGAAGGAGCGCAGCGTCTGACAGAAGAAAGGATAGTGATCTCGCGCCGTCAACTGCCAGCCTGAGATGTCGGCCGCCAGGTTGGTCTTGGTGCCGGCCAGGTTGGCCAGCTCCGTCCACCAGCAGAAGCTCAGGTGGGCCGCCACGAACTGGACCTGTGGGAAATCGACCAGGGCGTCATCCAGGTGGATGGGCTGAGCGTACTTGCTCTTCAGGGGGGCGATGATGGGTCCGGTATGGCTGATCACCGGCACTCCCAGCTCAGCCGCTTTTCGATACAGGGGATAGCAGGCCTCCTCGCTGGGATAATAGCCCACCGTGGGGTGGAGCTTCAGTCCCCGCAGTCCCCACTCCTTGACCCCCACCTCGAAGAGACGATCCGCCCCCTCCCGCCGGGGATCGACGCTGGCGAAGGCGATCAAACGGCCCGGGTGCTGCTGGGCCAGTTGAGCATAGATCCGGTTCTGTTCTTCGATCGAGACCGGGGGCTCTCCCAGCGTCAGGCCGTAATCCAGGGGCAGGATCACCGCCCGATCGATCCCCGCTTCGTCCATGGACGCGATCAGCCGCTCGGCCGTAGGGTCCCAGAAGGCGGGAAAGAACTGTCGCCGGACCTCTTCCTTAGGCAGCTTCATCCCATGGCGAGCCAGCATGTGGGCAAAGATGTCCACGATCCCCTGCCAGAAGGGCTCTGGCAGCCATTCCTCCATCCAGACGTGACAATGAAAGTCGATGATCATCCCTGTTCCTTTCTACATGCCCAAAAGGGTACAAAGAAGGTCATTCGCTCCCGGATTGACTCACCTTCAGGCGAGTATCTCGGGTCCTGGGTGGACAGTCTCACCCGAACGGAAACGTTGCTCAAGGATATGCTTCACTTCCTTAAAGGAGATGAAGAGACCGATGCCGGGATCACCATATGTAATGTGCATTTACGACCCTGCCACACCGAGCATTCAGGCAGTGAAATGTGTTCCCATTGCGCTTGCCAAAACAACCGCAAAAAGAACACACCTGTGACGTGTATGCAGCGTTTACAGAGGCATACGCAGCACCGCTACGCAGGCACCTCATTTCAATGGTTTCTTGCATTACCCCTTTCAACCACCCAGAAAAGTATCTTTTCACCTTCCTGGGAAGTTCTGTTTTCCCTTGATGATTAAAGTTTAAGTTTTCTCCAACAACTATCTCTGGTTGTTTTTGCTGAAAAAACTTGTGGACCGCAGTGCCTATGTAAGTCTTGATCCTTTTCCTTGCAGCCCACTTTTGCC
Organism: Nitrospinota bacterium; assembly: GCA_016176845.1. Lineage (GTDB taxonomy): Bacteria > 2-12-FULL-45-22 > 2-12-FULL-45-22 > 2-12-FULL-45-22 > JACOWJ01 > JACOWJ01. The sequence goes on from JACOWJ010000005.1 coordinate 26,951, forward strand.
TGGCATATTTCTTCTTGCCTAAGTTGTTCTTTCGGATACGGGCTGCTTTCTCAAGATTGCCCTTCTTATTTGCTTTTTCTGCTACAGCCCAAATTTGATTACGCTTCTTATTCTTCTCACCAAGGCGATCTGATTCTGCTCGAAGGATCTTCCCTTGTTCCTCACCGTAACTATTTCCTTCCGAATCCATTAAAACATCCCCAAACCCTTTGTCAATTCCTGTTATCCTTTGTGTAGGGGCAAAAAATTTTTCGCCCCTACTTTCAGGTTTCGGATCTGGGCAATCTTCTTCCTCAGTGTAATGAATTTCTACTCGCTTCCCACGAAGGACTATTCTAATGGTCCCAGAAAACCTCCAGGGAGAACTTAATCGAAGGTGGATTCTATGGTAGGGAATTAAAGATATAATTCCCAACCACAGGCGTCCCTTCTCGTCTTCCTTGAGATCATACATATTTGCGTCTAATGTGAACGTCGTCGCCCTTTTTTGCTT
>JACOWJ010000006.1 GCA_016176845.1 Nitrospinota bacterium
TTCATGATCGGCATCACAGCTGCAACCAGTGCAGGCGTCTACTTCTCCCGGGGCGACATTAACCCTTTCGTTGCCGCGCCCGTGGCAGTCGGGGTGCTGTTGGGCTCGACCATTGGGTCTCACCTGCTGGCGCATCTGCGCAGTTCGGTGCTTCGTATTGCCTTCGTAGGGGTACTGCTGTGGATTTCCATCCAGATGCTGTTGAAAGGGCTGCAGTGATTGAATCAGTTCAAACAGGCAATGCGCAATCTGGAACAATCACCGATCAAAAGGTGCGTAGCATAGAACTGCTGATCAGCGGCCTTTTGCGCGGCGGCGCGCTTGCCAGTCTGGTGTTCATTTTTGCCGGCGCCCTCTTAATCTTCATCGATCACCCCAATTACCTCCGTTCACCGGAGAAGCTTCATCAGTTGCTCCTCCCGGGCGCCATCTTTCCTCATACCATCGCCGATGTCGGTAGGGAGGTCTTGCAACTGCGTGGCCCGGCCTTGGTCATGGTGGGATTACTGTTGCTGATCGTTACCCCGGTTCTGCTCGTTGCAGTGTCCATTCTCATGTTTGCCTATCAACGGGATCGAGATTTCGTGATGATTACCTTTCTGGTTCTGATGCTGCTGGTAACGTCGTTTCTTCTCGGCACGACCGAGCATAGCCCTACATCAGCTCCGGCAAATCAGAGGGGGAAAGGGATGGATGTGAAAGTAGGAAGCGCAGTGGGCAGTGGGCAGTGGGCAGAAAATCCCCGGCAAATCAGAGGGGGAAAGGGATAGATGTCAAAGAGAACCGGGTTGCGCTCTCGTCCAATGGCCCCGAGATGGATCAACGACCGCTCGCTCTAAACACCTCTGGGAAGCCTGCAAGATTGCCCTAAGGCCACCGGCTGCATAGAGCGGGTAAGTCCCAAAGGAGGAGAGGATGTCCAAAATGGTTCCACCCCATGGGGGAGCACTGAAGTCGCTCAAGCTGGAGGGGGCGGCCCTCGCACAGGCGAGGGAGAGGGCGAGGTCGTTGAAATCGATCCGGATGACGACGCGTGAGCGAGACGACCTGATCATGATGGGAATCGGCGCCTTCAGCCCGTTGCGTGGGTTCATGGGGAGGGAGGACTGGAAGGGGGTCTGCGAGGAGATGCGGATGGCCGATGGGACTTTTTGGCCCATCCCCATTACCCTATCTACCGATCAAGAGGGAGCCGACCGCCTCCGGGAAAGGGAAGAGGTCGCCCTGGTGGACGGGGAGACCGGGGAGATCATGGGCAGCCTGGTGGTGGAGGAGAAGTACACCATCGACAAGGGCTACGAATGCCAGGAGGTCTTCAAGACGGAAGATCCTGCCCATCCCGGCGTGAAGAAGGTCATGGCGCAGGCTGGGGTGAACTTGAGCGGGCCAGTGCAGGTTTTTAGCGAGGGGGAATATGCCGTCAAGTTCTCTGGAATCTATGCCACCCCCGCCGAGACCCGCGCCATTTTCGAGGAGAAGGGCTGGCGCACCGTGGCGGCCCTCCAGCTGCGAAATCCGATGCACCGATCCCACGAGTACCTGGCCAAGATCGCCCTCGAGGTGTTGGATGGCCTCTTCATCCATCAGCTGTTGGGGGCTCTCAAGCCGGGGGACATCCCCGCCAAGGTTCGCGTTCGTTGCATCGATGTGCTGGTGGAGCATTACTTTCCCAAGGAGCGGGTCGTCCAGAAGGGCTATCCCCTCGAGATGCGCTACGCCGGCCCCCGGGAGGCTCTGCTGCATGCCTGTTTTCGCCAAAATTATGGGGCCAGCCACCTGATCGTGGGCCGAGATCACGCCGGCGTGGGGAACTATTACGGGCCCTTCGAGGCACAGGAGATCTTCGACCAGCTCCCCGAGGGCGCCCTGGCCATTCGACCCCTCAAGATCGACTGGACATTCCATTGTTACCAATGCGAGGGGATGGCCTCCTGGAAGACCTGTCCCCATGGCCCGGAGGAACACCTGAATGTGAGCGGGACGGAGCTGAGGAAGATTCTCTCGGAGGGGAAGAGGCCAGCCCGCGAGTTCAGCCGGCCCGAGGTCCTGGAGATCCTGGCCGAATATTATCGGGGCCTGGGGGGGAAGAGATGAGGATCCTGGTCGTGGGCGGGGGGATCAGCGGGATCACCGCGGCGGTAGAGGTGGCGGAAGTAGGCCATGAGGTCACGCTGATCGAGAAGAATCCCTACCTGGGCGGAATGGTTGCCCGGATGAACCGTTACTTTCCCAAGCTCTGTCCCCCGAGCTGTGGGCTGGAGATCAATTTCAAGCGGATCCAACGCAATAAGAGGATCCGCGTTTACACCCTGGCGGAGGTGGAAAGGATCTCGGGCCGGGCAGGCGACCTGGAGCAGATCCGAAAACCTTCCCAAAACCCTCCCCTGGCCGAAAAGATAGAGGATAAAGGGGGATTTCCGGATCGACCGTTAGATGTCACGATCCGGCTGAATCCCCGGCATGTGAACGAGAAATGCACCGCCTGCGGCCAATGCGCGGAGGCCTGTTCACTGGAGATTCCCAACGAGCTCAACTATGGGATGGACAAGATTAAAGCGGCCTACCTGCCCCATGAGATGGCCTTCCCGATGAGGTACGTCCTGGACCCCCGGATCCTCGGGACCGACGATGCCCACAGATGCGCCCAGGCCTGCGCGTACCAGGCCATCGACCTCAGCATGCAGCCCAAGAGGCTGGAGATCCAGGTTGACTCCATCGTCTGGGCCACGGGCTGGCAGCCTTACGATGCCACCAGGCTGGACAACCTGGGGTTTGGCAGGTACCCAAACGTCATCACCAATGTGATGATGGAGCGGCTGGCCGCCCCCAACGGGCCCACGGGCGGGAGGATCGCGCGCCCATCCGACGGGAAAGCTGCCCTGAGCGTGGCCTTCGTCCAGTGCGCCGGATCGAGGGACACGAACCACCTGCCCTACTGCTCGGCGGTCTGCTGTCTGGCCTCCTTGAAGCAGACCACGTATCTCCGCGAACAAAACCCGGATTCCCGGGTCCGGATCTTTTACATCGATGTCCGCGCGCCCGGCCGGTTGGAGGAGTTTTACGCGAAGGTAAAAAACGACGAGAAGGTCAAGCTCACCAAGGGGAAAGTCGCCCGGATCACCGAGGATCCGGCGACCCGGGACCCCGTCGTAGAGGCGGAGGACATCGTGTCCGGCGAGCGGGTCCGGGTGAGGGTGGATCTGGCCGTCCTGGCGACGGGGATGGCTCCAACGCCCCTGAAATCGCAGATGCCCATGGAGGTGCGTTGCGATGAAAATGGGTTTATCGCCTCCGATCTTTCCGAGACGGGGATTTATCCCGTCGGATGCGTCAGGCGGCCCTCGGATGTCGCTTCATCCGTTCGAGAGGCCACCGCAGCGGCGCTCAAGGCGATTCAATCGGGAGCGAGGAAATAATGCCAGACCATAAGATCGGAGTTTTCCTCTGTACGGGTTGCGGCATTGGGGACTCCCTGGAAGGGGAGAAATTTTCGCGGATTGTCACCGGCAGATATAAGATCCCTCTCTTTCATTCCCATCCCTGCCTCTGCAGCGAGGAGGGAATCCAGCACATTCGAGGAGAACTGGAGGAGAAAGGCCTTCAGGGCCTGGTCGTCGCCGCCTGCTCCCCCCGGGCACACGCCGATCTCTTCGATTTCGGCCCTTCCATCCCCGTGGAACGGGTCAACCTGAGGGAGCAGGGGGTTTGGACCCATCCCCCCCAGGACGAAGACACGCAGATGCTGGCCGAGGACAACCTGAGGATGGGGATCGTCCGGGCCCAAAAGACCCAGCCTCCCGCACCCTATCTCCCCGAGGGCGTGGAAAGGAGCCTGCTGGTCGTGGGCGGCGGGATCGCCGGGATGACGGCCGCCCGGGAGGCGGCCCGGGCGGGCTATGAGGTGCTCCTGGTGGAGAGAGAGGCCTCCCTGGGCGGGCAGATGGCCCGGCTTCACCGGCAATTCCCCAAACACCCCCCCTACCGTGACCCGGAGGAGCCCGGCATCGAAGCGCTGATCCAAAAGATCCAGGGAGATCCCCAAATTCGAGTGTACACCTCCTCGGAGATCGAAAAGATCTCCGGCTCGCCGGGGATGTTCGAGGTCACGCTAAAATGCGTGGCTTCCGCGATCGGCATGCCCCCTCGGCCCCCTGAAGTGGAGGAGCGGAGGAGCGAGGGAGCGGGGGAGCGGGGGAGCGGAGGAAAGGAAGTGGTTCTCCCCATCTCTCCAGCACCCCTGCCCCCCAGCACCCCTGCCCAATTCCGCGTGGGGGCCATCGTCCTGGCTACGGGCTGGAGGCCTTACGATGCGACCCGGCTCGAGCCCCTGGGGTTTGGCCGATACCCCAACGTCGTGACCAGCCTCCAGATGGAAGAGATGGCCTTCCAGGGCAATGTCGCACGCCCTTCCGAGGGGAAGAAGGTTAGAAGCGTGGCTTTCGTCCAGTGCGCGGGCTCCAGGGACGCGAACCATCTCCCTTACTGCTCGGCCGCCTGTTGCATGACATCGCTTAAACAGGCGATCTACCTTCGGGAAAGGGACCCGGAAACGAAGGTCTACCTTTTCTATCAAGACATGCGAACGCCGGGGCCATACGAAAATTTTTACCAACGGGTACAGGAGGACCCAGGGATCTTCTTTGCCCAAGGGGACGTGCTCGATATTCGAGAGGACGGAGAGAAGAATCTCCTCGTCGAGGTGGACCATGCCCTGTTCGGGGAGAGGATCCAGGTAAAGGTGGACCTGGTGGTCCTGGCGACCGGGATGGTCCCGACCACCCTGGACGATTCCGCCTTCGGGAATGGGCCCCAGCCATCCGGCCCGGTCTCGGGGACCGGAGAAGACGCCAGCTCCCGGTCAACCTCGCACAAGGGAGAGTCCTCAGGATCACCCAGTCCTGCGGAAAATCCTCGTCCCAAGATCCTCCATCTGGACTACCGGCAGGGGCCGGAGCTCCCCATTCTCGGCTATGGGTTTCCGGACTCCAACTACCTCTGTTTCCCCTACGAGACCCAACGGACGGGGATCTACGCGGCCGGATGCGTCCGCCAGCCCATGGATAGCGCGGCCAGCATGGAGGATGGTATGGGGGCGGCCCTGAAGGCCATCCAGTGCATCGAGCTCACCGCCCGGGGAGAGGCGGCGCACCCCCGAGCGGGCGATCGCTCATACCCGGAGCTGTTCATGCACCGCTGCACCCAGTGCAAGCGATGCACCGAGGAATGTCCCTTCGGGATGTACAACGAGGACGGAAAGTACAACCCGCTCCCCAACCCGACCCGCTGCCGAAGATGCGGGATCTGCATGGGCTCCTGCCCGGAGCGGATCATCTCCTTTAAGGATTACTCGGTGGATATGATCGGCTCCATGATCAAGGCGATCGAGGTGCCTGAGGAAGAGGAGGAGAAGCCGAGGATCTTGGCCCTCGTTTGCGAGAACGACGCCTACCCCGCCCTCGACATGGCGGGAATCCGCCGCCTGAGATATACCCCCTTTGTGCGGTTCATTCCCCTGAGATGCCTGGGATCGTTGAACCTGGTGTGGATCGCCGATGCCCTGGCGAAGGGCATCGATGGGGTCCTCCTGCTGGGGTGCAAGCATGGCGAGGACTCCCAGTGCCACTTCATCAAGGGAAGCGAGCTGGCCGAGTATCGACTGGGGAAGGTCCAGGAGACCCTCCAGCGGCTGGTGCTCGGGCCGGAGCGGATCCGGTTCGTCCAGGTCTCCATCGCAGATTATCCCCAGCTGCCCGGGATCATTGACGAGTTCGCCGAGAAGATCAACGCGATCGGCCCCAACCCTTACAAAGGCTTGTAAAACAAGCTAAGTTTTAAGTTTTAGGTGTTAAGTTTTAGGTTTTTTGCTTAACACTTAAAACCTGAAACTTAAAACTTTCCCGTAAATCCTGTCTAAAAAGGGACCTGGAAATGGCAGAGGCATACCTGGTGGAACCAGACCTGAAGTTTGTCCAACAGCTCATGGATCTGGGGGGTGGATCCCTGAAGAAGTGCTATCAGTGCGCGACCTGCTCGGTCGTGTGCAACTCCTCCCCGGACGCCCGGCCCTTTCCCCGCAAGGAGATGATCTGGGCCCAGTGGGGATTGAAGGATCGGTTGGTTAAAGATCCAGATGTCTGGCTCTGTCACCAGTGCAACGACTGCTCGGTCCGATGCCCCCGGGGTGCCCGGCCCGGCGACGTCCTGGCGGCAGTGAGAAATTACAGCTTCCTGCACTACGCCTTCCCGAGCTTTATGGGAAAGGCGGTGAGCGAGGTCAGGTATCTACCCCTCCTCTTCGCTCTTCCGATCCTCCTCCTGTTGGCCCTCCTCTCCCTGACCGGGAATCCGGCGGCCCTCGGAGGTGCCATTGTCTTCGAGGAGCTCATCCCACACGCTTACCTCGACGCCGGTTTTATCACACTGGGCCTCCTTTCCTTGGGCTCGATTGCGGTCGGAGCCCGCCGGTTCTGGAAAGACCTCCTCGAGAATTCGGCCTCGCATGCCGCCGGATGCCTGGGGGATGGGGAGAAGGAGGCGCCCCGGACCGATCCCGGCAGCGAGGGATTCTCTCGTCACCTCCTTTCCGCCTTGAGCGAGATCTTGAGGCACAGCAAATTCAAGGATTGCGAGGCGAACCCGATCAGATATTACGCCCACCTGGCGATCTTCTACGGGTTCATGGGGCTTTTCCTCACCACCACCCTCGTCTTCCTAGGCATCGTCCTGGGGGGGATCCGTCCGCCCTTGGCCCCTTTCAGTGCAGTGAAGGTATTGGGAAACCTGAGCGCATTGGCGGTCTTTGGGGGCCTCACGGTCGTCATTTATCAAAGAATCACACAAAAAGAGCAGATAGGTCGTAGCTCTTACTATGACTGGTTCTTTATCGGGTCGCTTTATGCCATCACCATCACCGGGATCCTGACGGAGGGGGCCCGGATGGCGCGGATGGCCATGATGGCCTATCCCCTTTATGCGATCCACTTAATCTTCGTCTTCGTTCTCCTGGCCTGCCTTCCCTATTCCAAGTTCGCTCACCTGTTTTACCGGTCTGTAGCCATGGTCTATGCGAAATATTCGGGGAGGTAAGCAGGCCGATGAGAGGAGCCGAATACCGCGAGCAGGTGATCCGGCTGATCCGGCTGATACAAGTTAGGGGCTAGGGATTAGGGATTAGGGATTAGGGATTAGGGATTAGGGATTAGGGGCTAGTAAGAAAGAAGAGCTTTCGCTGATCCCTAGCCCCTAGCCCCTAGAAATGGAAATTCCTATACGATCAAGATAGCGGCATGGAGTTACAACTTCGACGAGATTCTCTTTGATCCTGGAAAGTAAGCCTTGACGGAATCCCGGAAACGTGCTATAAAAAGCTCACTTTGCCCATCCATGATCTCTTTTTCCCCGAGGATAGTCCTCCAATCGGGGAGACCAAGGGGGGTGGGGGGGCGGCTCCAAAAAGGGTCTGCTGCGTATTTCAGTCGCGGCGGCATTGCGGAAGCGCTGGAGAGAAAAAAGCAATCTCAAAAAAGCCTTAAAATCAGGTGTGGGCGAGTAGCTCAGGTGGATAGAGCGTTGGTCTCCGGAACCAAAGGCCGTGGGTTCGAGTCCCGCCTCGCCCACCATACAATTTAGCGAAAGGGGCCGGTACACGGCCCCTTTTTCATTTCCGAAAAAAGATGAAATTCTTGGGGGATAAATAGAGGACATTATCGCGAATAAAACCTCACAATGAATGTCATTTCGAAGGAGCAAAAGGGGGTGCCTATGAGAACAAAAAGACGTTGGTTATTCCTTCCGGTCTTTCTCACGCTGGTCTTGTCCATGGGGCGGTGGGCTGCCGCCGAGGAGTGGTCGATCGCCGGCCACTACGCCGAGGCCTGCAGCTGCGATGCGGCCTGCCCTTGCGTTTACGGCTCCCCACCCACGATGGGCCACTGTCACGAGGCCCTGGCCTTTGACATCACCAAGGGAAAGTATGGCCAGACCAACCTCTCCGGCCTGAAGTTTGTCTCCACCATGGAGATGGGCAAGGGAACCTGGATCGCCTACTACCTGGACGAGAAGAGCACCCCGGACCAGCGGCAGGCCCTGGAGTCGATCTTCAAGAAGCTGCTGGGAGGATTCGCCAAGGAGGACCTTGGAGCCAAGGCCGTCCGCATCTCCATGGCCTCCGAGGATAAGGGCAAGGCCCGGGCGGTGGCTATCCCGAATGTCCTGAAGTTCCGGGTCGAGAAGCCCGCCGGCCTGGATGGGGAGAGCCCGGTGGTGATCGCCAACCCTGGCCGACACTTTATCCCCATGCTGACCGTGGCCCGCTCGACCCAGGACGAATTCAGCGACCACGGGAAGAACTGGTCCTACAAGGACAAGAGCGGCTTTCATGGGGAATTCTCCTTCTCCAGCAGCCAGCCGGAGCAGACGAGAAGTGACTGGCAAATCGGCATACCCAAGCTGCCATGAGCGATGAGCGATCTTAGAGGGGAAATCGATGAGAGAGCTAACCAAAAGAGAGTTCCTGGAGTTGAGTTTGAAGGGAGCGCTGATCTTGACGGCGGGCGGACTGGTGGACCTGCCGCGTCCCTCAGGGGCCCAGTCCATTCCGCCTTACCTCTCCCCCTCCGAACGGGGGGCCCTACGGGCCATGGCTGCTCGCCTGATTCCCCAGGATAGCGACCCAGGGTTCCTGGAGTTGGAGCTGGGGAGCCTGATGGAGACGATGATGCGGGTGACTCCCGAGACGAGGCCCCTGGTCCCCTTGGGCCTCAAGGGGCTGGACGAGTCCGCTCGGGCAATGTTTCACAAGGAATTCGTGGGCCTTGCCCCGGCTCAGCAGGACGAGATCCTGCGGGCCCTGGAGGGGGGGACGGCCTCGGGGGAGGCCTGGAAGGCCCTGCCCAGCTCGCGCTTTTTCCGGCTGGTGCGGATGTTCACCGTGGGGCTCTACTACTCCCATTCCACGGCACGGCGGATGATCGCTTACCCCGGACCGGGCCAGCCTCACGGCTACCCCGATTACGCGGACCTGAACTGGAGTTAGCTCATTCAAGGAGAAGACGCGATGGCTGAAAAGGTCTACGACGTCCTGATCGTGGGGACGGGGGCGGCCGGCGGGGTGCTGGCCAAACAGCTGGCCGAGGGAGGCCTGTCGGTCCTGATCCTGGAGGGGGGCGGCCGCCTCGATCCCAAGACCGACTTCCGCAACGACGAGCTCTTCATGGGCAAGCTCCACGGCTGGCCCTGGCCCATCGAGGGCCCCTGGGCCCCCATCACTTCCTATGGCCTGGGGGGCTCCATGCTCCATTATGCAGGCTGGTCGGTTCGCTTCCACCCCAGCGACTTCCGGACCCGCAGTCGCGATGGGGTGGGGGATGACTGGCCCATGGAATGGAAGGATCTGGAGCCTTACTACCAAAAGGTGGAGGAGATGATCGGCGTGGCGGGCGCCAATGATAACCCCTTCGAGCCTCCCAAAGAGCCCTATCCCCTGCCTGCGCACAAACTCAACCGCAATGCCCAGGTCGTTCGCCTGGGCGCCCAGAAGCTGGGCCTGAAGCTCCTCACGGCCCCGCTGGCCATCAACTCCATGCCCTACGATGGCCGCCCCCCTTGCAGCTACTGCGGCTTTTGCACCAACGGGTGCATGACCGGGGCCAAGGGGGAGTCGCTTGTCAGTTACATCCCCAAGGCTCTGGACAAAGGGGCCGAGCTGCGCCTCCAGGCCTTCGTCACCCGGGTGAACCTCGACAACGACGGCAAGGCCTCCGGGGTGTCCTACATCGATCAGCGGACCGGCCAGGAGGCCGAGGCCCGGGCCAAAGCGGTGGTGCTCGCGGCCAACGGCATCCAGAACCCCCGGCTCCTGCTCCACTCCACCTCGAACCGTTTTCCCCAGGGGTTGGCCAACTCGAGCGGCCTGGTGGGCAAGTACCTGACCATCCACCTCAACCCGGGCGCCTGGGGGACCTTCGAGCGGCCGATTCAGTTCTACAAGGGGACTCAAGTGGGGGCCATGATCCAGGACTTCTACGAGACCGACCCTAAACGGGGCTTCGCCCGGGGCTACATCCTGGTAGCGGCCGGCTTTGGCCCCGTGGGGATGGCAACCATCTCGGGCCTATGGGGAGAGGAGCTCAAGGGGCTCATGCGCCATTACGACCACGTAGCCGGATTTTGGAGCATGGGAGAGGACTTGCCCCAGGAGGGCAACGGCGTAACCCTGGATCCCCAACAGAAGGATGAGTTCGGGGTCCCCTTCCCCCGGATCACCTATCGTCATTCGGAGAACGACCTGGCTATGCGCCGCCACTTCCACCAGAAGGCCCGAGAGATCCTAGAGGCCGCCGGGGCCAGGAAGGTTTACGTAGATAAGAGCCAACAGGTTGCCATCCATTTCATCGGGACCACCCGGATGGGCAAGGACCCCAAGAGCTCCGTGGTCAACTCCTTCGGCCAGGCCCACGAGGTCAAGAACCTCTTCCTGGCCGGCAGCAGCATTTTCGTCACTTCCGCGCCGGCCCCGCCGACGCTGACCATCCAGGCCCTGTCCGCCCGAACGGCCGACTACATCCTGTCGGAGGGAAAGAAAGGGAACCTGGGATAGAACCGGCGGGGCGATAAATTAGGGGACAGGGTACAGGGAACAGGGGACAGGGATGGGCTATCAGAGAAATGATGGCCCCTCCAAAAAGGAAATTCCTATATGATCAAGTTAGCTCATAAAAAATTAAGCTCCAGGCTCTCAGGAGAATTAGACCCATGAGAAATCACCTTGCCTTTTGCCGTTTGTCTTCGTCCTCGGAGCAGCGAGGAGCGATCCGTCCGGTCCCCTTGATCCTGCTGATCCTGCTGGGCGCTGCCCTGGCAGGATGGGTGGGAGGGAATCCTTTGGGGGCAGGGCCCCTCCAGGGGCAGGCCCCTGGCGCCCTCTGCGAGATCCATCCCTTGGAGAAGGGAGAAGGGCAGGGGAGGGAACCCCTAAGGGGAAAGCCTTCTGCTCCCATCTCGCAACAAGAGGGGGCGGGCTGCCACTGGATGGTGGCGAGCGCAGAATCTACTCCCCATTCTCACCCTTCCGCCCAGGGATCTTCCTCGGCTCCACCCCCCGAATGGGAGGTCCTGGGACATTACGCCGAGGCCTGCAACTGTGAGGTGGGCTGCCCCTGTATTTACAAGTCCCCGGCCTCCCATGGGGAGTGTGAGGCCACGTTGGCCTTCTCCATCACCAAGGGCCACTTGGGGGCCGTGGGTCTGTCGGGGCTCAATACGGTCGTGGTGGCGGAGGCTGCCAAGGGAGGGTTCGTTTCCTACTACCTGGACGACCGGGCCACCCCTCAGCAGCGGGAGGCCCTGGCCGGAATCTTTCGTGGGATTTTCGGGATCCTCTCCAAGAACGACCTGGGAATGAAGATCGTCCCCATCCGGATGGACGCCTCGAGCCAGGACTCCACCCGGCGGACCCGAGGGGTAACCATCCCGGACGTCCTGCTGCTAGAGGTGGAGAAGGTAATCGGCCTGGACGGGCAAGGGCCTACCGTGGTCCAGAATCCCGTCCACTCCATCAACGAGCTGCTGGTAGCCAAATCGAAGATCTATCGGTTCAAGGACCATGGCAAGTCCTGGGAGTATACCGGCCGGAGCGGGTTCCACGGGGAGTTCTTCTTCTCCAGCCTTTACTTCAAGTAGTTCGATTTCGGAGAGGCCAGGGATTAGAGGCTATACGACAAAGAAATTCCTCTGCGATGAAGTTTCAAAGGCCAGCGTCCGGGGTCGGAGGGAGGGAGCCGCTTCTGTCTCCCGAAGGCCGACCCCTGACCCCTTTACGCCATAGTATACCGTTCCCGATGACCCACCGCGCCCGGCTGTCGAGTGCTGACCTGGGTGCCACGGTTCCCCTTGAAATCCCCCCCGCCCACGTGCTATTTTTTGTTGTCAGATCCGGCGCTCCAACAACGAGGAAGCCATCGATATTCCATGAAGCCCATACATAACCGCTATGAGGGAATTGATACGAAAATAGCCCCTCACCCCACCCCTCTCCCCCGAAGGGAGAGGGAGCCTCACAGGCCATTTTCATGGGCTTGGGTGTCCCAAGGGGCATGGATGATTATTGCGTGGGCCCGATTCGCTCCCAGCCCCACGGGATACCTGCACCTGGGTGGGGTGCGGACGGCCCTGTTCAACTGGCTCTTCGCCCGGCACCATGGAGGAAAGCTCATCCTGCGAATCGAGGACACCGACCGGACCCGTTCCACCGAGGAGTACATCCAGGCCATCCTGGAAGGACTCCGCTGGCTGGGGATGGATTGGGACGAGGGGCCTTTCCGGCAGACCGACCGGATGGAGCTTTACCGCCAGCATGCGGAGAAGCTGCTGGCCGAGGGCAAGGCCTATCCCTGTTATTGCCTGCCCGAGGAGCTGGAGGCCAAAAGGAAGGAAGCCATGCAGCGGGGGGAGGTCCCCAAATACGATGGCAAATGCCGCCAGGGGGTCCCGCCCGTCCCCGGCCGCCCGCCGGCGATCCGCTTCAAAACCCCTCACGAGGGGAAGACGGCCTTCGACGACCTGATCCATGGCCCCATCGAGGTGGACAACGCCCAGCTGGATGACCTGATCATCGTCCGTTCCGACGGCACCCCCACCTACAACTTCAGCGTGGTGGTGGATGATGTCACCATGGAGATCACCCATGTGATCCGGGGGGATGACCATATCGCCAACACGCCGCGCCAGATCCAACTCTATCGAGGATTGGGCTATCCCTTGCCCACCTTCACCCATATGCCGATGATCTTGGGCCCCGATCGGGCCCGGCTCAGCAAACGCCATGGGGCCGAATCCATCCTGGTCTACCGCCAGTGGGGATACCTCCCAGAGGCCATGGTCAATTACCTGGCCCGGCTGGGCTGGTCTTACGGCGACCAGGAGATCTTCTCCCTGGAGGAGATGGTGCGGCTTTTCGATATCCGCAAGGTGAACAAGTCCGCGGCAATCTTCAACCCGGAGAAGCTCCTCTGGCTCAACGGGTATTACATCCGGGCCTGCGACCGGGCGCGCCTGGCCGCCCTGCTGCAGGAACAGCTGCGGGCTGCCGGCCTCCTGTCAGCGGATGCGCAGGTCCATCCCGAGACCCTCCAGAAGATTGCCCATTGCCTGGCCGATCGGGCGAAGACCCTGGTGGAGATGGCCGAGCTGTCTCGGTATTTCCTGGTCGAGGAGATTCGCTATGACTATGTTCAGTCTTCTACGGAACTAAAGGTCGAGGAGACCCATGGTAACCCCCAGGCGGCCGAGAAGTTTCTGCAGCCGGAGGTGGTCCCCCTCTTCGAGGAGCTGATCGCGAAGCTGGAGGAGCTCCAGGAGCTCGATCAGGCCCGGGTCGAGGAGATTTTCACCTCCTTGACTGCCCCGAGGGGACTCAAGCTCGTCAAGCTGGCCCAGCCCGTCCGGGTAGCCCTCACCGGGACCACGGTAAGCCCCGGGCTGTTCGAGGTGATGTCCATCCTGGGCAAGGAGAAGGTGCTAAAGCGATTGAGGGCCGCCCTCTCCTACATCGGGAAACGCTCTTGCACTTAGAGCTCTTTCTCTTTACCCTGGACCCATGAAGTGGTAGGACAGCAATGGTGTTATTATTGAGAGATATCCTGTACGAGATCGCGAGGGTCTTCAACGATACGGCGGTCTATATCCTGTTTGGATTTCTAATCGCGGGACTGCTCAAATTCGTGCTCTCCCCCGAACGGATCCGAAAGTACATGGGCCAACGAGACACCCGATCCGTCCTGTATGCCTCCCTGTTGGGCATCCCTTTGCCCCTTTGCTCCTGCGGGGTCCTGCCCACGGCCCTCTCCCTGAAGAAGGAGGGGGCTGCCAGGGGCTCTACGGTCTCCTTCCTCATTTCTACGCCGGAGACGGGGATGGATTCCATCTCGGTCACGTATGGCCTGATGGACCCTCTGATGGCCGCCTTCCGCCCGCTGGCGGCCTTCTCCACCGCGATCACGGCGGGCATCCTGTCCAATGTCCTGGACGGGAAACCGGAGGTCGAGGAACACCCCCACGCGGACTGTAGTTGCCATGCCATGCCGATCAACTCCAGCAACGGCCAAGGGCATCAAGGACCCGGACCGAACGGCCAGCCGATCTGCTGTCCCGCCTGTGCCCGCCCGGATTTGAGCCTGAAGGAGAAGACGAAATTGCTCTTCCGTTACTCTTTCCAGGAGTTGGTCGATGAGATCGCCGGCTGGCTGATGGCCAGCCTATGGATTGCCGGCCTGATCTCGGCCCTGATCCCCGACGCCTTCGTTCGAGAATACCTGGGCAGCGGGATGGGCTCGATGCTCATCATGGCGGCGGTGGGAGCGCCCCTGTACATGTGCGCCACCTCGTCCACCCCGATCGCCGCCGCGCTGGTTCTGAAAGGTCTCAACCCGGGGGCCGCCCTGGTCTTCCTGCTGACGGGGCCAGCCACCAATGCCGGCGCTCTGGCGATGATCGCCCGGTTCCTGGGGGGAAGGACGGCCGCCATCTACTTAGGCAGCATCATCCTGATGAGCCTGTTTTTCGGGCTGCTGATCAACCAGGTTTACGCCTTCCTGGGATGGAATCCCATGGCGACCATGGGTCAGGCCACGGAATGGTTGCCCGGGCCCGTAAAGCTGGCAAGCTCGTTCGTTCTGGCACTCTTGCTCTTGGGAAGCCTGAGGCGGACGGGAGGGCGGAGCTTCTGGAGGGCTTATAGGAGAGTGGTATGGCGAAAAGGTCGGCGCTAGTCCTGGCGCCTTTCCTGTGCTGGCTCCTCTGTACGATGGCCGTCCAGGAGGCGGGGGCTGGAAGGCCAGGCTCTATCGGGGGAAGCGCGGGTGCGGACGGCGGGAGGGCGCGGCTGGTTGTGGTCGCCAGCATCTTCCCCCTGGCCGACCTGGTCAGGCAGATCGGAGGAGAGCAGGTGGAAGTGGAGACGCTGCTCCCCCCGGGGGCCAGCCCTCACACCTTCGAGCCCACACCCCGTCAGGTCCAAAGGTTTTCCCGGGCCCAGGTCTTCGCCCGGATCGGGGCCGGCCTGGAGCTTTGGGCAGAGAAGCTGTTGGGAAGCCGGAAGCCGAGCCCTCGGGTCATGACCGCCGCGGAGGGGATCCCGTTATTCAAGGGCACCGAGGGAGTCGATCCGCACCAGAGCTTCGGCGATCCCCATATCTGGCTGGATCCGGTCCTGGTCCGCACCGCGATCCTGCCCCGTATCGTGGAAACGCTGGGGGCAGCCGCCCCCCAGCACGTGGCGACCTTTCGGGAGCGCGCCCGTCGCTACTCCGTCGAGCTGGAGCAACTGGACCGGCAGATCCGAGAACGGGTCTCTCATTGGCAGGGACGGAAATTCATCGTCTTCCATTCCGCGTGGCGCTATTTTGGCAGGCGCTATGGCCTCCAACAGATATCGGCCATCGTGGAGTCCCCCGGCAAGGAGCCCTCGGCCAGGGATATTGCCCATTTGGTGGATGTGGCCCGAGCTCATGGCGTTCACGTCATCTTTTGCGAACCGCAATTTAACCCCAAGCCGGCCCAGGTGATTGCCCAGGAGATGAAAGGCAGGGTCCTCACCCTGGACCCCTTGGGAGGAGAAGGGCTGCCGGGACGGAATACGTACATTGGCCTGATGAATTATAACCTGAGAGCCTTGGAAGCAGGGCTGAAGGTCTCAGGGTAACGAAGGAGATCCCCCTGAAAGGGAACGCTTATCCCCTTAACAACCGCCCCGTGGTGGAACTGCGGGATGTCTGGGTCTCCCTCCATAGGAGATCCGTATTGGAGGGCATCAGTTTTTCCGTGGGCGAAGGGAAGTTCGTCGGGGTCATCGGTCCCAACGGGGCCGGCAAGACCTCCCTGCTGAAGGCGGTCCTGGGGCTGATTAAGCCGGACCGGGGGGAGGTCTTCGTCTTCGGGACCCCTCCGTCAGGGCTGGGGAAGAAGGCCCATCATATCGGCTACGTCCCGCAGAAGAGCCGCTTTGACCCCCGTTTCCCCATCTCGGTATACGATGTGGTCATGATGGGAAGGGTCTGCTGCATTGGGCTGTTCCGATTCCCCGGGAAAAGGGATCGGGAGCTGGTGGCAGAAAGCCTCAAGCGGGTCGGGCTGGAAGGCTACGAGCACCGGCCCATCGGAGAGCTCTCGGGTGGAGAGCAGCAGCGGGCCTTCCTGGCCAGGGCCCTATGCAGCCAGACCCGGCTGCTGATCCTGGACGAGCCTACCACCGCCCTGGACATGCCGGCCCGACAGGAGTTCTATCGACTGCTGAAAGAGCTAAAAGATGAAATGGGGCTCACGGTGATCATGGTCTGCCACGATCTGCAATCCCTGGCCGTCCATTCGGATGAGCTGATCTGTATCAACCGCACCATGCACCTGCACGGCCGTCCCCAGGAGGTCTTGAAGAGCACCCACCTGCTGGAGGCCTATCATTGCGAGTTCGATTTCCTGTCGCAGGTGAAGGAGTGCTAAAAACGAGCTCGAAGCCTTTCGTACTCCTAAACTTTGAGCGATGAGCGATGAGCTAAATGATGGAAATCCTCTCTTACGACTTCATGCAACGGGCCCTGATGGCGGGAATCATGGTGAGCCTCCTGTGCTCCTTCATCGCCTTCTTTGTGATCCTGAGGCGGCTGGCCTTCATCGGCGTGGGGATCTCTCATTCGGCCTTCGGAGGCGTTGCTATGGGGGTGGTGATGGGCATCAATCCCATCTTCACGGCGGCCCTTTTCTCCATCCTGGTCGCCTGGCTGATCGGGGTGGTCAGTAAAAAGGGGCAGATCCACGAGGATGCTGCCATCGGCATCTTCTTCTCGGCGGCCATGGCCCTGGGGGTGGCCTTGATCAGCCTTTCCCACAGTTACAACATCGACCTCTTCGGCTACCTCTTCGGGAATATCCTCTCGGTCAGCGTGGAAGACCTGTGGACCGTGGGGATCCTGGGGGCTATCACCCTCCTGACGCTGATCCTCTTCTTCAAGGAGCTGCTTTTCATCAGCTTCGATGAAGAGGTGGCGCGGGTGAGCGGCCTCCCCGTCGAGCTCCTCAACTACCTGCTGTTGATCCTGATGGCACTGACCATTGTGGTCTCCATCAAGGTGGTAGGCCTGGTCCTGGCCTCTGCCCTGCTGGTGATCCCCGCGGCCACCGGCTACCAGCTGGCCCGGAACTACCGGCTCATGCTGGCCATCTCTCTGCTGTGCGGGGTCTCCTCTTCGATTCTGGGCCTGTGGCTCTCCTACCAATATGACCTCGCCTCGGGGGCCACCATCGTCCTCTGCTCCACGCTCTTCTTCTTCCTCTCCATGATCTTCTCTCCCCGTCAGAAGTTGATCGGCCGGCTGATCCGATCGCGGCTCGGTTGAGGGCCGCCTCACCGCCGGTTCACGACCTCGGCCACCTCCCCATACGAAATCCCATCCATCACATCAGCTCATGCGCGCTAAGTACACCTCCACAGAATTCAGTGCTCAGTGGGGGGGATTGCTTCGCTTCGCTCGCAATGACAAAATCAGGTCATTGCGAGGAGCGCTGTGAGCCGAAGCCCAGAGCGAAGCGAAGGGGACGAAGCAATCTCTAACTGGGCACCCTTTTACGTGGAGTTGTACTAAGAAATTTTTTTGCTTAAGGATAAAGAGCCCAAGCCGATACCTATCTACAAATGGCAAGAAACCCAAAAAATGGAGAATCAAAACCCCCGAAGGGCTGAAGAAAGGAAGAGATAAGGAAAAGAGGAGAGCGGAAGAGCTATGAGAAAAATTTCATTTTTCCTGATCGCTACGTTCTGGATGATTGTCGGGGCAAGCCTGACCAGTTGGGCCTTAGACCTCGATTCGGAGACCCTGGCCAAACTGAAGGCAGAGTTGAAGAAGGAGCTGAGAGAGGAAATCAAAAAGGAGCTAAGGGACGAGATCAAGCAGGAGCTGCAGGAGGAACAAGCCAGGTCGCTCAAAGAGGCCTTTGCCAGGGAAGCGGAGGCCGAGCACGCCAGACACGAGGAGCCCCTGATCACTTACGAGCGGGGAGAAGGGCTGGCCATCAACGATCAGAGGCTGGTATTCCGGGGGTTCGGGGATGTCTCCTTCGGCGCCCAGGACGATCGGAATGGCCCCAAGGACGACCATAACCAGTTCGCAGTGGGGGATTTTGATCTCTTCTTCAACACCCGCCTGACCGACCGGATCAGCGGGCTGGGGGAGATCTTCTTTGAGTTTGGAGAGGACGGGGAGCTGGTTACGGACTTCGAGCGATTGGTGATCCAGTATTCCCTCCGGGATTGGCTCAACCTTTCCGCAGGAAGGCACCACACCCCCATGGGCTATTGGAACGCCGCCTTCCATCATGGAAAGTTTTTCCAGACGCCGATCGACCGCCCTTTGGTGGTGGAGTTCGAGGACGATGGAGGACTCTTGCCGGTCCATGCCCTCGGGGTCGAGGTCTTCGGCAAGAAGGACTTCCGCCTCTTCAATCTCGGCTACTCCTTCGACATATCCAACGGGAGAGGACCCGGGATCGACGTGATTCAGAACTCGAAGGACTTCAACGACAACAAGGCCCTCGCCTTCCAGGTGTCCCTCAGCCCGAACCCCATCCCCGGCCTTCGGATTGGCAGCAACCTCTACCTTGACCGGATCCCCGCCAATCGCGACGTCCCTGGCGGGACCAGGAGGATCAAGGAAAGGATCCTCGGGGGCCACCTGGCCTATCTGGAGAACAACTGGGAGCTCATCTCCGAAGTCTTCCACATCCAGCACAAGGAGCGCTCCTTGTCGAAGAAGTTCAAAACCACCGGTTTCTACCTCCTGGCGGCCTACCAATGGAACAAGTTCAAACCCTTCTACCTCTTCGAGAACATCAACTTCGACGAGGGAGACCCCTTCTATGCCCCCAACGATAGCGACCGCAGCAAGCACGCCTTCGGCCTTAAGTACGACCTGACGCTTTACAACAACCTCAAGTTCCAATATTCTTACATCGATGGAGACGACAAGGACTCCCACCTGTTCCAGTTCGCCACCTCGTTCAGCTTCTAGGGAGATTGGAGAGATGAAGATGAAGAAGTTCGTGGCCACCGGCCCAAATCGGCTCCTGAGGTGGGTCATTCGGCTGGCCTTGATGGGTTGGGTTTTGGCCGGTCTGGAAGGGTTTCCCGTTCCATTCGCATCCGGCGAAGAGCTCAAGGTGATCGTCCACAAGTCGAACCCGGTGGATTCCCTCTCTTTTTACGACCTCGTCAAGATCTTCAAAGGCGACAAGCAGTTCTGGCCCAATGGGGAGAAGGTCGTGCTCCTGATGAGAGAGTCGGGATCGCCGGAAAAGGAGGTGATCTTGCGCTCGTTCTACAAGATGTCGGAGGAGAAACAGAAACAGTACTGGCTGGAGAAGGTATTCCGGGGAGAGGCGACCGGCCTGCCCAAGATCTTGAATTCAAGCAGCGCCATGAAGAAGGTGCTCTCCAATACCCCCAACGCGATCGGCTATCTCCTCGCCGGCGAGGCGGACGGCAGCGTGAAGGCCGTGAAGATCGAGGGCGCCGAGGCCTTGAAATGAAACGCTCAGCGATCCGCGGTCAGCTGGCTGAAGTGGAAAGCTGACGCAAATCACTGATTTCCCAAGATGGAGGAAGGGTGAACCATGCGATCCTGGCTGTTGCGGTTGAGCGTGCGCCCCAAGATCCTGGGCGGGTTCTTGATGGTCTTACTCCTTCTCATGGGCTCTGCCCTCTATTCCTTTCACAACGGCGGGCAAATCCTGCGCTATTCCACCCGCCTGAAAGAGAAGACCTACCCGGCCCTGGAGAAGACGGGTCTCCTGATCGACCTCCTCCGGCAGACCAAGGAGGCCTTCATGGCGGCCGTTGCCGAATCGGACCGGGATCGGCTGACCAGGGCGGAGAAAGCCGCCGTCGGCTTTTCTGTCGAGATCGGCCAGCTCAGCGCGCTGATCGGAGAGAAGGAACCGGACCTGCAAGAGATCCAGCAGCTCTACGACGACTACTTTAGGAGAGGCAAGGGGGTCATCGATCAGGTCCTGGCAGGGAAGGAGCTGGCGACGCTGGCGGAGGAGCTCAACTGGGTCAATGCAACCGCCGGCACGCTCAACGAGAAGCTGAAGCGCTACCATGACAAGAAACACGCGGAGCTCACCGGCAGCGTTGCCAGCATTCAGGATTTTACCCGGAAGTCTCGTTCCCTTACCCTGCTCTTTGCCCTGGTCCCCCTTCTTCCCAGCGTGCTGATCTCGATCTTGATCTCTCGTAGGATCATCACCCCCCTCAAACGGGCGAAAGGCCTGCTCCAGGAGATCGCCCAGGGGGATTTCTCCCAACAGATGGAGGGACGGTACGAGGGAGAGCTGGGAGAGTTGGCCGAGGCAATCAACGGGATGACGGCCGACATCAATGAGGCCCTGAGGCGCGTAGCGGAGGCCTCTCAGCGGGTGACGGCCTCGGCCGAGATGCTCTCGGTGGTCGCACGGGAGACGGCGAACGGGGTCGAAGGGCAGACCCAGCAGACCGAGCAGATCGCAGCCGCCATCGAGGAGATGTCGGCCTCGATCATGGAGGTGGCCGGCAACTCCAGGCAGGTGGAGGAATCGGCCCGGGAGGCCGTCCGGAAGGCCGCTCAGGGAGTCGAGTCGGTTAAGGCGACCATCGAAGGGATGGGGCGGATCGCCGAAGCGGTGAGACGGTCTGCCGGGACAATCACTACCCTGGGCCAGTCCTCTGGCCAGATCGGGGAGATCATCTCGGTAATCGACGAGATCGCCGACCAGACGAACCTGTTGGCACTGAATGCCGCCATCGAGGCGGCCCGGGCAGGGGAGCACGGCCGGGGGTTTGCCGTGGTGTCCGATGAGGTCCGAAAGCTTTCCGAGCGGACCACCACGGCGACCAAAGAGATCGCCAAGACGATCAAAACGATCCAGATAGACACGGGAGAGGCCGTGGCCTCCATGGCGGTGGGAACCCAAGAGGTCGAGGCGGGGGTGAAGCTGGCTACCCGGGCGGGCGAGGTCCTGTCCCAAATCGCCGAGACGGTGCAGGGCGTTACCGAAAGGGTCCAGCAGGTTGCGGCCACCACGGGGGAGCAGACCCGGGTGGTGGAGCAGGTCGCTGCCGGAATCGAGACGGTAGCCCGGGTGAGCGAGCAAACGGCCGCCGGCGCCCAGCAGTCCCTCTCTGCCAGCCAGGAGCTGAGCTCACTGGCTCTGGCCCTCCAGGAAATGTTAAGCGGGTTCAATCTGGGACAGGACGGGGGGAGACCCTCCTCGCAGGAGACCCTGCCCGTCCGGTTCGCGCCGTTCTCTTCCCAAACCTCTTTGTCCCTGAAGGGCTAGGCCGAGCTCCCCTCACCACCGTTTCACGCTCTCGACTGCCTCCCGATACGAGAGCACACGTCCGCCGTGTCGGGCATGAAAGGCCTGAGCCTCCCGATCGGTCCTGAAGGCGATCAGACTCGGCAGGCACCGATCAAACGTCATCTCATAAACCACCCCGGGCTCCCTGAGTGGCGCCGGGTGCGGGTTGCAGTACCTGGCATCGCTGCCCTCGACATAATAGGCCCTCTCCGCCGCCACCCGCTCCCGGGTGGCGTGATCGGTGGCCCAGGCCTGAGCGACCCTCGCGACGTGCTCTAGCTGATGGTGAATGCCGCATCGGGGGCAACAGGAGGTCGCCCCACTGCCATCTGTGAGCTCTACCCGGTAGGCCTGGCCCTCATGAATCGGTCGCGTGCACACCTCGCACGCCAACGGCTTCGACCGCTCGATCCGATGGTAGGCAACATAGCCACCCAGGCCGACTGATGCCAGAATAATCAGGGAAAAGATGGTCGCTCTTTTCGACATGGTCTCCCACCCAGAACCTGGTTCCGCAAATCCCATTATGTCTAATATAAACCGCCTTCAAAGCGTTGTCAAAACCCACCAGAGCCATCCCTTGGGACGGCCACTTTTCCTGGACGGAGAAAGGTAAAAATGCCATACCCACCGGTTGATTTTATGTAATAATTTCATTCTTCGCCCCTTTCCCGCATTCAGGGTTGCAGCGATGTTATCTCCCTCTTTTGCTCGGCATGCAGCAGGATCGGCGGGCAGCACAAATCTTGCATTAGTGCTAAAATAGAAAATTTACCAGGTCTTAAGTTTTGCGCTCTGGCTAAATGGACTAGAAGGGGTCGAGACCTCCGTGAGAAAGCGAACCATCGCACTATGGATGAATCTCCTTTTGATGTTTTGGCCAATTTGTCAGAGCTTCGCCGGAGGCTTTTTGCTCCTGAGCCAGGGAGCCTCTCCCCTGGGAGAAGTGGGCGCCTTCTCAGCCCAGGCCAATGACCCTTCAGCAGTCTTTTTCAATCCAGCCGGCATCACCCAGCTGGAAGGGACCCACCTCCTTTCCGGAACGACCTTGATCGCACCCTCCACCTTTTTCAAAGACCTTGGGGGCCTGAAGAGAACCAGTATGAATCGCAAGGTCTTCTTCCCCCCCAATTTTTATCTTACCCATCAAATGAATGACCACTTCAGCGCGGGATTGGGGGCTTTTTCCCCTTTTGCCCTTTCCACGGAATGGCCAGATAGGTGGGCGGGTCGGTTTATCGCCACCTTCGCATCTATCAACACGATCTACGTGAACCCCGTCCTCGCATGGCGGATCACCCCTCAGATATCCCTGGCCGCCGGGATCGATTATCTCTATTCCGAGGTTGAGTTGAAACGAGCGATCGATCCCACACCCCTCTCTCCTCTCTTCCCCGAGGGAGTGGCCAAGTTAGAGGCGGATGGCAGCGCCATAGGGTATAATTTGGGGCTCCTGTTTCACCCTTTTGAGAATCTCTCCTTGGGCGTTTCGTATCGCAGTGGCATCAAGGTGAATTATCATGGAGAGGTAGACTTCAGGTTTCCGGCAACGGGTCTGGCACCTGTTGACCAACCCTTGCGAACCCTTTTCCCGGATAACGACGTATCCACAACCATTAACCTCCCACGCCTGTTATCGGTCGGGGTCGCTGTCACCCCTTTTGAACATTGGACCTTTGCCTTCGAGCTCCGCTGGACCGGTTGGTCCTCTTTCGACAAGCTGACAGTCAATTTCCGGAAAAATACGGTGGCGGTCTCGACGATAACCCTTCCTCAGAATTATAATGACGTCTTTTCCTATAATCTGGGGGTCAATTATCGTTGGAATGAGAGACTGACCTTGAGGTCGGGGTATTCCTTTGATCAATCGCCGGTTCCGGACGAGACCCTTGATCCCATCCTCCCCGATTCGGATAGACACTGGGTATCCTTAGGGGCCGACTATCAAGTCGGCCCCTTGACCTTTTCGTTCGCCTATCAGGCCGGATTCTCCGAAGCTCGTTCCACCGATAAAAATCAATTTGGGTTTAACGGGAAATACAGGACCTTCACCCATGTAGCCGGGATCAACCTGGGATATCGCTTTTAACCCAGCGGGATGCTTTTTGAGGATTCCTGTATTATCTTTTCCTGTAGAGGTTCTTGGCTATAGCTCCTCTCGCTCATTTCCTGTATAATAAAACCAAGGCTTATCCTGCCCGAAGGAACGGGCAGGGAAGAGGGGTTTCCCGATGCGAAGCTCTCATAGCCCTGCCCCACGAGGACCTCGCGGGAGTGGTTCGGGTTGCGGGGGTGATAGCCGGCGATGGGAATCCTTCCGGAGGGAGAAAAGGGAGGGCCACTTTGGGGCGATGCCCTTTAGAGCCTATCCGAAAACCTTTGCCGAAGGGACTCCCTCGACCGAAAAACCAGCGGAGAGAAGGAAGTTTGAGGAGGTTGTAGGGATGAAGAGGAAATTTGTTGCTTTATCGACCATGGTTTTTTTACTGCTTTTGACCAGTCATTTCGCTAAGGCCATGGCGGGATGCGGTTGTGAACATCCCCTACCACTGCCGGCAGCGGTCATTCCGTCAGTCATCTATCCTGGCATGCCTGTCAAACTGTATAGCGATAATTTTGTCCCAGGAGAAAATTATATTGTATGGTTTGGTGCGGTAAAAGTACAGGCTACGGCCGATATGGATCGTGAATCGAAAAGAAGGATTAAAGTGACTTTACTTCATTGGTCGTTGCCATTTGGCCCTACAATGATAAATGTTCGAGATTCATCACATAATTCAGTGTTATCAATCCCATCCTCAGACTTCACCGTTATTCCGCCACCCTATACCCTACCTTCGAGAGGCGAGAACCAATACCACTATCAAAAACTTACGGTGGGCGCCGATGGGACCCTATACTGCGCACTGAATATGGAATGGGTGAGGCAGGCCGTTCACATCGAGGGGCAGCTCCTGGGGTATCCGTTGCGTATTGACGATTTTACCGTATTGAACGTTCAGGGGTACAATATGGAAACGGTGGGTCTTTGGCGTATCGATCCAACCGGATCCGATAAAAGCGACGAGATACTCTATGACCGGCACTCTTTCGAGCTTTACTACCAGGATCATGCTGAGAGGAGACCGCATGAGGTCGATTCAGCGGATCCGGACTATCATCTGGATGGAACACGCCACATCGACCACGAACATCTTATCTTGGCAATATCGGGCCATCTTGGAAGGACAACGACGCCTCTCCCACCCGGACCTACACGCGAGTTAAAGGTGGAGTTCCGTCTCCATCTGGAGTAGAGAGATTTCCTGGTGTTCCAGGATCGGTTATGGGAGACCAGGAAAACTTTACCGTGAAAATGCCCAAGTCCCCAGGGAACCTGTTTTCATGCTTGGGGGCGGCCAACTCAATTTGGCCGTGTCGGTTAGGCTGAATAAGTTGAAGACGAATATGTTTGGCCACAGGGAAGAGCACAGCGGGCTGAAAGGCTCGTTTTTAACTCTGCTGTCGGGCCTTTTCCACGTCCTCCTATTTCCCCAATTCAGTTACAGCTTCCTGGCCTGGTTTGCCCTCGTCCCATTATTTTTAGCCCTCAACCGGAAAAAACTCTTCTCTTCCTTCCTGTTGGGGATGCTCTTTGGGATGATTTCCTTCCTGGGAATCCTCCATTGGCTATACCCTACCGTGATTCATTATTTTCAACGACCTCCCCTTTTCGGGGCCCTCTTTCTCCTCCTGGGGATCCTGCTCCCGGCCGGGATCATCTATGGTCTTTTTGCCCTCTCTTACTCTTACATCCATCTGAGAGCAAAAAAGATCTGCTGGGTTGCGATTCCATCCCTGTGGGTTTCGGTAGAGTGGCTCCGGTCTCATCCTTTGACAGGGATACCGCCGTGGGAGCTCCTTGGGCACTCCCAATACGAAATACTGCCCTTGATCCAGATATCCGATATCACGGGGGTTTACGGCATATCTTTTATGATCGTGGCCGTAAATTATCTATTGGCCCGGATCATGATCCATTCTCTGGAGACCAAAAGGTTCAAATTCGCAGAAGTGATCGATTTTCAGTTTATTTTTACCTCAATATTATTGTCCATTTTCTTGCTTTACGGCTATCATAGGATAAATAGCTTTAAATCTCCTTACATCGGTAAAACCCTTCATGTCTCTGTAATACAGGGAAACATAAAGAGCAGATATCGATGGAAAAACATCTATTATGGGAGAAATTTAGGAAAATATCTAAAAATGACCAATGAAGCCTTGAAAAACCAGACCGATCTAATAGTTTGGCCTGAAAATGCCGTTGACTTTTATCTAGAAAGAGAAAGTTATTATTTAACCCTTATACAGAATCTCCTAACCCAAACCAATGCTTATCTAGTTTTAGGGGGTCCTCGTTATGAAGAGCGGGAAGAGAAGGATAAAGCTTTCTACAACTCTTCTTACCTGTTTTCTCCAATTAGCGGAATAAGCGGAGTCTATGACAAGATTCGCCTCTTGCCCATGTCCGAATACAATCCCCTTGAAATGATAAACCTTTATAATGCTGCTACCAGGTTTCCTTCTAAATTTAGTCCCGGTGATAAGCTAAGCGTTTTCGAAATCCCCAAAGGGAAATTCAGCATTACCATATGTTACGAAATTATCTATCCCGATCTTATTAGAAAATTTGTTAACCGGGGAGCCCAATTTTTAATTAACCTATCCAACGATTCATGGCTTGGGTCCGGTCCTGGGCCGTATCAGCATTTATCCATCGCCCTCTTCAGGGCGGTAGAGAATCGGACGTACCTGGTGCGAGCAACCAGTACGGGAATTTCCGCCATTATCGACCCTTTGGGAAGAATCATCCGGGCATCTTCCCTTTTCGAGAGTAGCATCCTCCAGGAAGATATCCGCCTTAAAACAGAGACGACCCTTTATACAGAATGGGGAGAGTTATTCGCCTATCTGTGTATTCTAACCACCTTGATCTCTTTGATTTACTCAGTTTGTTTAAAGAGAAACAGTGAATGATAAAAATTCGGCCAGTAACGCTAATATCCTTCTTTATAGTGGTATGCATTGCCATCATTAGCCTTATTAATTCACTAAGATGGATCAATGAACCCTTTGCAGGGTTTTTCTTTATGAAAAATTCCATTGTGGCTTCCTCGGGACTTTCTCGTTGGCCCGGAACGAAGGATGGAAAAATCTTTCAAGCGAAAATTATTGAAGTAGAGGGGCAAAAGGTTCAGAATTCGGAACAAATAAAAGAGATTATTCAAAAAAAATCCGTTGGCGATAATATTTCTTATTTATTTTTCAAAGATAATCAGCTATTTAGCAGAAGAATACCTTTAATCAATTTTATGTACATAGATTTTCTTTTAATATTTGGCATCTACATTTTAAATGGATTGATTTATGCTTTTGTCGGCATAAGCGTTTATCATTTAAAACCAGATATGAGTGCCAGCAAGGCGTTATTTATATTTTGCTTAATTTCTTCTTTGTTTGGGCTTACCGCCTGCGATCTTTATTCTCCATATTGGTTTTTTCGCTTCCACGTTATTTTTGAGGCCTTCTTGCCGGCCACCCTCATTCATTCTGTGCTCACTTTTCCTGAAAAGAAAAGTATTATCCATAAACATCCTTCAATTCTATTCAGTCCTTACCTTATATCTTTCATTGCATCGATATTTTATGAAATCTTTTTATACTCCCATTCAGGTTACGTCTTGATTCATAATTTCAGCGTCTTCTATTTAGGAACGGCTGCCGTTGTTTTTATGATTTTCTCTGCATCTACTTACCTGAAAACGGAATCTGCCCTGATCAAACAGAAGATCAGGGTGGTTATTTTGGGCTCAGGCATCGCTTTTTTTATTCCCGCCGTAATCATGATCACCTCTGCTATCACAAAGGGAGAAATTGCCTTAAATACTATTGGCTTCACCGCTTTCATTTTTCCGGTAGCATTAGGATATGCCACGGTAAAACACAATCTATTTGAAGTTGATGTGGTTATCCAACGAAGTTTATATTATCTATCTCTTACAACTTTAATAATTATTATTTATTTTGGCATGATTATTTCGTTCAATATAGTGTTTTATAGTTCAAATGTGGTTGGAGATGTAATTAAATCTCCTGTGGTTTCGTTGTTTTTTATCATCTTTATCCTCCTTCTGCTCAATCCCTTGAAAGAAAGAGCCCAAAGAATCGTAGATCGATTATTTTATCGAATAAACTATGATTATCGCACGATCATCGAGAAAGTGAGCTCGGATTTAACGACCCTCTTGAATTTAGAGGAGATCACCGAAAGGATCGTCCAAACGCTCTCCGAAGTTTTGTTTGCCGAGAGGTGTCTCGTTGTGCTGCGAGAACCAAAGGTCAACGAATACCGCGTCTTTAAATCCAAGGGTTTCGAGGGTAACGGGTGGGAAAATTTGAAGATTAACCAGAATCACCCCTTAATCGAGAGAATCCGACAAAAAAAACGGGAGATCACCTATTATGATTTTGAACAAGGGAATGAGGATCAGCCCATACGAGGAGCAGAGCTGGAAGTCCTGAATCAATTACAAGCCCAACTCATCCTCCCCATATTTTTCAAAGAAGAGTTGGAAGGATTGTTAATCTTAGGCAGAAAGAAATCAGGAATCTTTTATACCGCAGAGGATCTAGGACTCCTCAAGATCTTAGCTACCGAGGGTGCCATATCCATAGCCAACGCCAGGTCATATGAGGAGATTCAGCAGCTGAATTTTAATTTAGAGGATAAAGTCAAACAAAGGACGGAGGAATTGAACAGTAGTAACCAAAAATTGCTGGAATCTCTTATCAAATTACAGGAGCTCGATAGCCTTAAATCTAAATTCCTGTCCAACGTTAGTCACGAGCTTAGGACACCTCTGACTCTGAACTTAACTCCAATAAGTTCTATATTGAGAGAAGAAATAGGAAAATTAAACCAAGAGCAAAAAAGCTATTTAGAAGTAATATATCGGAATTCTCTTATCCTTTTAAGACTTATCAATGATCTATTGGATATCGCCAAGATTGAAGCGGGAAGTATGAGATTAAATCTCCAAAGGACTGATATCGTTGCCTTTACCCGGAAAATCATTGACTATGTGAGGCCGGCGGCAGAACAGAGAGGGATCCCGATCGAATTAAATGCCCCTCCTTCTGCCCTTCCTCTTGAGATCTATTTCGATCCGGGAAAGTTGGAAAAGGTCTTTCTGAATTTATTGTCGAATGCCTTGAAGTTTACTTCCCGAAATGGCAAAATTCGCGTTGACTTTCTGGAAGACCATCAGGGAGTTTATATTGGATTCATGGATACGGGAATTGGGATCCCCGAGACGGCGCTGGAAAAAATATTCGATCGGTTTTATCAGGTAGAGGATGCCGATTCTCGGCGAAACCAGGGAACGGGAATTGGGCTGGCCTTGGCGAAAGAGCTGGTTGATTTACATCAGGGAGAGATCTCGGTAAAGAGCAAAGTGGGCGAGGGAACGACCTTTACGATTAAGCTCTTAAAAGGGTTCGATCATTTCCCTTCGGATCAAAGGTCGGATCAAAGGAAGGTAGAGATTGCAGAAACTGAAGGGTCTTACCAGATTCAGGGGGAAATCCCTATGGAAATTATGGTCCCATCAGAGGAACCTTATTCATTTTCATCCGAAGGGGAAATCTCAGGAGAGAGACGAGATATCCGCCACAAACTGCTGGTAGTAGAGGACAATCCAGAGATGGCGAAAATAATCATCTCGTTTTTGCAAGATAAATATAAGGTCTTGTGGGCCCAAGATGGTGCTGCGGGTTTGGAAATGGCACGCAAAGAAGAACCTGATTTGATTATTTCGGATGTCATGATGCCCGTTAAAGATGGCTACCAACTTTGTAAAGAGATCAAAGAGGATGAGAAATTGAGGTTTACTCCAGTAATCCTATTAACCGCCCGTGAAGACATGGTCTCTAAAATTGAGGGCTTAGAATCTGGGGCAAATGACTATTTGCTGAAACCTTTTGATTCCCGGGAATTGTTAGCGAGAGTCAAGTCTCTTCTGAATCTTCGAGCATTGGAAAAAGAGCTCTATAAATCATATCACGAGATCCAAAAGACCCACCAAGAGCTAAAAGCGACTCAAGTACAGTTGCTACATTCCGCTAAGATGTCCTCTTTAGGTCAATTAGTAGCTGGAGTGGCCCATGAACTGAATAACCCTCTGAGTTTCGTTTATGGTAATCTTCATTTTTTAAAAGAATATGCCAATAACGTGAAAGAGGCCTTACAGGCGCTGGTTGGATTAAATTTTTCTCATAGCGAAGATCTTGAAAAGATAAAGAAGTTGCGTGAAGAATTCTCTCTCGATTACATCTTAGCAGATCTGGATGAAGTAGTGAAAGGTTGCTATGAAGGAGCCCAAAGAGCAAAAGAGATCGTGCAGGATCTGAGGACTTTTTCGAGATCGGATGAGGCAGAGGCAAAGCGGATCGATATTCACCAGACAATGAACACTACCCTAAAATTTCTCGGTAAGACATATAAGAACAAAATAACGCTCCACCTGGACTATGGAGATATTCCCAAAATAGAATGTTACGCTGGACAATTAAATCAGGTTTTTATGAATATTCTTAGCAATGCAGCCGATGCCATTCAAGGTAAAGGAGATGTATGGATCTCGACCCGCCTTCTCGATGAGTGGGTTGAAATCAAAATAAAAGATAATGGAATAGGAATTCCTTCAGAACATTTGGACAAGATCTTCGATCCCTTTTTTACGACCAAGGAGGTAGGGAAAGGAACCGGTTTGGGACTCAGTATCAGCTACGGAATTATCCAAAAACATGGAGGAAACATCCAGGTGGATAGCCAGGTCGGGGTCGGTACGACGGTCACGATCCAACTACCCATGAAAATAACCAGCCAGAGCCTTATTTGTGCTTAGGAAAACAGCATATGGAAAAGAAATATTCGATTCTCATTGTAGATGATGAAATACGAAGTTTAGAGCTATTAGAAAGGCTTTTGGTTCATGATTATCGCATATTAAAGGCAAAAAACGGCAAGGAAGCTTTAAGAGCTCTTGAGCAGGAAAAGGTCGAAATGGCCATTGTCGATCAAAGAATGCCGGAGATGACGGGGATCGAATTTTTTGAAAAGACTTTAGAGCAACATCCTTATATGATAAAAATTCTTCTAACTGCCTATACCGATGTCGATGCCTTGATAGATGCGATAAATAAAGGTAGAGTATACAAATATATCACCAAGCCATGGGATCCCAATGAGTTTAAAGTTATCGTTAAAAGGGCTTTAGAATATTATGATTTAACTTTGGAAAATATCCGATTGAATGAGGAGCTGACGATAGCCTATGAAAAACTCAAGAAGGATTATAATTATTTGCAAAAGGAACTGGAAGGCACTCATAAGTTTGATCAAATCATAACCGTCAGCCCCACCATGCAGAAGATCTTTAGGGAATTGGAGAAGATCATCGATTCGTCGATAACGGTGTTGATTCTGGGAGAGACTGGAACGGGAAAGGAGCTGGTTGCCCAGACGATTCACTACAATAGCCCCCGGAAGAGCCAAAAATTTGTGGCTCAAAACTGTGGAAGTTTGCCCGAGACTCTTTTGGAAAGCGAGCTCTTTGGCTATAAAAAGGGATCGTTCACCGGAGCCGTAGCGGATAAGAAGGGGCTGTTGGAAATAGCCGATAAGGGGACTGTCTTCTTGGATGAGATTGGAGAAACCTCTCCCGCCATGCAGGTAAGATTGCTAAGGTTCCTTGAAGAAGGGGAGATAAGACCGATCGGTAGTGAAAGCGTTAAAAAGCTCGATGTTAGAGTGATCTCCGCGACCAATAAAGATCTTTTTGAAGAAGTCGCGGCAGGAAGATTTCGCAAAGATTTATACTATCGGTTGAGCACCTTTCCGATCATACTTCCCCCTTTAAGGGAGCGGAAAGAGGATATCCCTCTTTTATCCGAGCATTTTTTACTGAAGTACAGCCGGAAAACCCAAAAATACTTGCACGGATTCAGCCCGGAGGCCTTGTCTTTCTTAGAAATGTACGATTTTCCCGGCAATATCCGTGAATTAGAAAATGAGGTTGAAAGGGCGGTAGCTTTGGCTGAACCGGGAACTTTCATCAGTCCGGACCTTTTATCGGATCGCGTTCGAGGCCATCAGAAAGAGATTGACTGGCTCCTAAACAAAGAAGGCAAGCTCACTGAAAAGGTAGAATTGCTTGAGCGGAGAATCATTGAAAAGCTCCTCAATGATTTTCATGGGAACAAAAGCGAAGTGGCCCGGCAACTTGGCCTCAGTCGGCTGGGGTTAAGAAAGAAAATGGCCCGATATGGCTTGAAAAAATGACCCGGATTGATCGGTCAATCTGCAACTCTCCCTCCCAACCCTGCCCTGGTTACTTGATTACCAAACCCGAGCCTCAAAAAGTTCTTCTCGCTGAAAAAAGCCGCGAGAGGGCCGTGCCGCAAGCGAGGCATCTCAACTGCTAACCTTCATACCATCCCAAACTGGCAACCAAGTTGCCATCCCTAAAACAGTTCAAAGTCTCGAATCCCGCACCCACTAAGGACTGGCGACCAAATAACTTTCCCATGGTCGAATGGGATAATAGGTTTTAAGTTTTAAGTTTTAGGTTTTAGGGCTTAAAACTTAAAACCTAAAGGCCGCAGAGAAGAGGGAAAGCGGGTTGTCTCTGCGCTCTCCGCGCCCTCTGCGGTTTAATTGGACACCCTACAAACCATTAGAAGTTATGGCACGCAATATGCTCTTATAGGTTGAAGGCTGCTGGCAAAAATGAAGAATCAATGGCTGTATTCAACCATCGCTCGGTCACCGGACCAACGGAATGGAATCCGGGCGCGGACGAGGTAGGCTCTCCGCAAACTTTTGCACAGGGAGGTTCCGACCATGGATCTGTCATCCAGTGATCTCACTCATAGCACACCCGGTCTTCAGCTAGAAGGGGAGGGGATGCCCTACCCCCTCTTTGCCGGAAAACTGATCCGACCCCGGGAGGATCTGCTCCGACCGCCAGTCTTCCATTCCGACCGTGCAGAGGACATCCACCAGCTCATCCACCAACAACGAGAGATGTGCGTGGATGCGATCATCGACGAGGTCCTTCCCGTCCCTCATGGCAACCGGCAGGGATTGACCTACGGCCAGCTGGCCATGGGCCTCCTGGCCTATATCCTGACCCAACGTGACCATCGGATCTCGACCCTGGAGGCGTGGGCCCGGCCTCGACTGCGCTGTCTCAGCCTGGCCTTTGGGGCCCCTGTTGGGCCCAAGGACTTCACGGATGACCGCATCGAAGACCTGCTGGCCCGGCTGGGAGACCGCAAGGCTCGCCCCTGGGAGCAGATCGAAGAGCGGCTCGGACAACATCTGGTTCGGGCCTACCCCCTGCCCATGGAGACGGGCCATCTCGATGGGGCCGACGCTCCGATCCATTCCCGGATCGAAGCAGAGCGGGCGCCGATCCGATTCGGCCGGTTCGTTGAACTGTTGGGGAAGCTCGATCCGGCCGGCATTCCCCTGGCGACCGCAATGCTTCCGAGCGGCCAAGTCGATGCTCCCCCTTATCTGCCGGCCTGGCGGAGGATGGTAGATGGGATCGGGCGGCCTGACTTCCTGTTGGTGGCCGATGGCAAGTTCTCCAGCCTCTCCAATCGCGCCCAGGTCCAAGAGGGCGGGGGCTTTTATCTGGCGCCCATGCCAGCCACCGGCGAGGTCCCGGACCTGCTTCGCCGGTGGGTGCTCGATCCTCCCTGCTCCATCCAGTCCCTGCGTCCATCGGAGGAGTCCGCCGACACTGGGGAGAGATGGCACGGCTTGGAGCTCTGCCGGCCGATGCGATGGCAAGGCCTCCACGCCGGGAAGGGCGTGGAGTGGACCGAGCGATGGCTGCTCATCCATGACCAGGCCTCTGCCGACAGAGAGCTGGCGGGATTCCGGGACCGCCTGAATCGGGCCGAGGAGGCCCTGGAGAAGCTGGCCCAGCGGCCCGGCACAGACCCCGATCTCCTGGCCTGGAAGGCCCAGGCCGTTTTGTATCACTTCGGGATGGTCCCCTTCCTGTCTATCAACCTGGAGGAGCAGGTCGAACGAGCGCAACGTTACCTGGGACGGGGGAGGCCGGGCCCCAACCGCCCAACGCGCTGGGTGGAAGAGCGTGTCCTGCGGCTGGGCTTCAGCCGAAAGAGCGCTGCCCTGGAAGAGTTTGGAAGGCTGGCCGGCTGGGGCATCTATGTGACCAACGCCCCGGCCGAGCGGTTGAGCCTGTCGGAGGTCCTTCGTTATTGGGCCCACTGGCAGCCGGAGCGAGGGTTCTATCGGCTTAAGGGACGCCCGTTGTCCGCTGCCCCCCTCTACCTGAGAGACCCGGGGCACATCCGAGGCCTGATGGTGCTGCTGGAGATTGCCCTTCGAGTGCTGCCGCTGGTCGAGCTCGAGCATCGTCGCCCACGACAGGCCGTCCCTAAGTACAACTCCCCAGAATTCAGTGCTCAGGAGGGTGAGATTGCTTCGCTTCGCTCGCAATGACAAAATCAGGTCATTGCGAGGAGCGCCAGCGACGAAGCAATCTCTAACCGGACACCATCTTGCGTGGAGTTGTACCAAGACTTTGGCTGGCCTTTACGAAGTAAACCCATAATATCGATCCGCGCGATAAAATACCCGTTTAGCCACAGAGGCGCAGAGATTTTACCGTGAAAATGTCCGAGTCTTCCGGGAGCCATTTTCATTCCCGGGGGCGGCCAATTTCGGTTGGCCATGTCGGTTTCAAAAGTTTTCCCTCTGCGTCTCTGTGCCTCTGCGGTTACCCCAATAGGCCTCTGACCTCTGCCCCCTCATCTCTTAAATTATAATTGAGGACATGGATCTTTACCGATTTTGAGGGCTTGGCGCCAGGGATTAGGGAAAACTCTTCTTCACGAGCCCCTAATCCCTGATCCCTAATTCGACCCTATAGGAATTTCTTTTTTCAGCGAAGACTCCCCCATCCCTCCCCCCTTACGAAGGGGGGGCAAGGGGGGGTAATTCAAGGGGGGGTAATTCAAGGAGAGCCTGAAAGGGAGGTTTGCCGTGAGATGCAGCCCGTATTTAGAGACAGAGAAGAGGCCGGAGAAAAGCTGGCGGAAAGGCTAGCCGGGTATGAGGAGGGCGAGGTCATCGTGTTGGCCATCCCTCGGGGAGGGGTGCCGGTCGCTTATCAGATTGTCAAGAGACTGAAGGTCCCTCTGGATCTGATCCTCCTGCGGAAACTGCCCATCCCGTGGGAGCCGGAAGCCGGCTTTGGCGCTATCGCCGCCGATGGGACATGGGTCCTGAACCAGTCCATGGTCAAGCAATTGGGGCTTACGGACGCCCAGATCGAAAGGATTGCCGCCAGGGTCCTGGAAGAGGTCGAACGGCGGAGGGATAAATACCTGCAGGGCCGGGAACCCCTCGAGATCCAAGACAGGATGGTTATCCTGGTGGATGACGGCCTGGCCACCGGTTATACTATGATTGCAGCGATCGAAGTGGCAAGGAAGAAAGGGGCCCGGAAGGTGATCGTGGCCACCCCGGTTAGCCCTCTCAGCACCTATCATCGGGTGGCCTCTCGGGCCGATGAGCTCGTCTGCTTGATGATCACCGAGGCCTCTCCCTTCGCCGTTGCCAGCTTCTATCAAAGCTTTCCGGACATGACCGACGATGAAGTTCTGGAATACTTGAAACCGACATGCCCAAGTTAGGGGACAGGTCACAGGGGACAGGGGATCGTCACTCCTTCCCCTTGTCCTTTGCCTCTTGTCTCCCGTTCATTTTCTCATCCTGTCCATACAGATTATTGGGACCCTATCCCCTGTCCCCTGTCCCCTGTTCCCTGTCCCCTGTCCCCTGTTCCCTGTCCCCTAACTTGATCCGTCCCCGGGAATGAAAATGGCCCGACCGGCAGCGTCACTCGGACGGCCACGGGGGCAATGTGCAGCGCAGGGGCTTATCTTGCCGATACCCCAGGGCGTACTGGGCCTGGAGGAGCTCGTGGATCTCGTTGGTCCCCTCGTAGATCGTAGTCCCTCGGGCATTGCGGAAATAACGCTCTACCGGGTAACGGCTGAAGTAGCCGTTCGCTCCATGGATCTGGATGGCATCGTTGGCGGCCTCGAAGGCCGCATTGCAGTTGACCCACTTGGCCAGGGCGGTCTCGCGGGTGTGACGGATCCCCTGGTTCTTGAGCCAGCCCGCGTGATAATAGAGCAGCCTGCCCGAGTCGCGGGCGGCCACCATCTTGGCGATCATTCGCTGCACCAGTTGGTGCTCCCCAATGGGACGACCAAAGGTCTTCCGCTCGTTGGCATATTGGACGCTTGCCTCCAGGCAGGCGCAAATGATCCCCACGGCCCCCGAGGCCAGGGTGTAACGGCCGTTATCCAGAGCCGACATGGCGATCTTGAAGCCTTCCCCCTCTTGCCCCAAGAGGTTCTCCGCGGGCACGGGGACATCCTTCAAAAAGAGCCCGCCCGTGTTGCCCGCCCGGACGCCCAGCTTGCCTTTGATGGTCCCGCTGGAGATCCCAAAGCCCCTCTCGACGATAAAGGCCGAAATGCCATGATGCCCCTTGGATTTGTCGGTATAAGCGAAGACCAGAAAATGATCTGCCACATCGGCCAGGGAGATCCAGAACTTGGATCCGTTGAGGAGGTAATGATCTCCCTGCCGGCAGGCCGTGCTCTCGATCGCCGCCGCATCGCTTCCCGCCCCCGGCTCGGTCAGGGCGTAGGCCGCGATCTTCTCTCCCCGGGCCTGCGGGACGAGGTAGCGATGTTTCTGCTCTTCGGTGCCCCATTGGAGGAGGGTCAGGCTGTTGAGGGCCGTATGGACTGCCAGGACCACCCGGGCCGAGGTATCCACCCGCTCGAGCTCCTCGCAGGCCAGGCCAAAGCTGATGTAATCCTCCCCCAGCCCCCCGTACCTCTCGGGCAGGCAGATCCCCAGCAGGCCCCGTTTTCCCATGGACCGGATCATCGGGGTGCTGTGCTCACCCCTGGCATCTAGCTCGGGGATCAGAGGGGCGATCTCCTTTTCGGCGAACTCCCGGACAGTGGTCCGCATTCGTTGGTGGGCCTCGGTCAGCGTGAAATCCATGGGCTCCCCCTTTCAAAAAATCGTCTCCAGCGTGGCCGTTCTGGCGCCGGCCCTCAACATCTCATCCATTGCCCGGGCGGAATCGCGCGGGTCGAGATCTACCCCTCGCACCGCGTCCAGCAAGAGGGTAACCTGGAAACCTTGCGCCAGGGCGTCCAACACCGTGGAGCGCACGCAATAGTCTGTGGCCAGCCCGCCCACGTACAGGTGATTCACGCCCATCTGCCGGAGGAGCGTGGCCGCCTCCGTCCCTTGTGGATCGTAAGCCTGAAAGCATGAGTAGCTGTCCTCCTGTGGGTCCATCCCCTTAGAGAGGATGATCGCGTCCGTTGGCAGCCGGAGGGCCGGGTGGAGCTCGGCGCCTCGGCTCCCCTGAACACAGTGGGACGGCCAGAGGCCTCCGAGCTCCTTGAAGTGTCGGGTCTCAGGGGGATGGCAGTCCCGAGAGGCCAGGACAGGCAACCCCTTCGCCGTAAACTTTTCGATGTACTGGTTGAGCACCGGCACCACCCGATCTCCCTCCGGGACGGGAAGGGAGCCTCCCGGGCAAAAGTCGTTTTGGACATCGACGATCACCAATGCTTCTGCCATCGTTTTTGCCCTCCGTTGATCACCCAGGCCACAACATTGGCATTTTCATGGTAAAAGTGTAGATGGGGGGAGGGGCTCCTGTCAAGCCTTGATCCAAGGCTTACTACAACTCCACAGAATTCAGTGCTCAGGGGGATCGGATTGCTTCGCTTCGCTCGCAATGACAAAATCAGGTCATTGCGAGGAGCGCAGGCGACGAAGCAATCTCTAACTGGACACCCTCTTGCGTGGAGTTGTACTTACGGCCCTGCCCCCATTTTGCGGAAGGGAATGCAGGGTTTCGCCAGAGGCCTCGAGGGTCAGATCTCTCGGGCCCAGAAGGCGGCCTCGTGGATGGCGGCGGCCATCCGGCGGGGCTCTACGCCGTCTCCCACCTGGTAGAGCTCTGCCACCGGCCACCACCTCCTGTCGGCCATCGGCGTGGGTCAGCTCCACCCCCTCCTTCGTGATCCCCTTGACCTGAACCTGAGTGAGGACGTTCACCTTGGCCTCCTGGAGGTAGCCCTGGAGGACTACACGGCGGACCATATCCATGTACGGGGCCGAAGCGATCAATTCGGGGGGACCGCTCTCCAGCAGGGCGACTGTTTTCCCCTCTCGCCCCAAGGAGACAGCCACCTCCGACCCATGCGCCCCCCCAATGACTGCCACCCTCTGCCCCACCTGCACCCCTCCGGCCAGGTATTCGTCCAGGGTAATGACCTGAGGCCCGGGAGCGATGGGAAGATCCAGGGGAACAGGCTTAGAGCCGGTGGCCAGCACCACCGCGTCGGCCTGGAACGCCTCCACGGCCTGAACGGTGGCCTCCTTGCCCATCTCCATCTGGACCGAAAGTCGCTTCAACTGATCAGGCAACCACTCGACGATGTTGGCCAACTCCTTGACGTAGAGGCGGGGCAACGAGGCGGCCCGGTGGGTCAGCCCCCCCAACTGCTTCTCCTTCTCCCAGAGGGTTACCTGATGCCCCCGAAGGGCTGCCACCCGAGCGGCCTCCATTCCCCCCACACCGCCGCCCACCACCAGCACCTTTTTGCGCTTTAGGGCCGGCTGGATCCGGTAGGCCCGCTCATTGCCAAAATCGGGGTTGACGGCGCACTTGACGGTCCGCTGGCCGAAGGTCCGATCGGTGCAATAGTTGCAAGCGATGCACTTGCGGATCTCACGCTCCCGTCCCTCCAGCATCTTCCGGGGGAAGGCGGGGTCGGCCAGCAGGGCCCGGCACAGGGCCACCATGTCGGCCCGGCCGTCCTCGACAATCTTCTCGGCCAGCCGTGGATCGTTGATGCGACCTACCGCCACCACCGGGACGTTGCTCACCTCCTTGATCCCTTCGGCCAGGTGGACGATGCAGCCGCGGGGGAAGTAGATAGGTTGGATGATCCAGTGGAAGGACTCGAGCGTGGCCACGGAGATATCCAGGCAGTCCACGCCCGCCTTGAGCAGTGCCGGGACGATCTCCTTCTGGTTCATCTCCAGCGTGATCCCCTGGTCCCCGAGAAACTCGTCGCCGCTGATGCGGAAGATGATGGGAAAATCGGACCCCACGGCGGCGCGGGTCTTCTGAATCACCTCAGTGGGGAAAGCCATCCGGTCACCGTACTGGTCCTTCCGGTCGTTGGTATAGGGAGACATGAACTGCTGGATGACGAAGCCGTGGGTGGCATGGAACATCACCGCGTCGAACCCCGCCTCCTTGACTCGGAGACAGGCGTTGGCAAAGTCGTCGGCCAGCTGCGTGCACTCCTCGGTGGTCATCACCCGGGGCCTGTCGCCCATCCAGGGGGAGTAGGCCCTGTCGGAAGGGGCGATGGGCTGACAGCCGGAGAAGCGGGAGTTCGCCTGCCGTCCTCCGTGCATTACCTGAAGGGCTGCCTTGGCCCCTGCCTGATGGATGGCGTCGGCCAGTTCACTCAGGCCGATGGTATGGTAATTGGTGTGGACGCCCACCTGTCGGGCGAACATGCGGCCATCCTGTCGGATGAAGCTGGCCTCCACCACGACCAGCCCGGCCCCACCTTTCGCCCGCTCCTCGTAAAGATCGATCAAACGTTGGGTGACGTAGCCATCCTCATCCGCATAGCAGACGACGGTCGGAGCGGCTACGATACGGTTCTTTACCTCCATCTTGCCGATCTGGATGGGTTCAAATATCCTGGCCATGATCTCTCTCCTCTGGAAAGGTAACCGCCTTGAATCTTGCCCGGAGGCGACTCTACCGGGCTCATTCGTGTCAACTTAAGGTTTAGTCCTGGGAGAAGAGCGGCCATCCTGGCCGCTCTTTGTGGGCAGGGACGCCCGCTCTCCCAGGGGTTAAGGGACTCAAAAATAATTAAACATCCCAGATAACGGTTGTAGGGGCGACCCGGCGGGTCGCCCCTACGCTGGCCTGCAGGCGTTGTCTGGTACAGTTTAATTTTACAGAGTCCCTAAGTTGACACGAATGCTACCGGCTTATCATCCTGCGAAAGAAACGGCCCTATTTTCCCCCAATTCTCGGGCGAGGTCAAGCTGGTTGTTGGAGAAAAAAGTATTGACGCATGGAGGTCCGCTGTAATACAATAATCAAATCTCTTTTGAAGTTTTTTGAATTTCTATCCGGGAAGAAACGGTTCGGAAGGTCCCTGATGAATTATGGGCGAAAGCTCGATCCCCGTCCGCTTCGGGCCGATGTGACAGTTACCGAGCTCGTTGATGATTTCCTCCTGGCATACAACGCCGCGCGCCTGCGGGAGGCCTGTCACCTGCTGGTCCAGAAGATGCTGCGGCCGGAAGTGACGGTCGGGCTAACGCTATCGGGGGCGTTGACGCCAGCCGGCTTGGGTTACGCCGCGGTTGTGCCCCTCATCGAGTCGGGGTTCATCGACTGGATCGTCTCCACGGGTGCCAACCTCTACCATGACCTCCACCGATCGCTTGGCTTCGAGTTATACCAGACGAACCCGTTCGTTGACGACGTGGCCTTGCGCGAGCAGAAGATTATCCGCATCTACGATATCGTTTTCCACCAGGACGTCCTGCTCAAGTCCGACGCCTTCCTCTATCGCGTCCTCTCGGCGGATGAATTTCAGCAGCGGATGGGCACTGCGGAGCTCCACTACCGGCTCGGGAGGTATGTGGCCGAGCGCGAGCAGTTGCTGGGCGGTCGGTATCGCTCCATCCTGTCCGCCGCCTATAAGGCCGCGGTTCCTGTTTATACCTCCAGTCCAGGCGACAGCACCATCGGCATGAACATCGCGGCACTGCGGATGGTCGGGTGCAAGTTGGCGATCGACGTAGAGTTGGATGTCAATGAGACCACGGCGATCGTTTACCACGCCAAGACCACCGGCGGCCGGAGTGGTCTGCTCATCTTCGGGGGCGGTAGCCCCAAGAACTTCGCCTTGCAGACGGAGCCCCAGATCCAGGAGGTCTTGGGCCTTGACGAAAAGGGGCACGATTACTTCATTCAGGTGAC
This sequence comes from Nitrospinota bacterium, assembly GCA_016176845.1. GTDB lineage: Bacteria > 2-12-FULL-45-22 > 2-12-FULL-45-22 > 2-12-FULL-45-22 > JACOWJ01 > JACOWJ01. Next base: position 40,596 of record JACOWJ010000006.1, read on the forward strand.
CGATGCGCGGCCCGATACGGGCGGCTTGTCCGGCGCCACCCCATCGGAGGCCATAACCTGGGGAAAGGTCGATCCCGAACAACTGCCCGACACGATCGCCTGTTATCTGGACAGCACGGTGGCCATGCCCATCATCACGGCTTACGCCCTGGCGCGTGCCGAGCCGCGCCCCCATAAGCGACTGTACGAGCGCCGGGCGGAGATGCTGGAGGCACTGAGCCGGAGCTATAAAGGAAAGATCTTAGATAAATCGTGAAAGCAAGGGCAAACCGATGGGATTCGTGAGGACCCAAGAGGAAATCGCCCGCATTCGGGCCACTCTGTCCGAGCCCCGATTTAACAAGCAAGAGGAGCAGACATGAAGATCCTGGTTACGGGGGGAGCGGGGTTCATTGGCTCTCAGGTGGCAGATCGCTACCTGGAGTTAGGCCATGACGTGGTGATTGTCGATGACCTGTCCACCGGAAAGGAGAGGAACGTCAACCCCCGGGCACGTTTCTACCGGATGGACATTCGGGATCGTGCCCTCAGAGAAGTCTTTGAGAGGGAAAGACCGGAGGTCATCAACCATCACGCGGCCCAGGTCGACTTACGGCGATCCGTGGGGGAGCCCTCCTGGGATGCGGGGATCAATATTTTGGGCTCGCTTCACCTGCTGGAGTTAGCACAGGCCTTCGAGGTTCACCGGCTCATCTACATCTCCACCGGCGGGGCTGTTTACGGGGAGCCGGAATACCGCCCGGTGGACGAACGGCACCGGATCAAGCCCCTCTCTCCTTATGGGATTAGCAAACACACCGTGGAGCGCTACCTGACCCTCTATGGCAAAAGCCATGGGCTTCCTTACACCATCTTACGCTATCCCAATGTCTATGGCCCCCGTCAGGACCCTAAAGGCGAGGCGGGGGTGGTGGCCATCTTCAGCCAGAGGATGCTTTCGGGCCTCCGGCCCACCATCTTTGGGGATGGCTCCAAGACCCGAGACTATGTTTATGTGCAGGACATCGCGGAGGCCAACGTCCTGGCCCTCACCGCCGAGACCGGAGAGGTCTTTAACCTGGGCTGGGGCCGGGAGGTGCGGGATATCGAGGTCTTCGAGGCCATCCGGAGGGCGGTGGGCCAGCAGATCGAGCCCGTTTATTCGGAGAAGAGGCCGGGCGAGGTCGATCGCATCTGTCTGGATAGTTCCAAGGCCCGTCGGATTCTAGGCTGGGAGCCCAAGGTCACGTTGGAGGAAGGCATCCGGAGGACGGTGTCCTTTTACCGGCTTGCTGCGCAAGCCGAATTGTAAAATGGAAATTGCAAAGTGCAAAGTGCAAAATAGAACAAAATGGAATTTATCAATTTAAATTTCCAATTTCCAATTTCCAATTTCCATTTTGCATTTTGCATTTTACAATTCCCCGACGGGGGTAAGGGATGTCTGAGGCGAACCGAAGCGACTTCTTAGTGATAGGCAGCGGCATTGCGGGGTTAACCTTCGCCCTGAAGGCTGCGGAATATGGCGACGTGATCATCCTCTGCAAGAAAGAGATGGCCGAGGGCAGCACCAACTATGCCCAGGGGGGCATTGCCTCGGTCCTCAGCGAGGAGGACTCCTATGAGCTCCATATCCGAGATACCCTGGAGGCAGGGGGAGGACTGTGCAAGGAGGAGGTGGTGCGGATCCTGGTAGAGAACGGACCCGCTCGGATACGGGAACTGATGGCGTGGGGAGTAAACTTCACCTTCCGCCGGACGGGAAGCGATATTGCCCACCTCGACCTGGGAAAGGAGGGGGGCCACTCGAAGCGGCGGATCGTCCATGCGGACGACCTGACCGGCCGGGAGGTAGAGCGGGCCTTGCTGGAGCTGGTCCGCTCGCGGGGCAACATCGAGATCTGCGAGCACCACATCGCCATCGATCTGATCACCCGGGGGAAGCTGGACAAGAAGGTCCAGCTCGGGGGAGAGGAGGACCTCTGCCTGGGGGCCTATGCACTGGACTGCACCACGGGCGAGGTGAAGACTTTCCTGGGAAAGATCACCCTGCTGTCCACCGGTGGGGCGGGAAAGGTTTACCTCTACACCAGCAATCCCGATATCGCCACCGGCGATGGGGTGGCCATGGCCTACCGGGCTGGGGCCCGGGTGGGCAACCTGGAGTTCATCCAGTTCCATCCCACCTGCCTCTATCACCCGGAGGCGAAATCCTTCCTGATTTCCGAGGCAGTACGCGGGGAAGGGGGGATCCTGCGGCTCCGGGACGGGACCCCCTTCATGGAGCGGTATCATCCCCGGGGCTGCCTGGCCCCCCGGGACGTGGTGGCCCAGGCGATCGACAGTGAGATGAAAAAGCGGGGGGACGACTTCGTCTACCTGGACGTCACCCACCTGGGACGGGAGCGCATCCAGGAGCGATTCCCCAACATCTACCAGCAGTGCATCTCCTTTGGCCACGACATTGCCGAGGAGCCCATCCCGGTGGTCCCGGCGGCCCATTACCTGTGTGGCGGGGTGATCACGGATACTTATGGCCGCACCAATATCGACCGGCTCTACGCCTGCGGCGAGGTGGCCTGCACGGGGGTCCATGGCGCCAACCGCCTGGCCAGCAATTCGCTGCTGGAGGCCCTGGTCTTTTCCCACCGGGCCTGTCAGCGAACCCGGGAGGAGATTCATTGCCGCCCAGTCTGGGAGACCAGGGAGATTCCCCGATGGGATATCGGCAACGCCGTCGATAGCGACGAGTCGGTGGTGGTGGCCCACAACTGGGACGAGATCCGCCGGACGATGTGGAACTACGTGGGGATCGTCCGGTCGAACAAACGGCTGAACCGGGCCAGGAGACGTATCGAGATCCTGCAGGAGGAGATCCGGGACTACTACTGGGACTTCCTGGTGACCAGCGACCTGGTCGAGCTCCGCAACATCGCCACCGTGGCCGAGTTGATCATCCGCTCGGCCATCCTGCGCCAGGAAAGCCGCGGACTTCACTATAACCTGGATTACCCCTCCCGGGACGATGTCCACTGGCTGAAGGATACTGTCCTTCAAGTAAGTTAGGGATTAGGGGTTAGGGATTAGGGGCTAGTGAAGAAGAATTTTTGCTAACACTTACCCTCTAGCCACTTAAAAATGGAAATTCCCATACGAGTAAATTAAGATTCCATAACGAGCAGAGAATGGGAAGGAAAAAACGAAGCCAACCCTCCCCGCCCAGGCGCCCGACAGTGAACCGCCGGCGGCGGACGGTCCTGCGGGAGGTCCTGGGCGTCTTCCTCTGGGCGGGGGCCCTTTACCTCTTGCTCAGCCTTCTTTCCTTTCATCCGACCGATCCATCCTTCAACCGCTACCTTGACCCGGCACCGCCAGTCCAAAACCTTGGGGGAGGGGCGGGGGCTTATCTATCCGACGCCCTGGTCGTCTTTGGCGGGGCGGGAGCCTATCTCTTTCCTCTTTTCCTGGTCCTTTTCGGCATTGCCCTCTGTTGGGGCGATCGGTTTGGCCGGGGGCCGCTGGCGATCCTGTCGGGCGCCCTAATGCTGCTCCTTTCCGTGTGTGGCCTCCTGGGGCTCTCCCTGAAGAGCGATCCGCTCTTCTCCTCTCAGCCCATGAGCGGAGGGATCCTGGGAGACCTCATTGCCCGGGGCCTTGAGGGATCTCTGAACACCGGTGGGGCTTACCTGGTCCTGGGGGCCTTCCTCCTCGTCTCCTTCCTCCTGGCTACCCCTCTGAGCCTGGGATCGGCCCTATCGGCCATCCGAAGGGGATGGGTCCATTTCCTTCAATACGTGAAGGACCGCTCGCCACGAGGGGCCGCGGCCTCCTCGAAGAGGCGAGCGAAAAACCGACCTTCCTCCGCCGGGGAGGGAGGGGCCGACGTGGCAGAAAGGCCCGATTTCCCCGACGGGCCGATCCCCAAAAAGAGGAAGGCATCCCCTTCAGCGGAGGAGACCGAGCTCTCCGAGCCCCCTAAACGGCCGGATGGGACCCCGGGATGGTATCGACTCCCAGCCCTCTCCCTGCTAGATGACCCTCCTCCCCTCACCCAGTCTCACGACGAGAAGGAGTTACGGAGCAAGGGAGATCTGCTGGAGAAGAAGCTGATGGACTTTGGCATCCAGGGCCAGGTGTTGCAGATCCTGCGCGGTCCGGTGATCACCACGTACGAGTTCGAGCCCGCCTCTGGGATCAAGGTCAGCCGGATCATGAACCTCAGCGATGACCTGGCCCTGGCGATGAAAGCCCTGAGCGTGAGGATCTTGGCCCCAGTGCCCCGGAAGGCCGTGGTCGGCATCGAGATCCCCAATGACCAGCGCGAGCCGGTCTGCCTCAAGGAGATCCTCACCTCCCCGGCCTTCTCCCAGGGGCAGTCGAAGCTGACGATCGCCCTGGGGAAGGACGTCTCAGGAAAGCCCGTGGCCACCGACCTGGCCCAGATCCCCCACTTGCTGATTGCGGGGGCAACCGGCTCCGGCAAGAGCGTAGGGCTGAACTGCATCATCTGCAGCCTCTTGTTTAGCGCCACCCCCGAGGAAGTCCGGCTGATCATGATCGATCCCAAAATGCTGGAGTTGTCGGTTTACGACGGCATCCCTCATCTGATCTCCCCGGTGGTGACCGATCCCAAGAAGGCCGCCGTCGCCCTCAAGTGGGCCGTGGCGGAGATGGAGCGAAGATACCGGCTGATGGCGGAGAAGGGGGTGCGAGGCATCGCCCATTACAACCAATGGGTCAAGGAGAGCGCTGCCGACTGGATCCCAACCGAGGGAAAGGAGGAGCCCGACTCGCTGTCTCAGTCAGAAATCAGGCTCCCTTATCTCCATTATATCGTGGTGGTCATCGATGAGTTGGCCGATTTGATGATGGTCTCCTCGAAGGAGGTGGAAACTTCCCTGGCTCGCCTGGCCCAAATGGCGCGTGCCGCCGGCATTCACCTGCTGGTGGCCACGCAGAGGCCCTCCGTGGACGTCCTCACGGGAGTGATCAAGGCCAATTTCCCCTCCCGCATCTCCTTCCAGGTCTCCTCGCGGGTGGATTCCCGCACCATCCTGGATAGCATCGGGGCCGAGAGGTTGCTGGGAAAGGGGGACCTCCTCTTCTTGCCGCCCGGCACCTCCCAGCTCGTGCGGGTGCATGGGGCCTATGTTTCAGAGAAGGAGATCAAGCGCCTGGTGGACTTCCTGAAGCAGCAGCAGGCCCCCACCTACGACGAGTCGGTGCTGCGGGCCGGGACGGAGGAGGGGGACGTGGAGGAGGGGGAGTACGACGAAAAATATGAAGAGGCGGTCCAATTGGTGGCCCAAACCCGGCAGGCCTCCATCTCCATGATCCAGCGGCGCCTGAGGATTGGTTATAACCGGGCCGCGCGCATCATCGAGATCATGGAAAAGGAAGGCCTCGTCGGGCCTGCTGACGGAGCAAAGCCTCGAGAGGTCTATATCAAGCGGGAGGACTTCTTTTAGTTGAATATACCTTTCCCTTAAGGAATAGCGACCAAATAACTTTCCCATGGTCGAATGGGATAATAGGTTTTAAGTTTTAAGTTTTAGGTTTTAGGGCTTAAAACTTAAAACCTACTTCAGAAGGCGAAAGCGTCACACCTCATATTTGCCAAAGTCCTCCGGCTTCAGGTTCTCCAGCCACTCCTTCCACTTCTCGGAATCGTCCCTTCCCTCCTTGCCCTCCACGGTAAGATCGATGCTCTTGGCCTCATCGAGAACCTTCTTGGCCACGTAAATGGGAGCATTGACCCGCAGGGCGATGGCGATGGCATCGCTGGGTCTGGAATCGATGATCACCTCGCTGTGATTGATATTCAGTGAGATAATAGCATAGAAGGTATTGTCCTTGAGGTCGTTCACCACGATCCGATTTACTTTGGCCTTGATCCCATCCAGGATATTCTTGATCAGGTCATGCGTCATTGGCCGGGGGGTAGGCACCTTCTCCATTTCCAGGGCAATGGCGTTGGCCTCGAAAATTCCGACCCAAATGGGCAAGGCCCTTTGCTCTTCTAGGTCTTTCAATATCACGATGGGCATGTTGGTTAACGGATCCAGGGTTAACCCTTTGACCTTCATTTCGATCTCTGCCATGTTGCGCCCCTCCTCTCCCTCGAGTGCCCCATCAGCCTTGGGGTACATCTTTTCTCATCTCAAAAATGCCGTCAACGACTATTGAGAAATAACCTCTTCGCCAGCATTTCGCTATCTGGGCTCTTTTAGAGCGAGTCTACCCTCCAGGCTATACAACTTCCCCTGGATGACCTCCAGCTCCACCAAGTGTCCAACAAGACCTTCCGGTCCACGAAAGTTAACGATCTTGTGGGTTCGGGTCCTCCCCGTCAACTTGGCTGGATCTTTCTTGCTCGCGCCTTCTACCAAAACCTCAACTCGCTTCCCCTCCAGCTCCTGATTTTTTCTCAGGGTGATCCCCTTCTGAAGGGCCAGGATCTCCTCGAATCGTTCTTGCTTGACCTCCTCGGGCACCTGGTCGGAGAGGGTAGCTGCCACCGTCTCTGGCCTGGCTGAATACTTAAAGAGGAAGAGGCTATCGTACTCGACCTCCTCGATCAACTCCCTGGTCCTCGCGTAATCTTCCTGGCTCTCCCCAGGAAAGCCTACGATCACATCCGTAGAGATCCCTATGCTCGGAAGTAAGGCCCGCAGCCGGGCGATCTTGGCCCGGTACTCCCCCGCGGTGTACCTGCGGTTCATCCGGTCCAGGACGGAATCGGACCCGGCTTGAACGGGTAGGTGAATGTGCTCGCAGACTTTGGCCAACCTGGCCATCGCTCCCATTAATTCTTCGGATAGGTCCTTGGGATGGGAGGTGGTGAAACGAATCCGTTCGATCCCATCCAGGTCATCGACCCGAGATAAAAGGCCGGGAAAGGCGCCCTCGTCGACCAGGTCTTTCCCATAGGCATTCACGTTTTGGCCCAACAAGGTGACCTCCTTATAACCCTGGCGGGCCAGCCCCCGGATTTCATCCAGGATCATCTCCCCAGGCACGCTTCGCTCAGGACCTCGTGTGTAAGGAACGACACAAAATGAACAGAAATTATTGCAGCCCTGCATGATGGTCACCCAGGCCTTGACCGTGCTCTCTCTCCGGATGTGCGGGGATACAAACTCTCCTTTGACCTGAGCGACATCGGCCACCTTGCCCTTCCCTTGCCTTAACTGCCGCAACAACTCAGGCAGACGACTGATATTTTGGGTGCCGAAAACCAAATCGACCTGAGGGGCCCGTTCAAAGATCCTCTTCCCTTCCCGCTGGGCGATGCAACCTCCGACGCCAATCGCCAACGATGGGTTCTTCTTTTTTAATCCGGCCAACCGGCCCAGCTGGCTGTAAAATTTTTGCTCCGCTTTCTCCCGGATGCAACAAGTGTTCACCAAGATCAGCTGGGCCTCCTCCAGGTTATCGGTCAGTTGATAGCCCTCCCCCTGTAAGATTCCACCGATCTTCTCGGAGTCATACTCGTTCATCTGACAGCCGTAAGTCAACAAAGCCAGGTTCTTGTTAGGCATCGCTCCATCTGACCCTTTTATATCCCTTTACGCCCTGTTTTATCAAGGGCCTCCGTACCATCAATTAGCTCTAAAAATATATTATCCCGCCCCGGATGTCAAGGATGGTCAGCCATGTCGGGTCTCGATGAACCTTAAGGTCCGGGACCGGGATTGCATGACCAGGGAATAGGTGGTAGCTCCACCGCTATAGAACCGCACCCCTTTCAGGATGTCCCCATCGGTGATCCCCGTGGCGACGAACATCACGTTCTCCTTTCGAACCATCTGCTGGATGGTTAAGATCGACGAAGCCGAGCCCCTCGTAAGCTCCTGCTCCCTGGGCAGCAGCCGACCCTGAATATCTCCCCGGGTACATTGGAGTGCCGCAGCCGCCAGGATTCCTTCTTTGGCCCCGCCAATTCCCATCAGGACTTCAACCCCCGACCCCTCGATGGAGGGGGCGATCGCCGCTGAGACATCGCCATCCCCGATGAGCTTGATGCGGGCCCCGGTCTCCCGGACCTCCCGGATCAGGGAGGCATGGCGCGGCCGATCGAGGATCACCACCGTGAGGTCCTCCAGATAGCACCCCAGGGCATCGGCGATATTGCTCAGGTTCTGCTGAGGGGAGAGGTTCAAGTCGATCGCCCCCCGGGCCTTCGGTCCCACAGCGATCTTCTCCATATAGCCATCCGGGCAGGGAAGGAAACAGCCTTTCTCGCCGATGGCGATGATGGAGATGGAGTTGGGACCGCCCGTGGCGCAGATGGTGGTTCCCTCCAGAGGGTCCAGGGCAATGTCCACCTGAGGAAGATCTCCCGTCCCGATCCGCTGTCCATTGAATAGCTCTGGCGTCTCCCCTTTTTCGCCTTCGCCCAGCATGATCCTCCCATCCATACGTACCGCGTCCAGCGCCTTTTTCATGGCCTCCATAGCCTTGTGATAGGCCAGATGCTCGTCCCCCAGACCCATAATACGGGCGCAGGCCATGGCCGCCGCCTCGGTGACGTGAAGGACTTCCAGCGCCAGGTTCCTTTCCATTTGTCTATCGCTCCTCTTCAATAGCCCGATGGGATGGTTCGCTCCTCCCCTCGCCATTCTCATCCATCAACTTAGCACAACCTCCGCTCCCCTTCAAGGGAGAATACCAAAAGCAGGGATTAGGGACTAGGGATTAGGGGCTAGGGGCTAGGGGGCAGGGATTAGGGCATGGAGGTTTCGTACACAGCCCAGGCAAAAAACCAGGGTTCTGGGCGGGGGGAGGTTTAAGCTTGACGCTACGTCATATGTCAGGAAGTAGCTAAGAGGGCAAAGGTCATGCAACAGCAGTTATCGAAGATCGAAAATGGCATCAATTGTAATTTGGCCACATTTTTAAAAGTCTGTAATGCACTGGGGCTAAAGATAGACCTGGATCAACCGAAGATTACACAGCTCGTCGGATAACACCTTGCTGCCTCGCGCTGGCAAGGGCCGGCATCGCGGAAGACATGACCTGCCCAGAGTTGCTCAATGGGACGAAGGGAGATCTTGTCTTGCTTGAGGGACAGGGCCGTGCCAGCCGTTGGAAGCTCAACCCCAAGCCCTCATCGCGTCTCCGGTCAGGGCCAGCAGGTTCGCGGCCCGCAGGTGAAACAGGATCTTCAACGGGACACCGGTCTTCATCTCCTCCTCTGAGCATGAGGGACGTTTTGGACGCCTTTACCTGTATCTTTGACAGGGCTAAAGGACAGGTGTTGTTATTAGATCCGCCTGATCGGTATGAACTGGTCCGTGGCTGAGATGGAGTTTCTCAGGTGAACGAAGAACGATGAGAAAGCGCAGAAAGAGACCCCCTCGTTCCGGCACGACCTCAGGTCGTCCACCAGAGGCCAGCGATCTGAAAGAACAGCTGAAGCAGTTTTCCCTCGACCAGCTCATTGAGATCGTGGAGAAGTTTCTTGCCCGGCTTGGCGAGAGGCAACGACTGGAATTTCTGAACCTCCTGCCCTCCGTCCGTTCCAAAGACCTGGAGAGCCAGCTCCCCTATCGCCCTTTTGGCTCACCGCTATCAGACCGCCAAGAAGGCCTATGAGTTGCTCTTCGACTGTCTAGAGATCGAATCGGGCGGCTACTACTTCACCACTTCCGACCCTCAGGCAGCCCTGAGCACGGACTTCTTGATGAAGGCCCGAAAGCGCTATTTCGAGTCGCTCTGCCATCTCTACACGGGGGAAACGCTGGCCAGGAAGATCATTGACGGCATCGGGGAATATCGCTATATCGGCAGGGAGCCGCCCGTTTTGAAGGATCTTTTCCCCGAAGGTGGCGAGATCATTGGGCTTCTGGAAGAGGTGCTGATCAGGATACCCTCGCGCGATGAGGCCGACACGATCCTGACGACGTTGGACCCGTTAGCGGAACTGCTGAGGCAGATCTACACGTACTTCAGGAGCCTGGAGGAGCTGGATCGCTTTGCCCAGCAGCAATATGGCGAGAAGCATCCCTGGGCCTATGAGGACTTGGTCCGAGCCTATGCCAGGAAGAACAACTGGCAGAACGGAGAACATGGGCCGCCCGGCCCACGATCTCTTCGACACGCTCGCGCTCTCGGACCCTTTTCGGCGGGTGCATTCCCTATTTGTAAAAGAGAAAAAGTAGAGGCGATATACGGACTCTTGACAGCTTTTCAAGAAAATGGACATCCGGTTACTCCTTGAGTTTGCGATAGCGCGGCGAGCGGGGGACGTGAGTCCCCCGTTAAGAAGGGGAACAACATACCAACAACGAAGCGCGGTAAAAACGGCGGGCTGACGCCCACCGCTCGCCCATCCGAAGTGAGTTTTATGAA
>JACOWJ010000056.1 GCA_016176845.1 Nitrospinota bacterium
CAGCACCCCGACTGCCACGGGCGCGGCAACGAAAGGGTTAATGTCGCCCCGGGAGAAGTAGACGCCTGCACTGGTTGCAGCTGTGATGCCGATCATGAAGTTGCTGGTAGCCGAGGCGGCCTTGATGGGCAATTGCATGGCCAGATTCATGGCCGGTACCTTCAAAGGGCCTCCGCCGATGCCCAGCAGCCCGCTCAAGACGCCCGCGATGTAGCTGATCCCCAGCCCGATGCGCGTCCGGGTTACCCGATAGGAGACCTGTCCGAAAAATGGGTCTTGGTAGGAGCCATGTAAACGCAAGCGGTCGGCCAGGCAATCCGGCGGGGCTTCGGCTGCCGTGCCCATCGACCGATTGCGGAACATCATGAGCGCTGTGTACCCCATGACCAGGGAAAAGATGATATAGAGCCATTTCCTGCTCACCACCCCGGCCAGATATGCCCCGGTCAGGGCGCCGGCCGTGGTGGCCACCTCGAGGAACATGGCGACTCGGAAGTTGGCCATACGCTCTTTTACATAGGTTGCTGCTGCCCCGCTGGAAGTCGCAATGACCGAGACGATCGAAGCCCCGATGGCATAGCGGATATCGACCTTGAGCAGGAGCGTCAATACGGGGATGATAATGATTCCCCCGCCCAAACCGAGCAGTGCCCCAAACATGCCTGCACCGACGGATAGAGAAAAGACGAGAAGCAAGAACTCGAGCGGGGTCATAATGGGACCTCCCGAGGGCATGCAATATTCGAGATCATCTCCTCAATAACCCACTACCCAGCCTTTGGCTGGGTAGTGGGTTATTCACCTGAATAAATCTAATTTTATTTCCCCAACGTCTTGAAGAACTCCGAGATTTTGTTGCGCATCTGGGCCCCCGAGACCACCCGGGAGTCCAACAGGTCCCCATCGACGATGAGGAAGGGAACGCCGGCCTCCTGGGTCACGTCGTCCCGCAGCATCTTCGCCGTCGCGCAGTATTGCCGGCAGCTCCAGTGGGCCAGCATCATGGCCACGTCGGCACGGTAGTCTCTGATCTGCTGGGCCATCATCTTGGAGAAGCCCGTGACCCCGCCGTCCCCGTAAGTCAACTTGATGAAGCCCGACTTCAGAGGCTTCTTGGCCAGGTAGTCGATGGGATCGGAGGGATCCAGGACGATATCGGAGGCATAGCTCATGGTATCCACCACCAGGACCGCCTCGAACTCCTGCTCCATCCAGTCGGCGATGCTCAGATCGAAGAGGGGCAGGACGTAGAGCCAGGCCACCCGATGCCGCTCGTTGGGGATGGCCCCGAGCTTCTGATCGACCCGCGCCTTGATCTCCTGGTAGCGATCCTGGAAGTACCGGAGTCCCTGAGGGGTGCCCGCCGAGGTGACCAGGACGCCGAAGTCCTTGATGCTGTCGCGGCTGCCGATGGGGCAGGGGACGCTCTTGCGAAGATCGCAGATCTTCTCCCAATAGTCATAGCACTGCTTGGAGATGGCGATGACCTCCCGCAGGCGGTCCAAATCGAGCTTCTTGCCGGTCTGCTCCTCCAGGAAGGCGATCAGCTTCTTCACCTGGGTGCGGGCGTAGGCCAGGTCCCGCTCGCTGGAGCCATAGGGGGAATCGACCAGGAAGGCGGGGATGCCGTAGACATTGGCCAGGTTCTCGTAGAGCTTGAGGGTCTGGTCGCAGCTGGTGGCCGTGCTCACGGCGAAGGAGGGCCGGGGGATCATCCCGGATTTGGCCAGGCCGATGGCCACCCGGTGGGGGGAGCAAATCTCATTGGAGAGGCCGTAGCTCTCGGCGATGTCCATGAAGCGGAAGATCCCCTCTCCGATCATTCCTGTCAGCAGGATGCTATGGTACTCGGCGAGAAAGTAAGGGATGTCCATGGCCCGGTAAACCTCCACCGGGACGAAGAGACCCGAGTCAGCGATGGGCTCCCCGGCCAGGTTGGCCCGATGAAGCCTTTCGTAGTATGCCTTGACCGCCTCAAAGAACAGGCGGTCGCTCTTGAACTTGGACGGGTTTGCCTCCAGGCCCTGGATGGCCATCCCCATCCCGCCGATGATCTGCTCGATCTCCTTGACGCCTTCCAACTCTGCTGTATTGGCCATGCGTTTTTCTCCCTGCGCCCCCTACGGGGGCGAATTGAAAATTGAAAATTGAAAATTGAAAATTTTTAGATCTTTCATTTGGTAATTTCCAATTTCCATTTTGCAATGCTCGCGAAGCGAGTGGAGCTCTCTTTGGAGGAATTGAAATTGTAAACTGGAAATTACAACTTTTAGAATTTTCGTTTGCGCGAATAAGCATTGGGACGACTAATGACACCGTAGGGGCGGGAGTTATCCCGCCCGCTTCTATCCCAACGGTTTTTCGCGCCTATGAATTTTCTCATTTATTGCAATTTTCAATTTCCAATTTTCAATTTCCAATTGGCTCGCGTAGCGAGCCTGGCCTAGCCTCGGATCGTCTCGAAGAAGGCCTGGATTCTGGTCTTCATCTGCCCCAGCCCCGCTACGGAGTAATCCCGGGTGAGCAACATCGCCGGCACCCCCAGCTCCTTGATATTATCCTTGAATAGAGGGAAATCCTCCCCGTAAAGGTCGCAGAATTTGAGGGCCTCGTAGATGATCCCCTCGACGCGGAAGTCCTGGATGAGCTGGCGGGAGCGGGCCATCCGCTCACTGGTAGGCCGCATCCGGGCACAGGGGGAGCGGCGCAGGTAGCGGTTGGCCAGGGCCTGGAGGGGGTCGCCGTTTACTTTCACGTCGTCCCAGAAGTAGCGCGTCCCATTGCACAGGTCGTCACAGACCACCACCCCGCCCAGTTCCTCGATGGTCCGGAGGTACTCTGAGTTGTCCAGCTCGCTGCCGACGACCATCATCCGGATCCGATCCTCCCCTTTGGGGGGGGATGCCGCCTTGGACTGGAGGGAGCTCAGCAGAAGCTCCAGCTTCCGGTTGTATTCTTCTTTGGGCAGGATGAGGCCCGCCAGGAGAATGTCCATCACCTCGGCCCCGCTGATGGGAGGGGTGTCGGCCTTGCGCAACTCGTAGAGTTGCCTCAGCAGGGTGCGGGTGCGGTTGTAGACCTCGATGGCCTGCCGGAGGGCGTCGTCGCTGATCTCTTTGCCCACATGGGCCCCCAACCGCTCCCGGAAGTCGCTCAGCTCCCCCGCGAAATACTCCACGGCCTCCTCGTCGGCCCGGTGGGGCAGCTTCAGGATGTGGGTGAAGGGGGTGTTCAGGTAGCGGCTCCAGACCTCGTAGAGGCGGCGGACGTTGTCGCAGGTGTTGACGGCGATGTAGCCCGAGAGGAAATCGTAGCTTCCCCGGAAGCCCTCCTCCAGGGAGGCCCGGGCATAGGAACAGACGTTGGAGTAAAGATAGGCGTCGGCGGTGGTGGTGGTCCCCCCGGTTCCCACCACCCGGATGGGATGGGCCCCGGCTGCGTGAATGATCTCCTCGGGGACGTAAGTGCACATCCAGCCCATGACGGGCTTTCCCTGGTTGGCTACGGCCTGGGCCACCTGATGGCGGTTGGAGAAAACATCCTTCAACTCCTGGGTCATCTCAAGGTTCTCCTTTTTTTCTGAGGGATTGAAGCGCCCCGAAACGGTCGCTTCAATCCTTGTTGGTTAGTCCCTAGTCCAAAGTCCCTAGCCCCTATTCCTTGTCTCACCGGGCCTCCAGAGTCTCGAAGAACCCTTCTAGCTTGCCCTTGAGCTCCTCTTCCGAGACCACCGAGGGATCGATCATGTCGCAATCGGCTACCAGCGTGGGGATGCCGGCCTCCTCCCGCATCCGGTCTTTTAGGATGCGGATGGTGGCGCAGCCCTCCTTACAGGTAACCGGGGCAAAGAAAATCGATCCATCCAGGCTATACCCCCTGCCCATCTCGATCACACTCCGGCTCCAGTTCTCCACCGGGCCGATGAAGGGCATGGCCAGGGGGAGGTAGAAGGCCTTCTTCGCCAGGCTTTCTAAGGGCCGCCTGGCGTCCATCTCTTCCTCCCCCCGCCAGTAGTTGACCAGATCGATGGCGATCGCGGCCCCGTGCTCCTGCTCCATCCAGTTCAGGAGCTCCGGGGAGAAGGCCGGGAAGCAGAAGGCACACGAGAGACGGAACCGTTCCTGGGGCCTCAGGGGAGGGCGCTTCCCTTCCACCTGCTCCCGGACCTCCCGGGCCACCACCTCGAAGTAGTCCACCGCCTCCTGGGTGCCGGCCATCATGGCATAAACCGTGCACATGTTGAAGAAGTCCTGATTGCGCATGGGGGAGGGGCAGGCCTTGCGGGCCTCGTTGACCTGGCGATAAAGGACGGCCGCCTGGCGGGAGAGCTCCACGGTCTCCTCCAGCCGCCCCCAATCCAACGGGCGACCCGTCTGGCTCTCCAGGAAGGGGACCAACGCCTCCAGCTCCTTCAGGTAATAGGCCACCCCCGCTGGATCGCCCTGGTAGGGCATATCCGTCAAGAAGTAAGGGCAACCGAAATGCTTGACCAGAACCTCCAGGCTCTTGACCTCCGAGTCGCACACGCCGGCGGCGCTCACGATGAAGTCCGGCGTGGGCAGCAGCCCCCCTTTGGCCATCCCGATCATGGCCCGCTGGATGGAGCAGGCCTCGATGGGTGTCCCGTAGGCCGCCGCGGTATCGAAGTAACCCTGGCAGCCCCCCAGGCAGGCCGCGTTCATCGCATGGAGCTCGGCATGGCAGGGAACGATGTCCATGGCGTAGAAAAGCTCGATGGGGGTGTAGATCCCTAAGATGACCAGAGGCCGGTGATGGGTCCTTTCGGCCTCCTCGATCCGCGCGTAGTAGCGGGCCATCAGGTCGTAATAGAGCCGGACGCTCTCCAGCGGATGATCCATATCCCGGCCCGCCTGCATGGCCTCCAGGACTTGGGCGATCTTCATGGCTCCCTGGTATATTAAAAAGAGGGTGATTTGCCATCGTAATCACTGACTCTTTTTAAGATACCTCCCTCCTTTCTATTATGATAGGGTTAGCGGTACTTCG
>JACOWJ010000007.1 GCA_016176845.1 Nitrospinota bacterium
GCTCGTCTTCAAAAGGCAGCCGGGTGATATCCTCGACTCGGATTTCAACTCGGTCCGACAGTCCCTCCTGCCTGAGCGTTCGCTCGGCCTGGGCGAGCATCCCCGGGGAGAGATCGCATAAAACCACCCGGTAGCCCATTTTGGCGAGGGGCAAAGTCCACCTTCCTGTCCCCCCTCCCGCGTCGAGGATGCAGGAATTTTTGTCTTGTGGAAGATATTGCGTCAGATGCTTCCAGGTAACCAACCCAAACACCCGGGCCTCGAGGCCCTGCAGGTAGACATCATCGTAATCCAAGCAGATCTGATCGAATAGGGCCCTGACCACCTCGTTGGCTTCCTCTTTTTCTTTGCCGTGCATGACGTCCTCCTGCAAGTCGGCCTCCTCCTAAATATGAAACAAAAGGGGGATATCGAGGTGAATTGAGTGGTGCTCCACTTTCACCGATTGAATTCCCTCCTCCGGGGAAAAATGAGGTCTTATCTCCCCTCCATGAAACTTCGGCACAGGAAATAGGCCTCTTCGACAGGCATCGGACCAAGGGGGTCAGCCCCCGGCCGGCAGATTTCCCGGACCTCCCCCCGTCGCCGGCCAGGGGGCGATCCTGGACTACGAGAAACAGAGCTCCCGAGCCTCCGGGTTAAGCCAGCACTTGGGGTCGGAGGCGGTGAGGTCGCCCAGGAAGTGGTGGGCCCGGGAGCGACAGCCGAAGCAATGGTCATTCCGCTCGCAACTCGCGCAGGCCCCCTTGACCTCGAACTTGAAGGAGATCTGGTCGCGCTTCTCCTCCAGGATCCGGGACAGGGGCTCCCGGTAGAGGTTGCCCACGGGCATGTCCTGGAGGAATCCGCAGGGATTGACGTTCCCGTCGGCGGTGATGTAGATCATGGTCTGGCAGAAGAACTTGGTGATGTCGATGGGGCCGACCTTATCCCAGTCTGGGCCCAGGAACCGGGTGCGCAGCTCGAAGGCCCGCCGGACATCCGACAGGCCCGGCTCCCACTCCCGGTACCATTGCTTGCCGTGGCCCTGGGGGGTGAGCAGGGGCAGGTTGATCCAGTAAGGCCGGCCCACTTTCTGGATGAACCACTCCATGGTCTCTTCGATGGAAGCCAGGGCCGGCCGGGTCAGGCAGATGATCAGAACCAGCTGCTCGGGGGGAAAGCCGGCCTCCAGGAGGTGGTCCAATCCCTGGAGCTTCTGGGCTAATCCACGGGGATGGGTATGAAGCTGGTTGTAAACCTCGGGGGAGATGGTGTCCAGATGAACGTTAACCATGTGGATGTACCCCCGCCGGTAGTGCTCGACCAGCCGCCGGGCCACCTTGGCGGAGATCAGGCCGCTGGTCACCACAAAGTTGTGGAGGCCCTTCCCGCCGGCATACTCCATGATCTCGAAGAAGTCGGGGTGGAGCAGAGGGTCCCCGCCGGGCCAAGTCACATGCCGGATGTGGCAGTCCCAAATCTGGTCGACCACCTCAAAGACCTTCTCTTTGGGCATGGTGGTATGGATGAAGTCCTCGGAGGCCGTGTAGCAGTAACGACAGGCGCCGGCGCAGCGGGTGGTGATGTCGAAATCGGCGCAGAGGACGCGTCCCTCCTCGGCCGCCCTGCGGATGGCCTCGTTGCTCATCACCCGGAAGAATCGATCCTCGCAGGCCCCTTGAATGGGCCGATTGTCAGGTCCGGTCATGTGGAATCCTCCTTATCGGCCCAAAGCCGCCCTGGCGGCGCCGCTTTCCTCCTCGTACTCGCAGAGCTCGATCATCACTCCATGAGCATCCCTGGGATGGAACTGGGCCTCCTTGATCTTGCCCAGCGCGATCCGGCTCACCAGCGTCAGCCCCTTGGCCTGGAGCTCCTTGACCGCTTCCTCGAGGTCGGGCACCTTCAGGGAGATGGCCGCCAGCCCCTCCCCCCGCTTCTGGATGGTCCGGGAGACGGGCCCATCCGGCGTGATGGACTCGACCAGCTCTAACCCCAGCCGATCCAGGGACGACCGGATGTGAAAGACGTTGTCATCCACGATGATGTCGCTGAACTTGGTGCCCAGGACATCGCTGAAGAGGGTGATGGCCTTCTCCAGGTCTTTGACGTAAATATGAATATGGTCGATCTTCTCGATTCGCATCTTGTTTCCTCCTCTCTTTCCAAGGTTTCGGTTTTCTGTATTTAGAACCTATCCGATTATAGCAGAGATTGGGTGTAAGAGAGAGCGAGAAGTTGGCCCTGTCGCTGGCCTCGCCTCAAATTGCCCATCTTGACAGCGGAGAAGCCATCCCCTATACTTACCGAGCCTGCGCTACTCCGCGCGGGGAGATAGATCCGAAGGAGCGAGAGTTTAGGGACTCTAGAAAAAATAAATAGCCCTATATAGCCCGTTATTTTTCGAAAGTCCCTTAAAGATAGAATGTGGGGGCAGGCCCATGATCAGGATTCAGGGCATCGTGAGGCTCGCGAATACGGTCCGACAGAACCTTCAGAACGGGATTCCTTCGGGGGAAGCCAGGGCCTTCCAGGATCTCGTCCGCCAGAACGTGAGGCTCATTGAGGACCTCTGCCAACAGGCAAGAACCACCCCCCGGGCCCTCCCTTCTCCTTCCCGGCAAGCCTACCTCTTCCTGAAGAACCTGGACCTGGACCACCTTCCCTTGCACCAGGACGTTGAAGCCCCTCTTCCCGCGAAGCGGATCCGGATCAGCAACATCGTCAAAGGCTATAAGGTCCTGCTGGAGTGGATCTCTGCGGCGGCCTCCAACCCGGCGTCTGCCCCGACGGAGGGGAAGCGGATCGCTCAACGCCTGTGGGGCGAGGTGGAGACGATCGAGCGGCTCTGCGCGGACAGCCATGGCTCCCCCCAAGATCTGGAGGAACCCTCCCGCCGGGCCTACGGATGGATGAAGTTCCTGACCCTGGAGGATCACCTCGAGCGCCACCTCGATGCCGTCTCCCGCGGGGCAGAGATATTTCAACGAGTCGGCTCCGGCTGTCGCCTGGGCCCCCGCAAGCCCCTCTTCCAGCTGGCCCACCTGACGAGGATTTACCGCCGGAAGACTTACCGCGACGCCCTCGTCGTCCAGGCCAGCGAGGGCTTCCTGGACGCCGGCGACGAGGTCCTGGAGGCCATCGCCCGCTGCGCCCTGCTCGGCAAGGACCGCCGGTGGCTCCAACGGATCGAGGAGTACGTGGACTCCGAGGCTTACGGGGATATTCTCTTCGAAGTGGAGACCGCCGCCGGCCTGAACGGTCTGGAAGGCCAGGGAAGACACTACGGCCTCGGGGCGCTTTTCGAGAAGGTCAACACCGAGCAGTTCCGGGGGAAGATGCAGCGGCCGGGACTGACCTGGAGCCGGAGCTTCACCTTCCGTAAGTTCGGCCACTACCACCCGGCGCGCGACCAGGTGATGCTCTCCCTGACCTTGGATGACCCGCGGGTCCCTCCCTTCGTGGTGGAGTTCGTCCTCTACCACGAGCTGCTCCACAAGAAGCTGGGGGTCGAGCGGAGGGGCTCGACGAGGCGCGCCCACACCGACGAGTTCCGGCGGGAGGAACGAAAGTTCCCCCGCTTCGAGGAGGCCGAGGCTTGGTTGGCGCGGCTGGCGACGGACCTCCGGACCGGGAAAAACCCCTGGAGGTCGTAAAGGCAGGCAGAGGAAAAGGTCTTTTATTTGTTGCCCATCCTCTTCTGGTCACCTTTGCCTTGCCCTAGCCTTCTGAAAAGGCACCTTGAAGCTCCTCGTCCGTGACGACAGGGGATGACCTTTCGCGCTCTAAAAATTATTGCAAAAACATGCCATTTCTGGTATTTTTTTCGTATGAAGTTCAGCCAACTGGTCGAGATGGTGGATGACGAGCCGGTATTCGAGACCGGTCTGCTGCTGGCGGGCAACCTCGACCCAGAGGACGTGCGCCGCCAGTTGTCGCGCTGGACGCAGGCCGGCCGGATCTACCTGTTGCGACGCGGTCTGTACGCGCTGGCACCCCCGTTCCAAAAGGTGAGGCCCCATCCGTTCGTGATTGCCAATCGCCTGGCGCGCGGCTCTTACGTGAGCTGCCAGTCGGCCCTGGCTCACTACCACCTGATCCCGGAACATGTGCCGGTGGCCACCAGCGTCACGACGGGACGCCCCGGCCGTTGGGATACCCCGCTGGGCAGCTTCGAATTCCGGCACATCCAGATCGGCCTCTTGCGCGGCTATCGGCTGATGGAACTGGGAGAAAGACAGCGGGCGTTCGTGGCCACGCCGGAAAAGGCCCTGCTGGACCTGATCTATCTGCAACCCGCCGGGGACTCACCTCTCTACCTCCACGGACTGCGTTTGCAAAATTTGGACATCCTGAACCTGGACGAACTGCGGCGGCATGCCGACCTCTCCCACAGACCCAAACTGCGACGGGCAGCAGAACGCGTGACCGCTCTGGCACGCGCTGAGGCCCTGGAATATGAGAGCCTGTGAAGGAATATCTCACCCATTGCGTACGCGCCGCCCTCACGCCCATCCATGGTCGCAATGTGGTCCGCGAATACCTGCAGGCCCGGATCCTGGGCACTCTCCAGCGCGCCGGGGCGATGATCCCGCTTGCCTTTCAGGGCGGCACATCGTTGCGTTTCCTGTATTTTATTCCCCGCTATTCGGAAGATCTCGACTTTACGCTCGAACGGGCCGCGTCTTCGTATGATCTCCGGGCCTACCTGTGGGCCATTCGGGCGGAGATGGCCCCAGAGGGCTATGCCGTCGAGCTCAGGGTGAACGACAAGAAAACCGTTCACCATGCCTTCATTCGCTTTGCCGGGTTGCTACACGAGCTGGGGCTGTCGCAACATCGGCAGGAAGCGCTCTCCATCCGGATCGAAATCGACACGAACCCACCTGCCGGTGCAGTCTTGACAACCAGCCTCGTCCGTCGCCACCATGTGACGCTCCGACTCCAGCATCACGATCGCGCCTCCCTGCTGTCCGGTAAGCTGCACGCCATCTTGTGGCGGCCTTACGCTAAAGGAAGGGACATCTACGACCTGCTCTGGTATCTCAGCGACCCGGACTGGCCGGCGCCAAACCTGACGTTGCTCAACAACGCCCTGCAGCAAACAGGCTGGAGGGACGCCTATCTGACGGAACACACATGGAGAGGAGCTGTCTGCAAACGACTGCAAACGTTGGCCTGGGACCAACTGGTGGCTGATGTGCACCCCTTCCTCGAACCGGGGACCGATCCTGGCCTCTTGACCCGTGAAAATGTGATGCTGGTTCTCGGGTGCGAAGCGTAAACGGGGACCCCTCTCGACTTTTTCCAGCCTCGGGTATATAGTCCCTCAAAAAGCAAATGCCTGTTCTCAAACGCCAAATGGATTTGCGAGAAATCATGTTGGTCGATTGAACCGCTTAGCCTACCTCTACTGCCTCTCTCGAATCAGAGAGCGGATCAGGTCCGCCCTCCGGACAGGGAAAAACCCCTGGAAAGCTTGAACCTATGGCAGCGGGTCCTTTAAGGACGGTGCGCAGAGGCCCCCCATCGCCCTCGCATCCAACACCTCCGGCCCAAATTGGTTGCGTAGAAACACCCTTATCCTTTTAAAGGGTGATTGCGATGGGACCGCTTTGGAACGCGTTATTTGGTAACACACGAGATGGTTGGCAGGGTTTTTAATCTCCTCAGCTCCCTCTCCATCCCGTTCCTTCTTAACCGGATTGCAAAGCAGAGTCGGCTTTGTCACCGTCACCGTCATCGGCCCAAACTGATCCTCCAGCTTCACGTCAAAGGGGGTGAACTTCGGGAGAGGTTCCCCTCCCTTGGGGGCTTTTGCGACCGTGATTCCGTAGCACTTGTAATGGTCTACGTTGTTTGAGTCGGGCGGGAGTGGCGGGTCCTTTTCCAGGGATTTGCCGGTGGGGACAAGAAGGAGGTCTACTTTCGCGGTGTCAACCACAATGCCCTCGCCGAACTCCGAGGTGCTAAAGTTGATGGAGTCGGTCGCTGTCGCGGTGCCGCTGGTATCGGTGCCGAAAGGGAAAGGAATATTTGCCCTATGGTGATTGGCCCAACTTCTTCTATTGATGCATCTGTAATCCCAGCAATGCGACTCTTAATCAGGTCGAGCTCGAAATTATCAAGCATCCAGGCGTTGATTATCGTTTGCTCGGGTGGACAAAACACCCCTTGAGATTCCTGATCACGCATTGCCTTTATATCTGCAGTCGAAATTATAGTACCAGCAACCCCGGGGAATTCAACTGGCAGCAGAGTATTGTAGAGTTTCAGCAGGTTAGCTATACTAGCACTAGAGGAGCTGGGGATTGGCTTTCTTATCGAAATTAACGAGGTCAGGAGGATCTCCTCCCCCCGTAGTTGCAACCCAAATATAATAGCCAATCTCACCACCCCCCACAAAGATGACGGCTGTACCCAAGAAGCACGAACCTACTGTGGCGCCCACCGCTACTACATCGGTTACTGTTGCCTTTGCAGGCGTTGCCAGGAGAGTGATGACGACCAAAACCGAAATGACGGCGCATATTTGTACATATCGACCCATCGTATGTCTACCTGCTAAGCGTTTCATGAGTTTATCCTTCATCTTACGCATTAGATGTTGGTGCTGGAAGCGCGGCCATCCCCGAATCAACCCTGGATCGAGTCCAGGGCGGGGCAGGCTTGGCCGCTCTTTGCGGGCGGGACGCCCGCGTTCCCAGGGGGTCAACATGAAAATGCCTCGGCCACTTTCATGGGCTCGGGTGTCCCAAGGGGTATGGGGGATTGACACAAATGCAGCCGATCAGGCCTGACCCTTGAAAAATGCGAGCAGGCTCTTCGCCATGAGGTTCATGACTACTGCCTCTCCCGAATCAGAGAGCGGATCAGGTCCCCCCTCCGACCCAGGCTCTCCTTGGGGGCCGGCCTGACCTCGACCACGATCTCCTCCTCTTCTGGAGGAATCTCGCCCAAGACCTTGATCCTCCAAGGGTTATCCGGACGCTCCTCGGGCTTGTGGCCCGCCCGGCCGTAAAGCCAGAGGAGGTCTTCTCCGGGGAGGCCTTCCCCGCTGCGCGAGAGGATGGCCCGGATCCGCTTCTCCTCGAAGGTGTCCGCATCTCGGACCTGCAGCTCCACCGGCTCTCCCTCGGGGGGGTCCTTTTCCATCTCTCCCCACCCTTTCCCTTTGATCAGGTGATACTCTTTCGTCACGTTTCTGCTCCCCCCTAACCTCTAGCCCCGTAAAAAAAGGAAATTCCTTTACGATGAACTTAGATTCCTCGCTTCGCTCGGAATGACAGCCACACGATCTGTCATTCCTCAGTAGGGGCGACGCATGCGTCGCCCCTACTGAGGAATCTGGAAAAATGGAAATTCCTATGCCATCAAGATATCTCTCGCCCATCAAGCCCTACGCGTAAACGATGACGCTCCGGGCCACCTCGCCCCGCTGCATTGCCCCAAAGGCCTCGTTGATCTTCTCCAAGGGATACGTGCAGGTGACCAGGCGGTCCAGCTCCAGTTTGCCCTCTAAATAAAGGTTGACGTAACGGGGGATATCGATGGCCGGCCGCAGGGAGCCCGCCGGGGTGCCCACCAGGGTCTTCTCCATCAGGAGCGAGAGGGCATCCACGCTCACCTTAGCCCCCATCGGGGCTGCGCCTACGATGACCGTCTTGCCCCCGGCGCGGGTGGCGTCGAAGCTCTGGGACATGAGGTCCGGGTGGCCGACGCACTCGAAGACGTAGTCGGCTCCTCCCTCCGTCAGTTCCTGGACCCGCTGGACAAGGTCCTCCCGGGAGCTATCGATGGTATGGGTCGCTCCAAAATCCTGAGCAATCCTCAGCTTGCGCTTGGAGATATCGACCCCGATGATTTGGAGGGCCCCGGCCAGTTTGGCCCCCAGGATGACGCTGAGGCCCACGCCCCCACAGCCGACGACGGCGACCCGCGTTCCGGCCTCCACCCTGGCGGTGTTCAAGACGGCCCCAATCCCCGTGGTCGCCCCGCAGCCCAGGACGGCCATCTTCTCCAGAGGGGCCTCCTTGCGAATGGGGACGGCGGACCGCTCGGTCACCACGGCATACTCGGCGAAGGAAGATTGGGCGAAGAGGTGGCTCAGCTCCTCCCCCTCCCGATTGCGCAGCCGCCTGGTACCATCCATCATCGTGCCGGAGAAGATCACCGGCCAGGACCGCTCGCAGATGTAAGGCCTCCCGCCCACGCAGGGGGCACATTGGCCGCAGGAGGGCAGGACCGCCAGCACCACGTGATCTCCCGGGGAGACGGTGGTCACCCCCGGCCCGACCTTCTCCACGATCCCGGCCCCCTCGTGTCCCAGGACGACAGGTAGGGGCACCTGGATATCCCCCTTGATCACGTGGAGGTCGCTGTGGCAGACCCCGGTGGCTACGACCTTCACCAAAACTTCTCCCGCATGCGGCTCGGGGACCTCCACTTCCTCGATGGCCAATGGTTGATTAAACGCGCGCAACACAGCAGCTTTCATCGTTCTCCTCCTCAGAGGATCTAAACCCAGAATTGAAACAGGTTTTAAGTTTTAGGTTTTAGGCGCTTAAAACTTAAAACCTAAAACTTATTAAAATGGAGTTAGGATTTCTCAGTCGCTTGGCTCCTTCGAAATGACATTTACGGAGGTTTATTCGCGATAAAGTCTCCTTTTTCGGGGGGAGTAAGGTTTGCCTCGCCAAAGTTATGGAGCAGTTTCAAGGTGAGAGAGGGAAATCGCGTGGTTCTAAGCACGGCCTCGTTCAAACCATTGGCAATCGAGGTCTGGAAGCAATACAGCTATGCGATGGATATGTCGGCATCAACGACTATCCGCGAAAACGGGGAGTTTTACCGTGAAAATGCCCGAGTCTTCCGGGGGCCATGTTCATTCCCGGGGGCGGCCAACTTCGGTCGGCCATGTCGGTTTACTTTGACTCAAAGGCCGAAAGAATAAGCTCATTGACCCTCAGCCCTTTTCAAGGCACACGTAGCTCCCCGAGCGCGGTTCCCAGCAGCATTCAAGCCGGGGTTGCGTGAAAACGGTGGCTTCGTTCATCAGGCCGCTGGGTTCATATTTTCCCCGAGCTCAGCCGGCAACCTGAATCAGGCCGCCCGGGACCGCCGGGCTCCGGCCCGGCCGATTGACTTTCCCCGAAATCAGCCGGCAGCATGAATCAGGCAGAGCGCCACCAGCTTTCGTGCTCGCTCTCCATCTCGGCCACAGTGGGCAGCGCGTAGAAGATCAGGTCCGAGCCGGCCGCGAACCAGAAGCCCGTATGCAGGTTGCGGTAGGAGAGCAGGGGCAAAATGCTATCGAGGCTGATGGTCTTGGTCTTCTTGTCTGGATTGTCCACCAGTGCTCGGATGCCCTCCTTGAGGTGGCCCAGGTTCACATTCGGCAACGGCGAGGAGATCTCGTACTTCTTCGAGTGGAGCAATTCGTCGACATTGAGCTCGACCTGGGTGAAAAAGAGGCGGGGAGCCCCCTTGGTCTTAACCTCGGTGGTTAGAAACTTTCCGAAATCCGGGGGGGTCAAGTTGGATGCCACCAACACGTGGAGGGGTGCGATCTCCTGGTACACGCAGACCAGCCTGCACGGGGGCTCCTTGGGGTATTCGCGCGACCCCCGAATGCCAAGCACTTTGCCATCCACGGTAACCAGGTAGAGGTCCTTGAGCTGGTTGACGTCGATGTGCTCGAGGACGCGGTAGGAGGAGATGAATTTGGTGCGCTTGGGCACCTTGCCGCCGTCCTTCTCGGTCCGGGCGAGTATAGCGTCGATATCGAAGTACATGTGCCGGAAATTGATATCGACCTCAGCGAAGATCACCTTGCCGCTGAAATGGCGAGGGCTGCCCACCGCATAGTGCTTGCCGAACTCCTCCGGGGTAAGCTGCGAAGCGACGAGTGCCTCATTGGGGTGAAGGATCAGATAAAGGTGCTTTTCAAAGGCCATAGCGTCCGAACCTCTCAGCTAGGGGGAAGCTCCAAAAAGGGTACAGGGTACCCGTTAATTAGAAAAATCTACTTTGTGGAGAGATTAACTCGGAGGACAGAGAAAGTCAAGGGGTTTTTTCGAGCTACGTCAGGTGGAAAGGCCTTCCAGTCGTGGTTTTGATCGGTCATGGGATAGGGTCTCCACCCTGAAGACAATATAAAGTTGACACATTTCATTATTCGTATACATTAGAAGTGCATGGGTCAATCGATTGGGTAAGGGGGTGAAAGGGATCGTGGAGAAGGTCATCGTGTTTGGGAAGAAGGGCTGACATTACACCCAGGCGGCCAAAGAGGATCTCGCCAAGCGCAAGGTTGCCTTCGAGTATTACGACGTTCTCGAGGACCAAGAGGCCATGAAGCGAATGCTGGAGCTATCCCGGGGGAAACGAGAGGTTCCGGTCCTGGTCGAGGATGGAAAGGTAACATTGGGCTTTGGTGGGACCTGATCGGTATAGCCATCCGGCTGGAAGCCGGGGGGAGAAGTTAGCTCATAGCTCGTAGCTCAAAGCTCAAAGCCGAAAAAGAAAATTCCTATACAATTAAATTAGGGGTTAGGGATTAGGGGCTAGTGAAGAAGAACTCTGCTAGCCCCTGGCTCCTAGCCTCTATCCCCTTAAAATGGAAATTCCTATGCGATCAAGTTAGTATCACCCCCACCCTAACCCTCCCCCTGACCCCTTCATGGGGGGAGGGGTCAGGGGGAGGGGCACAAAAAATGGAAATTCCCTTCCAGTTAGCAGGGATCAGTTGACGGGGATCAGCGAAAGATCGCTTATCCCTGGCCCCTGGAAACGGCGATCGAGGAGGCAAGTTGCTAGACAAGGGTCTGGTCAGAGACGTGCTGGATCAAGCCCTCTCGAAGGGGGGTGATTTCGCGGAGGTCTTCGCGGAAGAGACCGCCCGGACGATGATCCAGTACAGCAGCAACGAGGTGGAGAAGGCGCTCTCCGGCAGGGAGTATGGGGTCGGGATCCGGATCCTTTTCGGCCGCCAATCCGCTTACGCTTACACCAACGACCTCTCGCGCGAAGGCCTGATCAGAGGGGCCGCCGTTGTAGCCGCGGCGGCCCCCGGCCCTCCCGCGAAGGCGGCTCTTTCCATGGGAGGAGATTTCGATCGCTCGTCCCCACACGGCATGGTTTTGAGTAGACCCGAGCTTAGGGGACTGAAAGTCCAAGGGGTGGCGCTTCAGGAGAAACTGGCGCTGATCGAGATCGCCAACCGGGAGGCCCGGGCCCACCACACGCTGATCTCTCAGGTCCAGGTCTCCTACCTGGATGAGATCCAGCACGTTCTGATTGCCAACAGCGATGGGCTCTGGGTGGAGGACGACCGGGTGCGGACGCGGCTCCACATGGCGGCGGTGGCCTCTAAAGGGGCGGAGAAGCAGGTGGGCTCGGCCGGCCCCGGGGCCTGCCAGGGCTTCGAGCTCTATTCGGGACTGGATATCCCCGGAATTGCCCGGGAAGCCGCCGAAACCGCGGTCGTGATGGTCCAGGCCGATTACGCCCCCGGCGGCAAGATGGCCGTGATCATCGACAAGGGCTTCGGGGGCGTGATCTTTCACGAGGCCTGCGGTCACAGCCTGGAAGGATACGCGGTCTCCCGCAAGGCCTCGGTCTTCGCGGAGAAGTTGGGACAGGAGGTGGCCTCCCCCCTGGTGAACGTGGTAGACGACGGGACGCTGGAGAATACGTGGGGCTCGACCCGCGTGGACGACGAGGGCGTCCCCACCGAGAGAACCCTTCTGATCGAGCGGGGCATCCTCCGCTCCTTCATGCTGGACCGGCTCTCGGGGCGGATCCTGGGCCTGCGGAGCACGGGCAATGGTCGCCGCCAGTCCTATCGCTTCGCCCCGGTCTCCCGGATGCGCAACACTTTCATCCTGCCCGGGACCAGCCGATTGCAGGAGATGATCGAGGCCACCCCTGCGGGGCTTTACGCCAAGAAGATGGGGGGAGGGAGCGTCAACCCAGCCACGGGGGAGTTCAACTTCGCAGTGATGGAGGGCTACCTGATCCACGAGGGGAAGATCGAGAAGCCTGTCCGTGGCGCGACCCTAATTGGCAACGGCAAGGAGATCCTCCACAATATCGACATGGTGGGGGACGAATTGCAGCTGGAGCCAGGGATGTGTGGGGCGGCCAGCGGCAGTGTGCCGACTACGGTGGGTCAGCCCGTCATCCGCGTCCAGGGACTGGTGGTGGGAGGAAGAGGGAGAAATTGAAAAATGCAAAATGCAAAATGAAAAGTGCAAAATGCAAAACGAAAAAAAATGAGAAGGAAGACAAAGGCAAAAACGAAGGCAAAGTTCTTCCATCTTGCACTTTGCGTTTTTCATTTTGCCTTCCTTTGACCCCTGTGGTCCAAAAGTTCTTCCATTCTGCATTTTGCACTTTGCATTTTTCATTTTGCATTCCAGAGGTTAAAAGGTGGTCGAAAAAGCCGATTGGATGGCGGAGGCCCTGGATTTGGGCCGGCAGAGGTCTCAGGGAGAGGTGGAGCTTTACCTCCTCCGGGAGCGGAGCCTGC
This sequence comes from Nitrospinota bacterium, assembly GCA_016176845.1. Lineage (GTDB taxonomy): Bacteria > 2-12-FULL-45-22 > 2-12-FULL-45-22 > 2-12-FULL-45-22 > JACOWJ01 > JACOWJ01. Next base: position 12,515 of record JACOWJ010000007.1, read on the forward strand.
ACATCAAGGTCTTCGAGGGAAAGGTGGATAGCCTCGACGTGGCGGAGTACCAGGGGCTGGGGCTGCGGGTGATCCGAGAAGGCCGATGCGGGACCTCTTACACCGAGAGGCTGGAGCGTGAGGCGATCGAGGAGGCGATTCGCGGGGCGATCGAGAACAGCACCATCAGCCCCGCCGATCCGTTTCAGGGGCTTGAGGGAGCCGATCCCTCCCTGGGGCAGATTCCTCCACTGGAGCTGCTGGACGAGGAGATCGCGCAGCAGGGGGAGCAGAAGAAGATCGACCTGGCCCTGGCCCTCGAGCAGACCGCCCGGGACTTCGATCCCAAGATCGTCAACGTGCCCTACGCCTCTTACTACGAGGCCTTCCGGGAGGTCCGGCTGATGAACAGCCGCGGGCGAGAGGGCGCGTACGCCCGGGGCGGGGCGGGCCTGGCCATAGAGACGATGGCCCAGGCGGGGGACCAGGTCAAAAGTTGCTATCAATCTCAATATGCCCTCCATTTCGGAGATCTGGACGCGAAAGAGCTCGCCAGGAAGACCGCGGAGGAAGGGATTCGCCGACTGGGGGCCTCGGAGCTGGATTCGGCATCATACCCGGTCGTCCTCCTGAACGAGGTCACTCGGGGCTTGCTGGCCACCTTTTCCAGCAGTTTCTCAGCCAGGAACGTTCAGAAGGGGCTTTCCCTCCTGGCCGGCAGGATGGGGGAAGCGGTGGCCCGCCCGGAGCTCACTCTCCGGGATGATGCCCTTTTGCCCGGCGGGTATGCCAGTCGCCCCTTCGATGACGAGGGCACCCCTTCCCGGCAGCTCGATCTGATCCGGCAGGGGACGTTGAGTGGCTACCTGTACAACGGCTATGCGGCCCGCAAGGATGGTGTAGTCTCCACAGGCCATGCCGCCCGCGGCTCGGTCAAGTCCGCGGTCGAGATCGCCCCCTCCAACCTCTATCTGGTCCCGGGAGAGAAGAGCCTGGAGGAGCTCTTGAGCGCAGCCGGCTCCGGGGTGCTGATTGTGGACGTGGAAGGGCTTCATAGTGGGGCGAACCCCATCTCGGGCGACTTCTCCTTGGGCGCCCAGGGATACCGGTTCGATGCCGGCGGAACCAAGCGCCCGGTCCACAACTTCACCGTTGCCGGCAACTTTTACCAATTGCTTAAGGAGATCGTGGAGATCGGCCGCGACCTGGAGTTTTCGCCTCCGATGGGAGGGACCGCCGTAGGGTGTCCCAGCCTACTGGTTTCCCGCATGGCCTTAAGCGGAAAATAATCCATAGAGGAGAGAACCTGATGCCATCATCCGGACTGTTCGCGCGCCTGGCCCCCAAAGAGCCCCTTCCGCTCATCCAGGCCGAGGCCATCTCCCCCGCAGTGATCCTCTTCGCCGACATTTACAATTACGAGGAGCTGATCCGCCCCCTGCTCTCTTGGGGCCGCCTCCCGGCGCTGGTCCAGGGATTTAACCAGCTGATCTCCTCGATGACCGCGGTGATCCTTCGCCATCAAGGGTACCTGATCCAGACCACGGGGGAGAGTTATCAGGCCCTCTTCGGTGCGCCCACCACCTTCTCCGATCCCGCTCAGGAAGAGGAGTCCTTCCGCCAAACCATCGCCCAGGCCTTGCGGGCGACCTTGGAAATGATGGAGGCCCTGAAGAACTTCCCCTCGACGGGGGCCGGAAGCTTGAAGCTGAGCGCGGGGATCGACTGGGGGGAGGCATACTTGCTCCTGCGGGGGGATTCCCTCCAATCGCCGGCCCAGGAGATCCTGTTGGCGGGAGAGACGGCTTGCATGGCCCGCCGGTTGAACGAGTTGGCCCGAGACAACGAGGTCGTCATCACCAACCTGGTGGACGAGGCCGATCGCCAATTCGTTCAGGAGGTGATCAGCGCCTCCGGCTTCCGGATGTTCACCCAAAAAACGGAGATGAAGGGGAAGAAGGGCAAGATCCTGCGGATCCTGGAAGAGGGCAAGGAGGAGCCGGCCGGGGGCCCTGCGGATCTCTGGAGCCAGATGTTCCCCTTCCCGAGATAAGCTCATAGCTCGCAGTTCATAGCTCGTAGCACAAGATGTAGCACAAGATACCGGATCCCTTATGACGAGATTTGGACTAGCGAAGCTCCGCCTCAAACCAACCAGAGGGGCCCCGGCTTGCTCTGGCATCATGATTTGGTTCAAATCGAAACTTGACTCGTTTGTAAAGATTCTCGCTTATGAAGCGGGCTAGACACCTTGGCAAAAATTATTTTATGGTTTATCATAGGCCCATCAGAGCACTCACAGAGTACGCACAGTAAAGTAATCCATACCTGATGGGAGGAAGCCAACATGAGGGACCCCAGGGGGAGCATACCCTATTTGTCCAGAGCGAGGTAGGGGAGGCTTTAGCCTCCCTTTATTCCTTATATATGGGCGACTAAAGTTGCCCATACCCGTTGGCCTCTGGTAGATTTTACGGGACAAATAGGGTATGCTCCCACCCCAGGGGTCCACAACCTGTATCGATTCAGCTTACCGATCGGCACCGAGCCATCCTGGAGGAGATTGTACGTTGTCGGCGTAGCCCCCAATATAAAGTCACGCGGGCCACTATCATTCTAAAGGGGGATTCTGGGGCGCGGAACCACCATATTGCCGATGATTTGGATATCTGCGAACCAACGGTACGGACCTGGCGTGCTCGTTGGGCAAAAGCCTCAGAGCAGTTGGCAGAAGCAGAGTCGGAGGTAGACGATAAGGAGTTACGGGGTCTGATCCAGAATGTGTTAAGCGATGAACCCCGCAGTGGTCGGCCGGGGACTTTTACCCCGGAGCAGATTTGCCAGATCATTGTGGTTGCCTGTGAGTCTCCTGAGTTATCAGGACGACCTGTAACCCACTGGACCCCAACGGAGTTAGCCGACGAAGTGGTCAAGCGTAAAATTGTAGAAAGCATTTCTCCCCGAAGCATCGGGCGTTTTTTTAAAAGAAGCGGACTTAAAGCCCCATCAGTCTCGCTATTGGCTCAACAATGAAAGGGCAGATGATCCTAACAAGCTTTGCCTTAGAATTCCCCTCATTATAGTGCTTAATAGAATCCAAAACTATCCTCCCAAAAATTCCAGAGTAACAGGTAATTGCCCTTTCAGGGGATCGCAGGTCGAAAAGATGGCTTACTCTGGGGCGTCTAAATCAGCTCTGAAAACTTTCCCGGTTTTTGGACCCCCAAATTTTTGGCTTTATCCCATCTTGGCTTAGGAGGATTTCACGAGGGACTAAAACCGGGCAACGAATTGGGGTAATTTTGGGCCTTTTTGGACACCCCACACCAGAGGTTGTTAAAGGAGGATTGAGTGTAGCTGATACCCATTCGGATATATATTCTCTATGTGCTTCACTGATATTATTATTCCAATCGAACAATGATTTATGTAATGCTGCACTCGAACTATTAAATGAAGGGATGATTGAAGATCCTGGCAATAGAATCTCATTGCGTGAGCTTGCAGAGCAATTTGATGCCTTACAACCGGAAACCGTTATTGAGATAAAACCGCCCGAAAACGAAGCAATTGCTACGCAATATTGGGATGAGGATGTCGAAATATTCTTTCAGAATTCTTTTTACAAAATCATCAACCAACTTGGATCCGGTGGAATTGGAAAAACGTTCAAAGTTGTCCATGTCGACAAGAAAAATGGGATAGAATATGGCACTTATGTGGCAAAGGTCATCTCCCATCCGGAAGATGGGGATGCAGCATTGCAAGCTTACCGTAAAGTCCGTGCCCATACGGCACATCCGCATTTGTCGGTTATCCATGAGATCGCGCCAGAGTGGGATAAAAATAGTTTTGTCGCACTGATGAAGTGGGTACCGGGAATACCGTTGTCTGACCTGACAGGGGTTCTGCCCCTCCATGCTGAAGATCAGGGCGAAGTTTCCTGGGAGTCGATGGTGTTGCGCTGGGTAGATGCGCTTTGTGACGCGTTGGGCTCTTTGCACCGGGTTGGGCTGGTCCATGGCGACGTTACTCCGAAAAACATTATCGTTTCAGGCGGCGAGGTGATCTTGACAGACTATGACGCAGTGATTGAAGCCGGAGGCAAACCAAGAATTGACAACGCCTGTTATAGTTCTCCCACTGTTCAACAATTTGAAAAAATCGAGCCCTCTGATGATATTTTTGCCTTGGGAGCATCCTTTTTCCATGTGCTTTTTGACCGCGAGCCTTTCCGATTTGATGGCGAGTTCCGCAAAACTTCAGGGGTAAATTTTGAGGGGATCAGCCTGGAAGAGATGCCGTTTGTGGCCCAATTTCTAAGTCGGGCCACCTCTCTCGATCAGAGCCAGCGCTTTGGAAATGGGATGGAAGTGAGGCTTTTTATCAGGCAGCTCACGTTATCCGAAACGGAAGAGACTTCGCCTCTACCATTTATTCCAGAGCAAGAGATTCGGTTGGCAAAAAATGAGGTGCCGCGCCTGCTGGATATTCTGCGCACCTATCCCGGCTCTCTTAAGGGAAACGATGAGACGCGTGGCCTGGATTCCAAATTTGCTGAGCAGACTTATGTGGAAACCCGTCTGGATCAGATCCTTGTTGATCAAATCAAGAATCACGAGGTCAGCCTGGCCATCCTTTTTGGCAATGCCGGAGATGGCAAGACCGCCTTTCTACAACATCTGGCCATGCAGCTTGGATTGAAAAAGCATCATTCATCCGAACGACTGTGGAACCATACATTATCCAACGGAATCCGGATAAAAGCCAATCTGGACGGCTCGGCCTCCTATCAGGGAAAGACCGCAACCGAGCTGCTGGACGAATTTTTTGCCCCTTATCAAAATTGCACCCCGCCGGGCAACCTGGTTCACCTGCTCGCCATCAATAGTGGCCCGCTTCAAGCCTGGATACTGGATTACGAGCAAAGACAGGGAGAGACCCGCCTCACGGAGCAGTTGCAGGCAGTGCTGGATGGCGATCTCTCTCAATTGGATCACAAATTTCGCTTTCTGGACTTAAACAATCGCTCGCTGGTCGGCGGCCTGATTGAAGGGTCGGAGGGAATCTCCACCGATTTCCTGGACCATCTGCTGGAGAGGTTGCTGAGCGACGATAAGGGAGAGGATCTGTGGTGGCCCTGTCCTGCCTGTCGAGCCAAAAGTCGTTGCTCAGCCTGGGAATCGGTGAGTCTGTTGCAGGATCCAGAGAAAGGAAGCACACTGCGGCAACGTTTTTACGAGGCGCTTCAAGCGGCCCACCAGCGCGGCGAGATCCACATCACTGCCCGTGAGTTACGAGCAACGCTCAGCTATATCTTTTTTGGACTCCCCTACTGCACCGACCTGCACGAAAACCCAGGCCCCGTTTCTGGCCATTATTACGATCGAGCCTTTGATCCAGATTCGCCCGGGAGGCAGGGCGAACTGCTGCAGGAAATGCTTTTCCTCGACCCCGCGCTGGAGGCGCACCCCCAAATCGACCGTTACCTGCTAGGCCATGGTAACGCACAGGGCACCATCTCTTCGTCCCCCTATCCCGGTCTGCCGTTGAAGTCGGCCAGACGGCGGGCATACTTTGAATGGAGAAATCGGGATATTGTACTGGACAAGACCTCCTTGGGTACCGTTTACGCGATTCTCTTTGTCGGCCAGATTTGAGGCAACGGCGCAGGGTCTGGAAAGGCTGCATACCCACCTGGAGCTGACCTATCGCTATGCCGACGGAAGCGAAGAGAAATTGCTGATGGGCGCGGAGCTATTCCATATCCTGATGGAGCTGAAAGACGGCGTACAGCTTTCGGATGCCGCTTCGGAAGATACTTTTGCCAACCTGTCGATATTCACCCAGCGCCTGGCACAGGAAGACAGCCGGGAATTCTATGCCTGGAGCCCGATCGAGGAGGAAAGAGTGTTCCGCATCTCCGCCAGGCTGGAAGACGGAGCGCAGAAAATCTTCTGTGAGCTGTTTGAGAGGGAGGGCGAAGAATGAACACAACGAAAGGCATCGTGGAGAGCGTGCTCGGAATCCCGACTACAAAGAAGTTATGGACGGTCAATTACCCACCAGCCCTTCCATTTACTCCAGAGCATTTTACCATGGGAGGGGTGTTGCCGGCTGTGCTCTACATGTTCCGGTGGGGACACCGGCGGGGAAAAGGGGCCTTTGCCAAAACCTTCGGGAAAGAGCTGGAAGACAAGAAGATGTCCCCTCCAACCATTGAGGATGTCCTCAGCGAACTTGCAAAAAGGAACGACTGGTTTGAGGGATTCGAAAGCACAACCGGGAAAACCATCCTGGGGGATATGCTTTTGACCTTTTGCCTCGAAAACAAAAACCATCAAACAGGGAGAGTCGAACAGATTCAAAGGGCTTTCGCAACGCACTACCTTGCAAGCTGGATCGATCTTCCTGATTCCGTGGCTAATTTACGCTATATTCCTGAAATGTTGGTGGCCCTTCTGGTTCATCAAAAGGAGGGAGAGCTTATTCAACAGAACTCCAAACCATCGATCTTCTCCGTAGGCTCCGGTTTTGAGGAAAATGTCCTCCTAAAGCTATTTGGGAATTCAATGCAGATTAAAGGACCATTTAAAACTGATTTGACATCCGATTATTTTCATGAAACGAATGATCCGGCCCATTCTGTTGGTTTGGACCAGTTACTTACCGTGCGAATTGCTCAAGCCTGTGGGCAGGCGCCGACCAAGGCGAAAGGCGGCGGGGAAAGCGAGAAGATTGAAAATCAGTACCCACTGGCCCAAAAGGCTGCAAAGGATTTTCGTGAGGACCTGAATGTTTTTATTCAGGCTTACGGAGAGACGATTCCAAGGCAGGCCTTTCTACAAATGATGGAGTCCTGCATTGCTTTGGGACTAACCAATATCTATTTTTCGACAATAAAGCTTCTTTTGGAGTGGGAGCAGACCGGAGTTTTAACGGAACAACGAGAACAGAATCCATGGCCGATCTTTGTAGATTGTTCCTGTGGCAATGAGCATAAATTAAGAAATTCCGCAGAAGAATCCATGGCCGATTTTCTCAGACGTTTTGAGCGCGTTCCAGTAGTTATGATGTGCCTTAGAATTTTAGATGACAAGGTTCGTTTCATCAAAAAGTTGAAAGACTCGCTTCCCAAAACCTGTCCGGATGCCACCGAATTTATCAACCTCCTGGGGAGCATATTTCATGGCCCCCATTCCTATTCAGAAAAAATCCTTGATGATCTGGATGAGCTATGTAGCAGGCTGGCAGATGAATTGGAAAAAGCAGAGGAAGCCCTCGAAGTTCAAGAGCTCCTCACAGGAAACGGGAATCCTGTGGCACGTTTGGCTGAAGCGATCTGCCTCCTCATGGGGGATACGATTCAAAAAGCCCATTATTTGAAAGCGATCCACTCATGCCTCATGATCGACCGGCCCAACGGGCTCGCCAAGAGAAGGAAGGTTCAACGGAGGGATGCCTCGGGGAAAAGGACCAGCGCGGATGCCCGCTCGATGGTCTTGACCAATACCCTGCTCGATTTCCTGGTCCACCGTCACCTGCGAAAAGCCGCCAAAGGGAAAGGAGCGGCCCCGCTGA
>JACOWJ010000061.1 GCA_016176845.1 Nitrospinota bacterium
GTTACACGGAAGCGCGAATAGTCTCCTTCAAGACCCTCTTTTTCTTCGACAAACTGGCGAATCGCTACCATCACCGCGCGCCGGCAAAGGGCCTCAATCTCGGCCCCTACCACGTTCTCCATCCTTTCAGCCAGGCGAGCGAGGTCGACATCCGGAGCAATGGGTCGTCCGCGAGTATGGATCTTAAGGATCTCCAGACGGGTCTTCTCATCAGGCAGAGGCAGCTCCAGGACCAAGTCGAACCTCCCCGGGCGCAAAAGCGCCGGGTCAACCATGTCGAGCCGATTGGTGGTGCCGAGGACCCATACCCCCTTTAGCTCCTCGATGCCATCGATCTCTGTGAGAATCTGGCTTACCACCCGCTCGGCAACGTGAGAGTCCGCCCCGCCGCTACCCCTGGTGGGGGCAATAGCATCAATCTCATCCAGAAAGATGATGCACGGGGCGGCCTGTTTTGCCTTTTTAAAAAGCTCCCGGATTCCCCTCTCCGACTCGCCAACGTACTTGGAAAGAAGCTGAGGTCCTTTAATGGCAATGAAATTAACCCCCACCTCCGTGGCAAGCGCCCGCGCCAGAAGGGTCTTCCCGGTTCCCGGGGCCCCGTGGAGAAGTATCCCCTTGGGGGGACGAAGTTGGGCATAGGAAAAGAGAGGCGCGTACTCTAAAGGCCAGGCCACCGCTTCTTTCAGTCTCGCCTTAAACTCCTCCGGTACCCCAACCTCGCTCCATCTCACCTTGGGGATCTCTATAAAAACCTCGCGGATAGCAGAGGGTTCCACCTCTTTAAGGGCTGACAGAAAGTCATCCATGGTAACCTTAAGGCTGAGAAGAAGCTCATAAGGGACCTCGTCCTGGTCGAACTCGATGCGCGGTATGATCCTTCTTAACGCCGTCATTGCGGCCTCTCGGCACAGGGCCGCCAGGTCGGCCCCCGTGAATCCATGGGTGATCTCGCCGATTCTTTCCAGGCTCAAATTGTCCTCCAAGGGCATGCCGCGGGTGTGAATCTCCAGAATCTCCATCCTTGCGCTGCGGTCGGGAATGCCGATCTCGATCTCGCGGTCAAAGCGCCCCGGTCAGCGCAGCGCGGGATCAAGCATATGGGGAATATTGGAGGCGCCGATCACGATAACCTTTCCGCGACCCTCCAGCCCATCCATCAGGGCCAGGAGCTGGGCGACCACCCTCTTCTCCACATCCCCCACAACCTGCTCCCTCTTGGG
>JACOWJ010000008.1 GCA_016176845.1 Nitrospinota bacterium
ATGCATTTCCCCGGCAAGCAGGGACGTCTTTGTAGCTCGCACTTCTTGAAGCAGGCTTTCATCCGCATCAATGACCGTGGCAAAGCGCTGCAAGGTATCGAGGTCGCGGTAAATGTCCTCGACCGGAAACCCCTCTGTACTCGCATGCGCCCACCGGTTTCGGACGGTCTGCATTTCCTTGACGAAGTGGCGGGCTTCCGAGGTCAGGCTCAACTTTGGTGATATTTGATACCAGTTCTGGTCGAGGACTCGAAGCAGAGCGGCAAAGTCCAATGACGCCAAGGAGCCAATATTTCGCTGTTCAATTTGCTGCCGCTGTTGGGATGAAAGGTTATTTACGACGGCTTGCTTCCACCAGTCGTCGAAGATCGATGGCAGTACTTTCTCAAGGAAAATAGCAAGCTGCCTGGCCGCTTCGCTCAACAGTGTTGTTATGGAACTGTGTATTTGGCTGGACTCAAATGCGCTGTTGTTGTCCATATCGATTATGCTCGCTTTTCAACGGGTTTTCATCATTGCGAGTACCGCGACATGAGCCTCGACGTGGGGCGTACTTTCTCCCGCAGGGACGGCTTGATGGTACCAGGTAGTACCGTACCCGTTTCTCTTCGCGCATGGTCTTGGGAAGTAAGTTTAGATCCGCTTGTTATATGCTGATATTGGCCCTGTAAATATAGGAGTCTTCGATAAAGGTTCCGTTTATGGCGTTTTTCCAAAGCCTAATTCCGGAGATTCCGCTTCCTGTCGGTATAGCAATGCTGAGTAGATTGGCTAAGCGATTCGAAGTATCTGCGACCCTGATATCATCCAGTGAAATGATTGGCTCTGATTCCTCGGCTTTCTTGTTTGCGTCCAGAATACGCTTATAAAAGCTCCTTGGCCCATCGGTTCCCACCAAAGGTGAAATAAGCATCATTTCCCAAGTTTTGTCATCAGGCAAGTATAACCAAAACGCTGCCTGGACGTTCACTTGTGATTCATCAAGTCGTTCAATTAGCTTCTTCCCAGCATCAATCATCTGTTCTGACAAAATCTCCCTTACCACCAGCTCTTTATCCATACCAAGATTCCCGATTTAAAGTGAAAAATGCAAAATGATTGAAGAACAACGAGCTGACACTTTACAGTTTTTCTTTCACTTTGCATTTTACATTTTGCATTTTACATTTTGCCTTCTTTAGTCATCTTATCCACCTCCGAGAAGGCGTAATCCAGGGCCTCGATCCCCTGGTTGAGCTCCTCCTCGGTGATGGTCAGGGGCGGGGCCAGCCGCAGCGTGTTGGGGAAGACCCCCCCGGCCAGGACCCCCCGTTCGGCGCACTTATCCCGAATGACGGTGTTGGGGAACTTTTTGAGATCGCCCGCCGGCAGGAAGTGGCGGTCCTCGGTCACGAAGGGCTCCCTGGTCTTGCGATCCTTGACCATCTCGACCCCCCAGAGCATCCCCCCCTCGGAGCCGGCGACCATGCCGATGCAGGGGTGCTTGTCCTGCAGCTCCAACAGCGACTTTTCCAACATCTTGCTGGCTCTGCGGGCCACCGCGGGCAGGTCCATCTCTTTCATCACCTCGATGGTGGCACAGGTGGCCGCCATGGCGATCGGGTGGGCGGCGAAGGTATTGATCGACCACCAGCGGTATCCCTCGAAGAAGTCGGCGATCTCCCGGCTCAGGACGACGCCCCCGATGGGGATGGCGGAGTTGGTGGTGGCCTTGGCGATGCTCATCAGGTCGGGGGTGACCCCCGGGTAGCGCTGGTAGGCGAACCATTGGCCCATCCGGCCGAAGCCGCACATCACCTCGTCGTCGATCCACAGGATCCCCAGCCGCCGGGTCATCTCCCGGATCTGGGGGATGTACTCGAGGGGTGGGTGGACGCACCCTCCCCCCATGGTAATCTCGGTGATCATGGCCGCCACCGTCTCGGGGCCCAGGGTCCGGATAATATTCTCGGTGATCTGGATGCAGGCTAGCGTCCCATCCGGCTGTTTGCAGGAGGGATAGGTGTGCCCCAGGGAGCAGCGGTAGCAGAAAGGAGCCGGGACAAAGTGGAAGCTGGCATGATTGAAGCCCGGCACGTCTCGGATCTCCTGGGCCTCGGGGGAGGTCAGGGCGCTGCGGACCGCCCGCAGCTTGGTGCAGCCCGCCGCCCCCATGGTCCAGCCATGGTAGGCGTACTCGCGGGTGATGATGTTGGGCCGGCCGGTGAAGAGCCGGGCGATAATCAGGGCGGCCTCGACCGCCTCGCTCCCCGAATTGGAGAAACGCACCCGGCCAGCCCACCCATCCGGGCCCAGCAGGTCCTCGACGATGAGCTTGGCGGCCCGGGCCCGGTAATCGGTACAGAAGGCCTCCCATACGAAGCCGTAACGATCCACCGCCTCCTTGATGGCCTCCCGGATCCGGGGATGGCCCTGGTCGATGTTGACGCAGACCAGCTGGCTGGAGAAGTCTAGCAGCTTCTTGCCGTCGGGCATGTAGAGGTAGCTCCCCTCGGTCCGGGCGATGGGAACGTAACCGTACTCGCCCTGGGACTTCAGCACGTGCAGGTAGTATTTCTCGTCCCACTCCTTGACCTGTCCCCAATCAATAGCGTTCTCGGACATGATCTACCTCCCTTGCTCGCTTCGCGAGCATTGGAAATTGAAGATTGGAAATTGGAAATTGAATAAGATTGGAAATTTGCCCCCCGCTCGCTCATTTTGAGAAAATTCATCGTCGCGAAAAACCGTTGGGATGGAAGCGGGCGGGATAAATCCCGCCCCTACATTGCCATTGGTCCTCCCAACGCTCATTCGCGCTAAAAAAATTGGGCTGGCGATGAATTTAAAATTTCCGATCTCTAATCTCCAATTTTCATTTTTCATTTTGCATTTTTCATTTTGCAATCTATTGCAGGTAGTACTCCCGGGCCTCAGGGTTCAGCCAGCAGCGGGGATCGGAGGCCTGATAGTCCCCCAGGAACATATAGGCATTGCCCCGACAGCCGATGCAGTGGGGGTTGTTCTCGCATTCGCCGCATTTCCCCTTGATGGGGAAGGAGAAGGTAACCAGCTCGCGGTTCTGCTCGAAGACCTCCCGGATCGAGCCCTCGTAGACGTTGCCGATCTTGTGCTCTGGGTAGAGACAGCCGCAGGGGGCCAGGTCGCCGTTGGCCATCAGGGCCAGGTTGGTGCGGCAGTAGTAGGTCCCAATGGGGGTGTCGCCCAGCATCAGCCAGCCGGCGCCCAGCCGCCTGGCCAGGTGCTCGTGGGCCCGGCGGATGTCGGAGAGGCCCGGCTCGTATTTCCGGTCCTCGGTCTTGAAGCCGCTGGGCTTGAAGGGGCAGAGGATGACCTGTTGGGCGCCCATCTCGTCGATGAACCAGTCGAGGGTCTCTTCGATATAGGGTATCGTGGGCCGGGTCAGCGTGAGGGTGGGCAGGACCTTCTTGGGGGAGAAGCCTGCCCCCAGCAGGGCCCGGTAGCTCTCCATTTTGAGGGCCAGGGTGTTGGGGTAGAAATTGACCTGGCCGTAGGCCTCCGGGTTCACCGTGTCAATGTGGATGCCCACGCAGACCAGCCGCTCGTTGTCCAGCTTCATGATCTGCTGGATGACCTTCTTGGGCAGCACCCCGCCCGTCCAGAGGGAGACGCCGATCTCCCGGCTCATGGCGTGGCCGGCGATGTCGTACCAGTCGGGGTGGAGGATGGGGTCGCCCCCCCCCAGATACATCTCCTTGACGCCGACATCGGCGGCCTCGTCGATGACCCGGGCCAGGACCCCCCTCTCCAGGAAGATGTCGTCCTTGGTCGTGCATCCGTAAATGCAGTAGCTGCAGCCGGCGGCGCATTTGTTGGTGAGCTCCACCTCCAGGTGATAGAGCTTTCGCTGGTTGGCGTATTCCATCCGTTCCTGGTTAAAGGTGTAAAGCTGCTCGTCCAACCCGAAAAATTGGCAGCTGTCCACGTGAGCCATCGCTCCTCCCTCCTCTCTCACCGGAGGCCCCAAAGGCCCCCGGTTATTGAAGCTTGAACGCCCATCGCGGGCCTCCCCTTTTTCAACTTAAGCCTGTAGATATCGCTCTTTCTCTACATTGTTATCGAGGCTCATGCAGCCTCACAGCCATCTCTTTTTCCTGAAATAAACCACCATCGAGACCCCAATCACCCCCATGATAGAGCAAGCCATAAAATAACCCCAACGCCACTCAAGCTCCGGCATATATTTAAAATTCATCCCGTAAATTCCGGCAATCAAGCTCAGCGGCATGAATATCGTCATGACGATCGTCAATACTTTCATTACTGCATTCATCTTATTATTGATACTTGAAAGATAAATATCAAGCATCCCTGAAAGCATATCCCGAAATGTCTCTATTGTTTCAATGACATAAATTGCATGATCGTGAACATCTCTAAAATACATCTCCATGGTTTCTTTGATCAGCGAGGACTCTCCTCTTTCCAGACTACTGATTACTTCTCTCAAAGGCCAAACGGCCTTCCGTAAGAATATCATCTCTCTTTTTAAGCGATGGATCTCCCGTAAGGTTTGTGTTGTGGGATCGACCACCAGCTCTTCTTCCAGCAGCTCTATATTTTCCCCTAATTTTTCGAGAACTATAAAATAGTTATCAACTATAGCATCTAATAAAGTGTAACCAAGATAGTCTGCCCCCATCGTCCGGATGCGACCCTTGCCATTCCTGATTCTCTCCCTGATCGGGTCAAAAACGTCCCCTTCCTTTCCTTCTTGAAAAGAAATGACAAAGTTCGATCCAAGGATCAAGCTGATCTGCTCCGTAACTATTTCACCACACTTTCCATTGAAATAAATCATTTTCAGAACGATATAGATATACTTATCATAATCATCTATTTTTGGACGCTGATCTGTATTAAGAATGTCCTCCAATACCAGAGGATGTAATCCAAAATAATTACCAACTTCTTCGACAATCCCAACCTGATGAATACCCTCGACATTAACCCATGTTATGGTACTCTTGTCTTTCGAGAGGCGGGATTCCTGGATCGTTTTTATTTCTTTTTCTTCAAAATGCCCATCATTGTAACCCATTATGGTAATTTTTACTTCCTCGGCCTTTTTCTCTCCAATATGAACGAGAGTCCCGGGGGGGAGGCCGGCCTTTTTCGATCTTTTCTTTGTAAGCCTTGGCATACCGGATCCCCCTTAAAAAGTGATGGCCAGGCAGAGCTGGCCACCCCCGAGAATGAAAATGGATTCTATAGATATGCAGATCATGTTTTGGATAAACCGCAGAGGCAGAGAGACGCAGAGAAGAGCTTGAGAAAATCCCTGCGCCTCTGCGGTAAAAATGCCCAATTCCTTTTCTAAACCTCTATAGCTCCCAGCTCATAGCTGACCGTTCCCTATTATGAGCTATGAGCTTTGAGCTATGAGCTAACCTACCACCACCTCGGCCTCTCGCCGCAGCATGCAGGGGTCGCGGTACTCGTTATATCCCATGTCGCCCCAGCGGTGGCGGGCGAACTCCGAGCTGCCCATGATGATCCCCCCGCGGTAGCAGAAGAAGAAGCGGCTGGGGGTATAGAGCTTGTGCTGGAGCATGAGTTTATGGGTCTCGATGCCCACCCTCAGGTAATACTCCGTGGGCGGGCAGGGGGAGTGCTCGATTTTCGTCCCCGTATAGGTGATAAAGGGAGTCCAACTGGGGGCGATGCCGTGGCGGGCGAACCACTCGTGACCCTCCATCACCGACGCGAAGCCCGCCTCCAGGTCCTTAAATCCCTCGGGGGGCTGCAGCTCCAGCCCCAAGACCTGGTTGCTCACTACGTGGCCCTTTTCGAAGAAGGGGACCGCCCCGGCCAGCCACTCGGTCCATTTTTCCCAGGTGATGTTCTTGGCCTTGCCGGGGCAGGTGTGGTAGAACATCTTCTTGTCCCAGACCTCGATGTTGTACTGGATGCCATGGAGGCCCACCTTGGCCAGCTTCTCCGCCGATTGGGGGGAGCAGGCCTGGGTCTCGACGTAGGTGTTGTACTCGGGCACTACCCGCCGCACCGCCTCGATATAAGGGATATAACGCTCGGCCTCCTTCTCCTGGTTGCAAATGGAGCCCCCGGTGATCAGCCAGGTCAGGCAGCGGCAGTTGTTCTGGCCGCAGGGGATCTTGGCCTCGAGGAACTTCTTGCCCCGCTGGTACTGCTCATCCCGCACGATGGTCAGGGCCTCGGCCACCCTCTCGGGGGTGATCGCCACCGGCTTGTTGATCCCCATCCCTTGAATGGCCTTCTGGCCGGCGGTCAGGGGGCAGAACCAGCACTCCTCGTCGGTGTTTGCGTACACGCAAAACGAAGGGGTAATGGTTCAGGTGTGGGTGTCGCCCATGGGGGTTAAGATCAGGGGCACCGGAGTGCCGTCCTGGAGGCGTTTGGAGAGCCAGTTGGGCCGGGGGACGAAGAGGACCTCCTCCACCGCCATCCCCTTCCAGTAGAGCAGGTAGGAGCCATCCCCCTCGTAGCGGATCTCGTAAGGGGCATCGGGCTTGATGAGAAGTTGGATGTTGGTGCCATCGCGCAAGACCATGAAGGAGGGAATATCGAAAAGGTTGGCCTCCTCCGGGCTGCGGCTGACCTCCCCGCTCTTGACCTCCTCGGGGAAGGTCGAATAGCCGAAGGTTCCCAGGGGGAGTGTCCAGCGGCCGATCCAGTTGATCACAGGGGTGTAGCGGACGCCCCAATTGAGGACATCCAGCTTGAGGATGGTGGTCCGGGGGATATCAGGGAATTTCTCGAACAGGTCGTATAGGGGTGTAGGCTCCTTCTGGCCGATGATCGGGTTGGTCATCTCGGTTTCCCTCCCTCTCGCTTCGCGAGAATTGGAAATTGGAAAATAAAAAATGGAGAGACAGGGCCTATCCGAAGCCCCAGGGGCCATGGCGTGGGCTTCGACCCCTGGGGGCTTCGGATAGGCCGCTCCCTCATCCGTGATCTATTCTAGAACCGGTATCCAAACCGTAAAAAGATCTCGTCGTTATGCCTGGAGAGGTAATCCCCAAACAGCTCCTTGGCCACCCCGATGGAGATCTCTTGCAGGTCGCCCACGGGTGGCCTGAAGGCTGGCCGCTCCCCTCCGATGTTGTGGTCGGCCAGGTTGGTGGAGTTGTCGCCCCCCAGGATCCGCCGGAGGGTGGAGTCCCGGCCCAGGGCGGGGATATAGCCCGATGCCAGGTTCTCATAGTGGCGCTTGGGATGGCCACCGGTGGAATTGAAGCCCACCTTGGCCGACCAGTGGTCGGTGAAGAGGTACTCGATCGCCCCGCCACTGAGGAGCGACCTGCCATTGGGCGACCAGGCGATGAACCAGCTGGGGTTCAGCCGGTCGTGGAAGTAGTTGGTCGAGAGGGCGAAGGTGAAGATGAACTGGTTGCGGTCGGTGGGGATCCCGGTGCGCGCTCCCCCCTCGTGATTGAAGATCGTCTGGCCGAAAGCCTGGCCCGAGACGAAGACCTGCCGGGTGGGATTGATCCACTTGAAGATGGGGCCGCCCACGGTGGGCCGGTCGATCCCGATCACCCACGAGAAGACGTTGTGCTCGCTGTTCAGGTCCAAATGATTCCAGTTCTCCAGCAGCTTGTTGGGGGTGAAGGACGACTCGATCCGCCACACGGTGGAGGTGTACGGCTCGAAATAGTCCACCGCCAGCCCGAAGGTGCTCTTCCGGGGGTTGACCAGCTCGATCACGCCGCCGAAGGGGAGCCCGGTGATCGGGTCGGGTTTGGCCGTGGACCAGGGGGTAATCACGTGGTCCACCGGGATGTCCTGGCGGCCGTTGAAATAGGTGAGGGCGAAGCGCCAGCCCTTGAGGAGGAACTCCAGGTTGGCCCCATACTGCATGTTGTGCCAGCTGACCGAGTGGGGGACGTGCCACCGCTCCAGGATCTGGCTGCCCCCCAGCCGCGAGAAGCGCTGGGCGCAACGGGCCGGGTCGGCACAGCCGGTCGCGGGGATGAGGGGCTCACCCCGGGCACCCCGGAAGGCGTTCACGATGCCCGCGAAGATGTTGGGCATGGTAGCCGCAGCGCCGTTCCGGAGGGTATCATTCCGCAGGGCCTTGGTATAGTTGTAGACGGCCGTTCCCGTCCGCCCCCCCTCATAGGAGAGGACGGTGGCCCAGGGCTGGCCCACCTGGCCGATCCCGATCGGCTGGAATTGGCCCAGACTGCCGATCAGCTGCAGGGCCACGTTCTCGAAGGGCCCCCGGGGACCGAACTGGTACTGATAATTGATGTACCACTGGGGCATGCGGATGTCCACCCAGGGCTCCAGGAAGGAATGGATGCCGAAGTCCACCGGATTGACGATGTCCTGGAGGCGGAAGTTGTCCGCCTTCCCCCAGACGATCTGCTGCTTGCCCAGACGCAGCCAGTGCTTGCCGGCCGTGAGGTCGAAGTAGAGCTCCCGGAAGGGCCAATCCCGATAGGCATCCGTCCGCTCCCAGCGCAGCTGGTTCCGGGTGAGGTTCTGCTTGTAGCCGTGCAGCCGGTCGAAGGGCAAAAACGGAAGGTCCAACAATCGGAAGTTCCCCGCGTTGCGCGGGGGCCGGGCCCGGTTCTCCCAGTGGCCGACGGGACTGTCGATGAGCGCGGGGGCCTCCTCACCCCAGCGATCGCGGCGCATGTCGTAGATCCCCTCGTAGACCGGGCGGATCATGGTATGGAAATCGAGCTTGTCGATGGGGCCCAGATCGGTGAGCAGGTTCTCCAGGGTGAGCTCGAACTGGGGAACGAAACGGCTGCTGACCAGGCTCAGGCTCTCGTCAAAGCGAAAGTCGTCGCTTCGCAGCAGGCTCTGGTTGTAGATAGTTCCTTCCACCAGGAGCCGCATGCGTCCTCCTTCCCCTCCCAGACTGAATTCCATCCTAGCCAGGGCGGAGGCCGGCCCGGTGAGGCTGAAGATTACGGCTAAGAGGCCAATGATGGCCCTTTCCCTCATGATGTTCCTCCCGAGTTGGTGGGGCAGGAGGCGACCTCGCCTCGCGAGAGTTGCAAATTAGAAATTGGAAAGAGAAAATTTAAAAATTTCCATTTGCAATTTCGAATTTCCAATTCGCCTCCGCGGGGGCGAAGGCCTTTGCCCCCAGGTTGTTTTGACTGAAACACCGGGGGGATGGATTCCTGCGCGAGCGATCTTCTTTCGGCCATCGGCTATCAGCAATAAAAGAAACGGAAAGGCATCAGCGGACGCGTCAAACCGCAATCTTCTTCATCGGCCTGTTTTCGTTGGGAATCGTCTGAGAGCGCCATATTCGGCTTTCAATCGAAACGGTGATTTTCCCCCTTAACCTGGAAGTATAGGAAATTCCATTTTTTCAGATTCCTCAGTCGCTATTGCTCCTTCGGAATGACAGATTCTGCGGCTGTCATTCCGAGCGAAGCGAGGAATCTAAGTCCTTTACGACTTACCGCTGGTCCTCACCTCCTTTCCGCTCATGGCTCCTTGCGGATAGGTCCCCAGGTTTCGAGGTTGAACGAATTCTTGGGGAACCTCTCCGGGGAATTGCCCCGGCCGATATTTTACCTTAAAAACAATCTTTAGGATAGACTTTATCGGTGCCATGTCATTCTACTACCCGGAGGTTATCTGTCAAGAGAAGTTTGACAGATAACCCTCGAGAAGGGCCCCCCATGGGGTTGCCCATACAGACCCCCTCGAGATTGGTTTTTCGCGCCAATTAAAGTTCTGGACAAGCAAGGGTTGCAGAAGTAGTATATTACCGCAAAAAGTGGTATGAAGAAGCTGGCGAACAGAACCAAATAGGCAGATGAAATTAGATTAGGAGTAATCGATAGAGATGACATCCAAAATTCCCTATATATGGGATTATGATATTGATGAGGATAAGCTAAAGGATATCTTATCGGGTAAAGTGTCAATGGGGCATATTGATAGGAAATGGGCAATTATTCGATTACTTGAATATGCTCCCTATAATGAAATTATAAAATTGATAGGCTATAGAGAAATAATTAAACAATGGCCTGAACTACGGAAATATATCCGTTCACAAAGCAGAAGAAGAGGATTTGATTTTTTAGTAGAGTGGCTACAAAAGAAACATCCTGATAAAATACAATAGGCATAAGTATGGATAAAAATTACTATATTATTGCTTGAGATTGTCTGAGCGAAGGCCCGGCCTCAGGCAAGAGGAGTCAGCTACGGCCGATACCGGAGAATCCTCCCCCGGATGGCCTTCTGATAGAGATCCTGGATCGGGTCGGAAAGGGCTCCCCTTGAAAGTCCAAGACATTTATGATATTAGGTTATCCGGGTAAAGAGAGGAAGAATTTTTTCATCCATGACTTCGAAAACGCGCTCGATCCATCGACCTAAAAGCATCCCCAAAAAAGTCATCCGGATATCCTGGAAGGATGGCCTGCTGGCCGTCCTGTCGGGGATCTTGCTGATCCTGATCTTCCCCAGCTTCGACCTGGAGACGCTGGCCTGGGTGGCCCTGGTTCCGCTGCTCTGGATATTGGGGGGGAAGGGCCCCCGGCAGGCCTTCTGGGTGGGGGGGATCACGGGCTTAACCTTTTATCTCGGCACGCTCCATTGGGTGACCAACACCATGGTGAATTACGGCCACCTACCCCTCCCGGTGAGCCTGCTGATCCTCCTCCTGTTGGCCCTCTACCTGGCAGCTTATGTCGCCCTCTTCGCTTTACTTTTCGCTCACTTGGGTCAGGCGACCCTGGGCCTCCAGTGGATCGGGGCACCGCTGGTCTGGACCACTCTGGAGCTCGTACGGGCCCACCTGCTCAGCGGCTTCCCCTGGGCGAGCCTGGGCTACTCCCAATACAAGGCCCTCCCATTGATCCAGATCGCCGAGGTCACGGGGGTCTATGGGGTCTCTTTCCTGATTGTATGGGTCAATGCGACCCTGGCCCTCCTCCTCGTTGCCCTCAGGAACCCCGCACCGGCGGATGGCCCGGCGCAGCTCCGCGGCAGGAGCAAGCCTCGGTCCTCACTGGCCTTGAAACTTGCCGCCCCTCTGGTGGCCCTCTCCCTTTGCCTGGCCTATGGCTCCTGGAGGTTAAAAAGCGGGGAGTCTGCCCTCAAAGAGGGCTCTTCTCAGAAGGTCCGGGCCATCCTCATCCAGGGGAACATCGAGCAGGACAGGAAGTGGGACCGCCGCTACCAGGAGGAGGTCTTTGCGCTCCACCGGGAGCTCACGCTGGCGGCCGCTCGCGCGCCGGCCGACCTGATCGTATGGCCGGAGGCATCCACGCCCTTCTTCTTCCAGTCCGATGACCGGTATCGACCCCAGACGTTTGCCCTGGCGGGTCAAAGCGGGGCCCCCCTGCTCTTCGGCAGCCCGGCTTATAGGCTCAACCGAACCGGCGTGGAGATGTTCAACCGGGCCTATCTGATCTCCCCCCAAGGGATGGTGCTGGGCCAATACGACAAGATCCATCTGGTGCCCTTCGGGGAATACGTTCCCCTTCAGCGGATGTTGCCCTTTGTCCACAGGATGGTCGAAGGGATCGGGGATTTCGCTGCGGGAAAGGAATTCACCCTGATGTCCATCCCTCAGGGGAGGTTTGGTGTGCTGATCTGCTTCGAGTCGATCTTCCCCGAACTGGCCCGGCGCTTCGTCCTGGAAGGGGCCCAGTTCCTGGTCAACATCACCAACGATGCCTGGTTCGGCCGCAGCCCCGCCCCTTATCAGCACATGTCGATGGTTCCTTTCCGGGCCATCGAGAACCGGGTCCCGGTCATCCGGGCGGCCAATACGGGCGTATCGGGCCTCTTCGACCCCCGGGGGCGGATCCTCCAGCAGTCGGATATCTTTGTCCAAACCTGGCTGAGAGGGGAGATCTCGCCGAAGGACCCCAGAGAGGGCCTGACCTTTTATACCCGTCATGGGGACCTCTTTGCTTATCTTTGTGCCCTTTGCGCCATCGTCCTCTTTGGCATCCGGGCCCGGAGGAGGTTCGGGAGGTGAGCCCTTCGCCCTCTTCGAGGGCGGATTGGAAATTGAAATTGGAAATTTTAAATTTAGCGTATAGGAATTTCCATTTTAAGGGACTAGGGACTAGGGACTAGGGACTAGGGACTAGGGATTAGCAAAAGCTCTCTTACTAGCCCCTAACCCCTAATCCCTAATTTAGAGCGAAGCGAGCAAAGGAGGTATCCATCTTGATGTTCGAGGAACAAGAAAAAAGGCTGAGCGAAATCGAGGAACGGTTGAAGATTCTCCGAGGTGATCTTTGACTTAGGAGTGTTGGAGGAAGAGGTTAAAAAATTGGAAGAGGAAGTCGCAAAGGAGGGCTTCTGGGAAGATGGTGGGGCCGCGCAGCAGATCCTCAAGAAGAGGGCTCAGCTCCTCAATACCATCGAGAAATGGCAGGCCTTGTCCCGAGAGGCCGAAGAGAATCAGATTCTGGTGGAGCTGGTCAGCGAAGAGGGAGATCTCTCCATGATGTCAGAGGTGGAGGCCGGCCTGGGCTCGCTGGAGGAAAAGGTAAACCTGTTGGAGATCGAGACCCTCTTCAAGGAGCCCCATGACAAGAGCAACGCCATCGTCTCCATCCATCCCGGGGCCGGGGGCACCGAGTCGCAGGACTGGGCCGAGATGTTGCTCAACATGTACCTGAAGTGGGCTGAAAAGCGGGGCCACAAGACGGAGACCATGGATCTGCAGGCCGCCGAAGAGGCCGGCCTCAAGAGCGTGACCTTCTCCGTGGTTGGCCAGTACGCATACGGATACCTGAGGACCGAGGCGGGGGTCCATCGCCTGGTGCGCATCTCTCCCTTCGATTACAACAAACGGCGTCACACCTCCTTCGCATCCGTCTCTGTCTACCCGGATATCGAAGAGGAGATCGAGATCGAGATCGATGAGACCGACCTGCGGATCGACACCTACCGGTCCAGCGGGGCGGGAGGCCAACATGTCAACGTGACCGACTCGGCGGTCCGGATCACCCATCTCCCTTCCGGCATTGTAGTCCAGTGCCAAAACGAAAGATCCCAACACCGCAATAAGGCCACGGCCTTAAAGATCCTGAAGGCCAGGCTTTACGAGCTGGAGTTGCGCCGGCAGACGGAGAAGCTGGCCACCTTCCACAAGGATAAGAAGGAGATCGCCTGGGGGAGCCAAATTCGCTCCTATGTCCTCCACCCTTACCGGCTGGCCAAGGATCACCGCACCGGCCTGGAGATCGGCAACGTGGATGCGGTCCTCGGCGGAGAGATCCATCCGTTCATGCAGGCTTACTTGCGGCAAAGGGCGAAGATCCCGGTCGCGTGACGGCGTTCCAGGCTGAAAATCCAAAACCTTTCCCCTTGACGGGTAGGCCCAAATAAGTTATATTGACCGTATTTTGTAAGACATCGAGGTAATTCGCGGTTTTTGGAAAGGGCAACAAGGTTCCTTCGATGGAAGAGATCAACGACCTGATTCAACAGAGGATCGATAAAGTCCAGGAGCTCCGGGCGGACGGGATTGACCCCTATCCCAACCGGTTTCGGGTCTCTCATACCTTGAGAGAGATCTTCGAGCGGTGTGGGGGGCTGTCCAAAGAGGAGTTGGAGACGCGAGAAGAAGAGGTCGTAATCGCGGGACGCATGATGTCGCGCAGGGAGCACGGCAAGGCGGCCTTCTGCCACATCCAGGACCGCTCCGGGAGGATCCAGGTTTACCTCCGCAAGGACGACCTTGGGCAAGAGGGCTTCGATCGGTTCTCCAGGTTTATGGATATCGGTGATTTCCTGGGGATCAAGGGCAAGACCTTTCGGACCCGGACGGAGGAACTGACCGTATGGGCCCGGGAAGTGGTCCTGCTGTCCAAGGCCCTGCGGCCCTTGCCGGAGAAATGGCATGGGCTCAAGGACATCGAGACCCGCTACCGGCAGCGCTACGTGGACTTGTTGGTCAACCCGGAGGTTCGCCGGGTCTTTGTCTTGCGTAGCGCGATCGTTCAGAAGATCAAGGACTTCTTGAATCGGCGGGACTTCCTGGAGGTGGAGACCCCCATCATGCAGCCGATCCCTGGCGGAGCGACGGCCCGGCCCTTCGTCACGCACCACACGGCCCTCAACCGTAACCTTTACTTGCGGGTGGCCCCAGAGCTCTACCTGAAACGGCTGGTGGTGGGGGGGCTCGAGCGGGTTTACGAGATCAACCGAAGCTTTCGCAACGAGGGCCTCTCCCGGGAGCACAACCCCGAATTTACCATGCTTGAGTTTTACATGGCTTATGCCGATTATAATGACTTGATGGCACTCACGGAAGAGATGCTCTTTGAGCTCACGCGGGACGTCCTGGGAAGCCCGGAGGTCCATTACGAAGGGGAACGGATCGACTTCACGCCCCCCTGGCCCCGGCACACCTATCGGGAGGCCCTGGTAAGGCTGGGAGAGGTGGCCCCTGAGGTCCTGGAGGACCGGGCCGCAGCCATTCGGTTGGCCAAGGCCCTCAATCTCTCCGTCGATCCTCAGAAGGATAGCCCGGGGCAGGTCCTGGATAAGATCTTCGAGGAGCGGGTGGAGCCCAAGCTGGTTCAGCCCACTTTCATCATCGACTATCCCAAGGAGCTCTCCCCCCTCTCCAAGTCGAGAGAGGACGATCCCGACCTGGTGGAACGATTCGAGCTGTATGTGGGACGGAAGGAGATCGCCAACGCTTACACAGAGCTGAACGACCCGATGGACCAGCGCGAGCGCTTCCTGGAACAGGTGCGCCGCAGAGAGGCGGGGGACCAAGAGGCCCAGTGGATGGACCGGGACTTCTTGAGGGCTCTGGAATATGGATTGCCCCCCACAGCGGGAGAAGGGATCGGGATCGACCGTCTGGTGATGATCCTGACCGGCTCGCCCTCGATCCGAGACGTGATCCTCTTCCCTCAGCTGAGAGAAGAGGCCTGACCAGAGGAATTGCAAAATGCAGAATGCAAAGTGCAAAGTGCAAGATTTTCATTTTTCATTTTTCATTTTTCATTTTTCATTTTGCATTTCTCGCGCAGCGAGATTGTGTCTTACGAATTAAAGATTGGCGTGAGATATTTGAAAGCCAAGCGGAAGCAGGCCTTCATCTCCCTGATCACCTGGATCTCGATCGGGGGGGTCACGGTGGGAGTGATGGCCCTCATCATCGTGTTGGCGGTGATGAGCGGCTTCGAAGAGGATCTGCGCGACAAGATCCTGGGGACCAACTCCCATATTGTCGTGGTCGATCCCACGGGCGCCGGCATGGAAAATTACGCCCAGCTGATCGAGAAGGTCCGGAGGGTCGACCACGTGGCCTCTGTCGCTCCTTTCATTTACAACCAGGTGATGTTGACCTCCGAGACCAGCGTCTCCGGGGTGGTGATCCGGGGCATCGACCCTCGCACCGAGGGGAAGGTGACCAACCTGGTGAAGAACCTGAAGGAGGGAAAAATCGATCTGCTCGACCGTTCTTACAGCCCCGATGGAGGAGTTCTTCCCACCGGGGAAGGACAGACCTTGACCCCGGGGAAAGATAAGGCTATGATAGGAGCTAAAGGGATCATCCTCGGGAAGGAGCTCGCCAAGAACCTGGGAGTCTTCAAGGGGCAAGAAGTAACCGTCATCTCCCCTTTGGGAAGCGTGACGGTCGTGGGTATGGTCCCCCGGATGAAGCGATTCCGGGTGGTCGGGATTTTCGATTCGGGGATGTTCGAGTACGATAGCAGCCTGGCCTTTATCTCCCTCGAGAGCGCTCAGCGTTTCTTCAATATGGGCGCTAAGGTCACCGGAATCGAGGTCAAGATCGATGACATCTACCGGGCCGATCAGGTGGCGAGAGCGATCCAGAAGGTTGTCGGGTTCCCTTACTGGGTCCGGGACTGGATGCAGCTGAACCGAAACCTCTTCTCCGCTTTGAAGTTGGAGAAGATCGCCATGTTCATCATCCTGGTATTGATCGTGCTGGTGGCCGCCTTCAATATCATCAGCACACTGATCATGGTGGTGATGGAGAAGAACAAAGACATTGCCATCTTGAAATCCATGGGGGCGAGCAATCGCAGCATCATGAAGATCTTCATGATGGAAGGGTTGGTGATTGGCGTAGCGGGGACGGTGATCGGCTCCCTGGGTGGATGGCTGGCCTGTCACCTGTTGGATCGGTATCAATTCATCAAGTTGCCCAGTGATATCTATTACCTGAGCACCTTACCGGTAAAGATGGAACCGTTGGATATCGGGGTGATCGCCCTGGCAGCCATCGGGATCAGCTTCCTGGCGACCCTCTATCCCTCCTGGAATGCCGCCAGGATGAACCCGGTAGAGGCCCTCCGGTACGAATGAAGTCCTGGGAAAACCTTTCCCTTCGGGGGACGATGGCCCTGGCTCCAGGAAGTAGCCCGGGCCTTGAGGCATGGGGTATATTGGCGGACCAGGAGGCGCTAATCCAGGTTGTGGATCTTTACAAGACCTTTATTCTGGGACGTCAGAGGATCGAGGTTCTCAAGGGATTGAACCTGGAGATTCGGAGAGGGGAGATGGTCGGAGTGGTGGGGGCCTCAGGGGCAGGGAAGAGCACCTTGCTTCACCTGATGGGCACGCTGGACCGACCGAGTATGGGTAAGATCTTTTTCGGGGCTCTGGATGTATTCCAGTTGGACGATGGAGGGCTGGCCCATTTTAGGAATCAAAAGATCGGCTTTGTCTTTCAATTCCATCACCTCTTGCCCGAGTTCAATGCCCTCGAGAACACGATGATGCCGGCCCTGATCAAGCGCAAGCCTGAGGGCGAGGCTCGCCGGAGGGCGGCAGAGATTCTTGGGGAAGTAGGGTTGGCAGAACGGTTGTATCACAAACCAGGAGAGCTTTCGGGAGGTGAGCAGCAGAGGGTGGCCGTTGCCCGTGCCCTGATGAATGACCCGGAAGTCATCCTGGCGGATGAACCCACGGGCAATCTGGACCTGAGGACGGGGGAGGCCATCTATGAGTTGTTACGCCGGTTGAACCGAGAAAAGGGAAAGACGCTTATCATCGTAACCCACAGCCAAGATCTGGCAAAGAGGATGGACAGGGTCGTAAGGCTGGTAGATGGCTTAATTTCTGCGAATTAAGCGAGGTGGGAAGATGTTTAAAAGATTTACGGAAAGGGCGAGGAGGGTTATCATTCTGGCACGGGAAGAGGCTGAACGGAACCAGCATGAGTTCCTGGGGACGGAGCACATCCTGTTGGGCATCCTGAAGGATGGCGGCGGGATCGCCATTACCACCCTGCAGAAGATCGGCCTCAATCTAGAGCGTCTCAAGTTAGAGCTGAAGAAGAACATGCCCAAGAGCTCCAGCCCTGCTCCGGTGGGAGAGATTCCCTTTTCTCCTCGGGCCAAGAAGGTCCTCGAGTACGCCGTCGAAGAGGCCAAGTCGATGGGCCACAACTACATCGGGACGGAACACCTCCTGCTGGGCCTGATCCGGGAGAAGGAGGGCGTGGCCTCCAAGGTGCTGATGGGAATGGGCGTGCGCCTGTCCGATGCCCGAGAGCAAACGCTGAACCTTCTCCAGGAGCCCTTCAATGCCCCCAAGGAGCGGGAGAAGACCCCGGCACTGGACGAGTTCGGCCGCGATCTCACGGATCTGGCCATGGAGGACAAGCTCGACCCGGTGATCGGTCGGGAAAAGGAGATCGAAAGGGTCATTCAGATCCTCTCCCGCCGCACCAAGAACAACCCGGTGCTGATCGGCGAGCCAGGGGTGGGCAAGACGGCGATCGTGGAGGGGCTGGCCCAACGAATCGTCACCAAGGATGTCCCCCAGGTGTTATACGACAAACGGGTGATCGCCCTGGATCTGGGGGCACTGGTGGCGGGGACCAAATACCGGGGCCAGTTCGAGGCCCGGCTCAAGACGATCATGAAGGAGATCATCCAATCGGAGAACGTGATCCTCTTCATCGATGAGCTGCACACTCTGGTGGGCGCCGGGGCGGCGGAAGGTTCGATCGACGCCTCCAACATGCTCAAGCCCGCCCTCTCTCGGGGCGAGATCCAGTGTATCGGGGCCACCACGCTCTCGGAGTATCGCAAGTACATCGAGAAGAACGGGGCCCTGGAGCGAAGGTTCCAGCCCATCATCGTGGACCCACCCTCAGTGGACGAGACGATCCAGATCATCCGGGGGCTCAAGGACAAGTACGAGGCCCATCACCGGGCCAAGTTCACCGAAGATGCGATCATCTCCGCTTCCAAGCTGTCCGACCGTTACATCTCGGACCGGTTCCTGCCGGATAAGGCGATCGATGTGATCGACGAGGCGGGCTCCCGGGCGAGGCTCAAGAAGTCCACCTTCCCCCCGGAGGTCCGGGACGTCCAGCGGCAGATCGAAAAGATCGTCTGGGACAAGAAGAAGGCGATCGAGAGCCAGGAGTTCGAGAAGGCCGTGGAGCTGCGCGACAAAGAGGAAGACCTGCGGCGCAAGCTCCAGCTCCTCAAAGAGGAGTGGGAAGAGGCCCAGGACGAGTTGGAGCCCATCGTGGCCGGGGAGGACATCGCGGAGATCGTCGCTCGGATGACCGGCATCCCCGTCACCAACATCCGGGAAGAGGAATCCCAACGGCTCCTCAATATGGAGGGGGAGCTTCACCAGCGAGTGGTGGGCCAGGAAGAGGCGATCGAGATGATCGGCAAGGCGATCCGGCGATCCCGCGCGGGCTTCCGCGATCCCAGCAAGCCAATCGGATCCTTCATGTTCCTGGGACCCAGTGGCGTGGGCAAGACGCACCTGGCCCGCACGCTGGCCCAGTTCCTCTTCGGGAAGGAGTCGGCCCTGGTGCGGCTGGACATGTCGGAGTACTCCGAGCGGTTCACCGTCTCCCGGCTGACCGGCGCTCCTCCCGGATACGTGGGCTACGAGGAGGGCGGCCAGCTCACCGAGCAGATCCGGCGAAAGCCTTACTCGGTCATCCTGTTGGACGAGATCGAGAAGGCCCACCCGGACGTATTCAACATCCTGCTGCAGATCATGGACGATGGGCGCCTCACCGACAGTTACGGGCGGGTAGTGAACTTCAAGAACGCCGTGGTGATCATGACCTCCAACATCAGCGCTCGGGTGATCGAGAAGCACACCGCCCTGGGGTTCCAAAAGTCCGGCGAGAAGGACGTGCTCGACAAGATGAAGGAGAATATCCACGCCGAGCTCAAGCGGGTCTTTAACCCGGAGTTTCTGAACCGATTGGATGCGGTGGTGGTTTTCCATCCCCTGAACAAGGAGCACATTCTCAAGATCATCGACATCCTGCTGGCCGACCTGGAAAAGCAGTTGGAAGAGCATGGGCTCTCGCTGGATATCGAGCCGGCCGCTAAGGAGTGGTTGGCCGAAGAGGGATACAATCCCACCTATGGGGCCAGACCGCTGCGCCGGGCTATCCAGCGTTTCATCGAGGATCCGCTCTCCGAGGAGGTCCTGAAGGGCAGATTCAAGGAAGGAGATACTATCCTGCTCCGGTTTGACGGAGAGCGGTTGGTTTTCTCGGAGAAGAGAGAGTCGGAGTTGATCCTCTCTGAACTGTAACTCTGGGGGATTATTGCCGCAAAACCGATATGGCCGGGCAGCGTTGATCGCTCCCGCAGATAAAAACGACCTTCGAGAGCCCCCGGCATTTTCACGGTAAAACAGCTTGCCGCTGATCTGACTATAAGGTTAGCGGTAAGCTGTTTTTGTAATTTAATTGTATAGGAATTTCCATTTTGAGATTGCTTCGTCGCTAACGCTCCTCGCAATGACATGAGGGGGTCATTGCGAGCGAAGCGAAGCAATCTAAGTTCATTGCATAGGAATTTCCATTTTCAGCGAAGACCCCC
>JACOWJ010000022.1 GCA_016176845.1 Nitrospinota bacterium
TATCCCAGATAGTAGTAAGCAAGCCCGGTAACGGCTATGTTCAGGATCGCCAGAGGGAACATCACTTTCCAACCGATCCCCATCAATTGATCGTACCGATAGCGAGGCAACGTGGCCCGCAACCAAAAGAACAGGAAAATAAAGATCGACATCTTCAGGAGGAACCAAACCACTCCCGGGAGCCACGGCCCTTGCCATCCCCCAAAGAAGAGAATGACCGCCATGGCGGAGACCACCATCATGTTGGCATACTCCGCCAGGAAGAAGAAGGCGAACTTCATCCCGCTGTATTCGGTATGAAAACCGGCTACCAGCTCCGTCTCCGCCTCCGGCAGGTCGAAGGGAACCCGGTTAATCTCGGCAGTCCCCGCGATCAAGTACAGGAGAAAAGCCAGGGGCTGGACGAAGATGAACCACTGGGGAATGGGAATGAACCCCAGCAACTGCCAGTTGCCCCCCTGAGCCTCCACGATCTTGATGGCGTTCAGCGAGCCCGCCAGCATCAGTGGCCCGATGATGGAGAATCCCAGGAAGATCTCGTAGCTGATCATCTGGGCGGCCGACCGGAACCCTCCCAGCAGGGCATACTTGCTGTTGGAGGCCCAACCGGCCAAGACGATGCCATAGACCCCCAGGGAGGAGATGGCGACGATGTACAGGATGCCAATATTGATATCGGTGATGTAAAAATGGCGGGAAAAAGGGATCACCGAATAGACGATGAAGGCCGGGACCAGGCAGAGGAGGGGGGCCAGGATGAAGACCCACCGATCGGCCTGGGTCGGCACAATGTCCTCCTTCATGAACAGCTTCAGCCCGTCTGCGATCGGCTGAAGCAGCCCGTGCCATCCCACCCGCATCGGCCCCAGCCGCACCTGGATATGCCCGATGATCTTCCGCTCCAAGTAGACCAGGTAGGCCACCACCAGAGAGATGACGCCGAAGACAATAAGGATCCTGAACAACGCGGAAACAATATCCAAAACGATCTCTTGCATCTACCGATCTACCTCTCCCAGGACGATATCGATGCTGCCGATGGCCGCGATCACATCCGCCACCAGCCCACCCTTCATCATTACGGGCAACGATTCGAGGTTGACAAAGGAGGGGGCCCGGACCTTGAGCCGATAGGGCCGCTCCGAGCCATCGCTGACGATGTAAAAGCCCAGCTCTCCCTTCGGGGATTCCACGCAGGAGTATGCTTCGCCCGCCGGGGGCTTGATAGCCCGGGGCACCTGGGCCCGGATCTCCCCCTCGGGGATCCGATCGAGGCACTGCCGGACGATCCGGCTGCTCTGTCGCATCTCTTCGACCCGCACCAGGTACCGGTCGTAGACATCGCCGTTCTGGCCCACGGGGATCTCAAAGTCGAGCTGATCGTAGATTGCGTAAGGGGCGGCCCGCCGAATGTCCCACTTGACCCCGGAGCCGCGCAGGCTGGGCCCGCTCATCCCCAGGTTGATGCCATCCTCCGCCGAGATCACGGCCACGTTCCTGGTTCGGGCCAGCCAGATCCGGTTTTTTGTCAGCAAGGCCTCGTAATCGGCGATGCAGGCGGGAAATGCCTCGAGGAACTCTCGGGCCTTGGGAATGAACTCCCGCGGCAGGTCATCCGCAACCCCCCCAAAGCGGAAGAAGCTAAAGGTCATCCGGGCCCCCGTGGCCATCTCGAAGAGGTCCAGGATCGTCTCCCGCTCACGGAAGCAGTAAAGGAAGACCGTCATGGCCCCGATGTCCAGGGCATGGGTCGCAAGCCAGACTAGGTGGCTGGAGATCCGGTTAAGTTCCGTCAGGATCACCCGGATATACTGGGCCCGCGGAGGCACTTCCAGCCCCATCAGCTTCTCTACTGTCTGACAGTAAGCCAGGTTGTTGGGGAAGGCGGCGATGTAGTCCAGCCGATCGGTGATGGGAAGGAACTGCAGATAGGTACGATTCTCGGCCAGCTTCTCGATGCCCCGGTGAAGGTAACCGATATCGGGGACAGAATGGACGATCGTTTCGCCGTTGAGGCTCAGGATCAGCCGCAGCACCCCATGCGTGCTAGGATGCTGCGGCCCCATATTTAAGATGAGCTCTTTGGTCTCCATAATTTCTTTTTTTTTAATTTGGATAGGATTTACTGATTGAAGGGTAAAGACAGGATAGAGATGGGTAAATCCATTTCATCCGGCCAAAAAACTGCAACCTAATCTCCATCATATCCCGCTAAGGGGTACTCTTTCCGCAAGGGATGACCTTTCCAGTCATCCGGGAGCAAAATGCGCCGCAGATCGGGGTGGCCCTCGAAGGGAATTCCCAACAGGTCATAGGCCTCACGCTCGTGCCAGTCGGCCGTCCGCCAGACCCCGGTCACCGTGGGCACGGCCTCCCCTTCGGCAACCTGGACCTTCAGCCGGACCCGATGTCCTTGAGGGATGGAGTAGAGATGATAGACCACCTCGAAGCGCTTCTCCCGATCGGGGTAATCCACCCCCGAGAGGTCGGAGAGGTAGTCAAATGCAAGCTGTGGGTCCGTCTTCAAGAAGTGGCAAACCTCGACGATCTGTTCCCTGGCCACCCGTACGGTCAGCTCGTCGGCACACTGCCGCAGCGTGGTGGCCTCACCGACCGCCCCGGGGAACCTCCCACGGAGCCTCGCGATCAGATTTTTACAGGAATCAGGCAGACCTTCCACCTGCTCAGACTGCTCCGAATGTTCAGCCGACATGCGGCCCCCTCAAGTAAAGTTTTAAGTTTTAGGTGTTAAGTTTTAAGTTTCTTGCTTAACACTTAAAACCTAAAACTTAAAACCTTCCCGTAAATCCTGTCTAAAAAGGAAATCCCTATACGATCAAACTATTTCCTCAGGAACTTCTCCTGCTGGATCTTTTCCTGCAGTTTCAGCACTCCGTACATCAGCGCTTCCGGCCTGGGCGGACAGCCCGGGACGAAGACATCGACCGGAACGATCTTATCCACTCCCTGAATCACGCTGTAAGTCTTGAAGGCCCCCCCGGAGGTCGCGCAGCTGCCCATAGCGATGACCCATCGAGGCTCGGGCATCTGGTCGTAAACCTTCCTCAGGACCGAGGCCATCTTCTTGGTCACCGTGCCCGCCACGATCATCACATCCGACTGGCGGGGGGTGGCCCGGAAGATCACGCCGAAGCGGTCAAAATCGTAGCGCGCAGCCCCCGAGGCCATCATCTCGATGGCGCAGCAGGCCAGGCCGAAGGTCATAGGCCAAAGGGCGGATTTCCGGGCCCAATTGACCAGGTTGTCGATGGAGGTAGTCAGGACGTTTTCCCCGAAGCGGTGCTCCACTATTCCCATTCCAGGGCCCCCTTTTTCCAAGCGTAGACATAGCCAACCAGCAGGATCAAGATGAAAAGCATCATCTCGACGAAACCGAAGAGCCCGATCCGTTTATAGACCACCGCCCAAGGATAGAGGAAGATCGCCTCCACATCGAAGAGCAAGAAGAGCATGGCGACGATGAAGAAGCGGACGGAGAAGCGATCCCTGGCCCCCATCAGGGGCGGGACGCCGCACTCGTAAGGCGAGAGCTTTTCCGGATCCGGTCGGTGGGGTCGAATAAAGAAGGCCGCCACCAACGTCCCCCCCGCGAAGACGAAGGCGAAGACCAGAAAGATAAAGATGGGCAAATAGCTGTGAGTGGCAAGATAATCCCGGTTGAGCAGATCCAAGATGTTCATTTTTCTCCCTAAAACTCCTTGACATTCATGAAGCAAAATTTATATCATGGCAGCAGAGTTTTGGCAAGGATATTTTTACCGTGAAAATGCCCGAGCCTTTCTGGAGCCCATTTTCATTCTCGGCGGCGGCCAATTTTGCTTGGCCTTGATGGTTTCATCAATCTCGGCATTTGCCAGGCAAGGAGCAGCGGGGGTCTCTTCGGGCTCCTGGAGGCGTAAGGTGATCAGTGAGCTGATGGAGGCGCTCAAGCGTTTGCCCGATTTTACCGAAGAGATCGTTTACCATCGGCCCATTGCCTCCCAGCCCTCCCGCTATCAAGAGCCCCTCCTCCCATTGCCCGCCGGGCTGGCGGCGGCCCTGCGACAGTTGGGGATTCGAGCCCTATACACGCACCAGGCGCGGGCATTAGACGAGGTTCGCCAGGGCCGCCACATCGTGGTCGTCACCCCCACGGCCAGCGGGAAGACCCTTACCTACAACCTTCCCGTGCTGGAGGCCTGCCAGGGGGGAAAAGGCGCCCACGCCCTCTATCTCTTCCCGCTGAAGGCCCTGGCACAGGATCAGCTCAAATCCCTGGAGGAGCTGAAGGGGGCCTGGAGCGCTGGGGGCTCCCTGGAAGTCGCCATTTACGATGGGGATACCCCCCCCTTCCGTCGCAAAAAGATCCGCGAGCGCCCTCCCCATATCCTCATCACCAATCCCGACATGCTTCACCTGGGGATCCTGAGCTACCATCCCCAGTGGGAGAGCTTCTTCCGGGGCCTGCGCTACATCGTGATCGACGAGCTCCACAGCTATCGCGGGATCTTCGGCTCCCATATCGCTCAGCTGCTCCGCCGGTTGAGGCGGGTCTGCCACCTTTACGGTGCTGATCCCCAATTCATCGCCTGCTCGGCAACCATCGCCAACCCCGGGGAGTTTGCCGAGACCCTGGTCGGGCAGCCCTTCCAGGTCATCGAGGAGAGCGGGGCGCCCCGGGCCGCCGGCCATTTCCTCTTCCTCAACCCCAAGCTCAGCCCGTACACCACGGCCGCCCGTCTATTCACTCTGGCGGTTCAGCGCGGACACAAGACGATCGCCTTCACCAAGGCCCGCAAGATCACTGAGCTGATGCACACCTGGGTCTTGCAGCGCTCCCCGGAGCT
>JACOWJ010000009.1 GCA_016176845.1 Nitrospinota bacterium
AACAGGGCAGGCAGCCACAAGTCTCGCAACCGGTATAGACCGCTCCATTTGCGGTCGTGAAAATACTTGGCCAGGGCCAGGATGAGGCTGAGCTTGGCCAGCTCCGAAGGCTGAAAGGAGACGGGGCCCAATACCAGCCAGCGTTGGGAGCCGGAGACGGTCTTTCCGATCGCCTCCACGGCGATCAGGGCCAGGATGGTAAACACATAGAGCGGATAGGCCAGGCGGCAGATGGTTCGGTAATCAAACAGGATAATGACCAGCATCACCGTCAGGCCAATCAGGATCCAGATGGTCTGGCGGACGTAGAAGGCCCGCAGCCCCATTCCCTCGCTCTCGGTAGCGGTGTAGATAGTCAGCACCCCGACCGAAGCGATGGCCAGCGTCAGGAACAACAGGATCCAGTCGAAGTTAGTCAGCTTCCTCCGGTCCAACGTCTCTCTCCTCAAGGATCTTGCGCGAGGGGGGAGCCACCTTGGGGCGGGGCCCTCTTACCCCCGGAGTAGTCAGGGTCCTCTGGGAAAAATCAGGGATCACGCCCAGCTCTGGAGGTTTTGGCATGCCGGGCAGTGGATGGAGCTGAAAGTATCTCTCGATGATTGCCCCAGCAATCGGCGCCGCAGCCGACCCACCATGGCCTCCGTGCTCTAACAGCACGGCCACCGCCATCTGGGGTTTATCGAAGGGGACAAAGGCCACGAATAAGGCATGATCTTCCGTCTCGATTCCCTTCATGCCGTATTTCTCTCCCCCAATCGATTGAGCCGTTCCCGTCTTACCGGCCACTTCCACCCCGGGGAACTTCGACCGAGCCTTGGAGGCCGTGCCTCCGGGCTCGTTGACCACACCCCAGAGGGCCTTCCGGATAAACTCCAGGTTTTGGGGATTAACC
Source organism: Nitrospinota bacterium (assembly GCA_016176845.1). Lineage (GTDB taxonomy): Bacteria > 2-12-FULL-45-22 > 2-12-FULL-45-22 > 2-12-FULL-45-22 > JACOWJ01 > JACOWJ01. The sequence continues at coordinate 893 of JACOWJ010000009.1, forward strand.
GGCAGCCGCCAGCGGAGCTCGGGCTCAAACTCCTTCTCCGCCCGACCCTCGGGCGTTTCGATCCGCTTCACCAAATAAGGACGATAGACCTTTCCCCCATTGGCTACCGCGCTGATCATGACGGCCAGTTGCATGGGGGTCATCTGGTTGTAGCCCTGTCCAATGGCGACCGAGATCGTCTCTCCCGGATACCAAGGCTGGTGGAACCGCTGCCTCTTCCAGGAGGTGGAGGGGACGGTGCCGCCCTTTTCGTGGTCCAGCCCCAACCCCGAAGGCTCCCCGAAACCATATAGATGGGAGTACTTGGCAATAGCGTCTATCCCCAACCGACGGCCTAACTGGTAAAAATAGACGTCGCAGGACTCCACCAGCGCCCGGTGGAGGCTGACGCTGCCATGGCCCCGCTTGCGCCAGCAACGGAAGCTACGGCCGCCGAAGTAGAAGGATCCCGGACAGAAAAAAGCCGTGTCAGGCCGGATTACCCCCTCCTCCAGGCCTGCAGTCGCCATGATGATCTTGAAAACCGAGCCCGGAGGATAGAGCCCTTGAAGGGCCCGATTCTGCAAGGGATGCTTCTTGTCCGTCACCAGGCCGGCCCAGATCTTCCTGGGGACCCCTGCGGCAAAGAGGTTGGGATCAAAACTGGGCCGGCTGGCCATGGCCAGCACCTGTCCCGTGTTGGGGTCCAGCGTCACCACGGCGCCCCCTTTGCCGGTCGCTGCCAGAAGCTCTTCCGCCGCTTGTTGAATGTCCACGTCGAGGGTGAGGCTCAGGCTGTGGCCGGGAATAAACTGCTCGGGGCGGAGTAGCCTTAGCTCCCGGCCCAGGGCGTCCACTTCCAGCAGCCTGTCGGCCCTCATCCCCTTTAAGAAGGGCTCGAGCCCCTTTTCCAATCCATACTGGCCGACCATATCCCCCATGCGGTACTCCCCATCGGATTGAGCCTTCAGCTGATGCTCGCTGATTTCCCCCAGGTAGCCCAGGGCGTGGGCCGCCAGGTCGTTGTATCGGTAATAGCGTAGGGGTTGAATCTGGAGGGTGATCCCCGGCAGGTAAATCTTGTGCTCTTCGATAAAGGCCAGCTCCTGGCGAGAGATATCCCGCTTGAGCGCCAGGGAGGCATAGGGATAAGCGGACTCGATCTTCTTTTTGACCTCCTCCAGGTCCAAATCGAGATGGCCCTTGAACAACTGCAAGATGGCGTCCAGATCCAGAAGGTCATCGGGGACCACAGTAAGGTTGAAGGCCGGCCGGCTGCTGGCGATGACCCGCTTGTAGCGGTCGTAAAGGACACCCCGAGGTCCCTGCACCGCGATCGTGCGGACGCGATTGTTTTCCGCCAGCTGCCGGAATCTCTCCTCATGGATCACCTGGAGGTACCATAGACGGAAGAACAATACCCCAAACAGGAGAAGGATTCCCCCCCGCAGCAGGAACAACCTGGCCCTTAGCCCGGTCATCCCGGTGGCGTGAAGACTTTTCAAATCGATCATAGCGCCCAGCTCAGCCCCCAGCTTCCAGCTTTATAGGACCGACCGCCTACCCCTCATCCTCTCTTTCTCTCCCGTCAGCCTGTTTAAGAGAAGCACGATCAGCGGACCCAGGACGGCATTGATCAAGGTCTGAAACAGCAAGCTCTCCAGGAATACCTCCTTCGGGAAACCGAGGGCCAGCAGATACCGGGTCAGTAACAGAAAGAGAGCTCCCTCGAAAAGGGTCGCCAAAAAAAAGAGAAGCATAAGGGCCGGATAAGAGAGAATGAGAAGCTGCCTCTGGATCACCTCGCCCAGCAACCCCAACAATCCCTTGGAAAGGGTGTTCAGTCCCAAGATTCCTCCCCCGGAGAGGTCTTGCAGTAACCCCACAATCACCCCGTAATTTCCTCCTTGGGCTCGAAAAAGCCCCATGTATAAGGCCATGATCAGGCAAAGATCTGACCTGGAGCCCCCGAGGGAGACATATTGGACCACGGTGGGTTGCAGAAAAACGGTCAAACCGATCAGAACTGCGGGCGATGACCAGCTCATGAGGAGGCGCTCTCTTCGTTTTTCCCCGTGATGACGAGCACCTCTTCCAATTTGTTCATATCCACGCTCAAGGCGACTTCGGCTTCCTGAAAGAATCCCCGGCCCTTTTTATTGACCCGGACGATTCGGCCAATGGGCAATCCCTTCGGAAAGATCCCTCCCATGCCCGAGGAGATCACCCAGTCCCCCGGATGTACATCGGCATTCATGGGCAGATACTTCATCTCGCAGATCTCCCTGGAGGAGCCTATCAGGATGCCACTGTGGCGGCTCCTCTGAATTAAGGCATCCACCGAGCTGCGAAAATCGGTGATTAGCAACACTTTGGACCCATGGGGTGACACTTGAAAGACTTGCCCGACCAGCCCCTCGGGAGCAACCACCGCCATCCCATTTTTGATCCCATCCCGGGTGCCTCGGTTGATGATCACCACCTCATACCAACTGGTAGAATCCCTGGCCACTACCTCGGCAGCTACCGTCTCATAGGCCAGGCGGGCCTTAAAATCGAGGAGTTTCGCCAGGCGCTGGTACCGCTTCTCGATCTCATGGTGCCGATGGCTCTCTACAGTCAGTTGCTGGAGCTTTTTCTTTAAAAGCTCGTTCTCCTCTTCAACCTGGAGCAGGTCGAGGTAGCGGTCCCACACAGAACTGACTTGACGAACCGTTTTCGTAACCAGAGATTGTACAGGGGTGAGAAAGGCAATGACATAGGGCTCCAACGAAAAAGGAACCCCGATCTTTTTCACATTGAAGGTGATCAGGAAAAGAGAACATCCCATCACAACCACCAGCACCGTTTTGTTTCGACTTTTCACCAAATGATTTGCAACCTGCGGATCAAGTAAGGTAAAAGGGGAAAGGGATTGAACGGCTGACTGTCCCCTAAATCGAGACCTTCCTCAAAAGGTCAATCTCATCCAGGACCTTGCCCGTTCCCAGGACCACGGCATCCATAGGACATTCCGCAATAGCGATCGGGAGCCCCGTCTCTTCCCGCAGCAGGTTGTCTATGCCACGCAGGAGGGACCCGCCGCCGGCCATGACGATTCCCTTATCCACAATATCGGCGGCCAATTCCGGGGGGGTACGCTCCAAGGCGATCCTGACGGCCTCTACGATGGCGCCGACAGGCTCCATGATCGCCTCCCGGATCTCCTCGCTGTTAACCCCGATGGTCTTGGGAATCCCGGCCACCAGGTCCCTCCCCTTAACCTCCATGGTCAACAGCTCCTCCATAGGATAAGCCGATCCGATCCGGATCTTGATGTCTTCCCCGGTGCGCTCTCCGATCAACAAATTATATTTCCGCTTAATATAGTTGACGATGCACTCGTCCATCACGTCCCCTCCCACGCGGACCGAGTGACAATAGACGATCCCCGACAGGGAGATGATGGCGATCTCGGTGGTCCCGCCACCGATATCGATCACCATATTCCCCGAGGGCTCCTGAATGGGCAGGCCCACTCCAATGGCGGCTGCCATCGGCTCCTCAATCAGGTAGACCTCCCGGGCCCCCGCTGAGTCGGCGGAGTCTTTCACCGCCCGCTTTTCCACCTGGGTGATCCCGGAAGGGACGCTGATGATGATGCGGGGCGAGGCTCTCCAATTGCGGTTATGCACCTTACGAATGAAGTATTTGAGCATCGCCTCGGTAATCTCGAAGTTGGCGATCACGCCATCCTTCATGGGACGTATCGCCGCAATATTGCCCGGAGTCCTGCCCAGCATTTTCTTCGCCTCAGTGCCCACCGACAGGATCTCTTTGGTCTCTTTGTGGATCACCACCACAGAGGGCTCTCGCAGGACAATGCCCTTTCCCTTTAAATAGACCAGGGTGTTGGCGGTGCCCAAGTCAATCGCCAGATCTTTGGAAAACAGGCCAAACAAGCGGTCGAATACCATAAAGGGCCTTCTCCTCATGATTAAAAATGAATAATCCCACTCTCAAGCGGGTATCAGGGGGATGCCAACCGCCTCCCAAATTGCTAAATAATAACAATCTAGCCCTTGAATAGCAACCCGAATTTTCCCGCTTGAAGCCAGGCGGAGAGGCTGAAAGGAATAGGACAGGGAAAAGATCGGATGGACTTGGATCAAGGGTTGCAAAATCCCCCCACCTCGGCTATTATTATAACCTGGTTTTCGCTCAGGTAAAGGACCCACCGAATATTGTCAAGTTAGGGATTAGGGATTAGGGACTAGGGGCTAGTGAAGAAGAATTTTTGCTAACACTTAGCCTGTGGCTTTTAGCGCATCAAAAATGGAAATTCCTATCCGATCAAGATAAACAGAGGGCAAGCCGAAAATGTTCACTACCTTAAGGGAGTTTACCCGCTCTTGGTGGTTCAAAGGGATCTTGCTGTCCATCGTGGGCAGCTTTATCCTGACGATCTTCTGGGCTTGGGGTCGAGGGCGTGAGGAGTCCCCGTCTCGGGTGATCGGGACCATCCAGAATGAAGAGATCACGTATGACGATTTTAACCAGACTTACGATGACGTCCGCAGGCTCTACAGTCAACTCTTCGCCAACGCGGACGAAGAGATGATGGATCCCAAGACGCTCAGGAGGATCGCCAGGGAACAGCTGGTCCGCAAGAAGCTGCTGCTCATCCAGGCCAAGAAGCAAGGGCTGAAGGTCTCCGACAGCGAGCTGGCCGAGCGGATCCGGGAGCTCTTTCGGGTGGATGGGAGGTTTGAATCCTTCCGATATACCAGCTATCTGAGGTCAGAGCGAATCGGCCAACAGGAGTTCGAGGAGAGGCTCAGGCAGGCCATGCTTCTGGAGAAGCTGGAGCACCTCATCAAGGATGGGATCCATGTCTCCGAGCAGGAGGTCAAGGAAGCCTATCAGCGAGAAAAGGAGCAGATCCGGGTGGAGTATGCCTTTCTGAGCCCTTCCATCTTTGCCGACAAGGTCCAGCCTCCAGAGAAGGAGATCGCGGAGTACTACGCACAGGTGAAAGGGGAGCTAAAGCGACCGGCCAAGGTCATGGCAGAATATATCCGTTTCGATCCCGCAAGTTACCGCTCGAAGGCCGTCGTTTCCGAGGAGGAGATCGCCGCTTATTACGAGGAGCACGCCAGCGAATACCTCCTCCCCCGTCGAATCCGGGCCCGCCATATCCTGTTCAAACTGCCTCCGAAGGCGGATGCCCAAGCGGAGGCCCAGGCCAGGAAGAAGAGCGAAGAGCTGCTCCAGCAGATCCGGAAGGGGGCGGACTTTGCCCAGCTGGCCCAGCGCATCTCTGAAGATCCCGGTAGCGCCAGTTCAGGGGGGGACCTGGGCTACTTCAAGCAAGGGGAGATGGTGAAACCCTTCGAGGAGGCCGCATTTGCCTTGAAGGCGGGTGAGGTCGGCGGCCCGGTTCGGACCGAGTTCGGCTACCACCTCATCAAAGTCGAGGAGGTTCAGGAAGGCGGGCAGGCCTCCTTGAGCCAGGTCAGGGAGGGGATCCGGCAGGTCCTCATCCAAGAGAGGGCCACGCGGTTGGCGCGCCGGGACGCCAAGCGGTTTCGTCAAGCGCTCCTCTCCGAAAAGAAGGGATTCGCCCAGGCCGCCGCCGCTCAAGGGTTAACCCTTCAGACGACGGGCCTCTTCGCTAAAAACGACCCGATCCCCGGAATCCAAAGTACCGCTGAGTTTGCGGCTGCCGCCTTCGCCACCCCCTCCAGCGAGGTGAGCGAGGCGATTAAGGCGGTCGAGGGTTACTATCTGATCCGCTCGGTAAAGAGGGTGGAGCCTTCCATCCCCTCGTTCGAGGAGGCCAAGGAGGTGGTCAAGGCCAGGCTGATCACCAAGAAGAGCCGTGAACAGGCCATCCAAACAGCCCGGGAGTGGGGGAAGAAGGCGAAGGAAGGCGCCGACCTGGCTGAGCTGGTCGCTCCTTGGGGCCTGCGGCTGGCAGCGACCGAGTATTTCTCTCGCCAGCCTCCTTCTCAGGGATCCACCACCGGCCCCGAGAAGGACGGGTCCTTCACGAAGGCGGCCTTCGGCTTGCCAGGGGGAGAGGTGGGATTCGTGGAGGTCCCTGCAGGGCTCTATCTCTTGAGGGTAGCAGATCGGAGGAGCGCGGACGAGTCCGCTTTCCAGAAGGAAAGGGATCCATACCGGCGTCGCCTGCTGCAGCAGAGGCAGGAGCAAGCCTTCCAGGGCTGGGCAATTCGCCTTCAAGAACAAGCCACCAAGAAGGGCGAGGTCAAGATCAACGAAGCGCTTCTGTAAGGGACTCAAAAATAATTAAATGTCCTAGATAACGGTTGTAAGGGCGACCCGGTGGGTCGCCCCTACGCTGACCTGTTGGGCGGTGTCTGGAATAGTTTATTTTTATTGGACTGCGGAAAGACTCTGGAATTTTCACGTTAAAACCCTTTCCAGGGAGGTAGACCATGGCCGAGAAGAAGCTGTTGCTTTACGATGATCTGGAAGTGGGCAAGCGGTTCAAGCCCTTCGTTTACGTCCTCTCCCAAGAGACCATCCGGAAGTATGCCGAGGCGGTAGAGGATACCAATCCCCTCTACCTGGACGAGAATTACGCAGCGAAATCCTCCTTCGGGGGGACGATCGGTCATCCCACCACGGCGGCCATCTATAGCCTGAGCGCCATCATGACCGAAGGGGAGATGCCTCCCGGGGGGATCCATGCCAAACAATACTTCGAGTTCAGGACCCCTCCTCGACCTGCGGACATCCTGACCACCACGGCTACCGTAGCCGACAAGTATATCCGCAGAGAGAGAAAGTATGTAGTCTTCGAGACGAACACGGTCAATCAGAACGGGGAAACGGTCGTCGTGGGGAAGATGACGGCGATCTGGCCGCAATAGCTCATAGCTTGTAGCTCATAGCTCGTAGTTCATAGCAAAAGCTTTGAGCTATGAGCTATGAGCTAGATTCAGGAGGTGCCCCATGGGAGCAATGGAGTTCGAGAAGATTCAGGTGGGAGATGATCTGCCCTCGTTTACCAAGGAGATCTCGCAGGAAAAAATCAACCGTTACGCCGACGCCTCCGGGGATTACAATCCGCTTCATATCGATCCCGAGTTCGCCCAGAAGACGATGTTCCAAGGCACCATTGGCCACGGGCTGATGACGCTGGCCTATCTCTCAGAGATGATGACCCGCTATTTGGGCGAGGGGTGGATCTCCGGGGGCAACATGGAGGTGACCTTCCTGGCCCCCACTCGGCCGGGCAAGAGTTACACCACCAAGGGGAAGGTGGTGGACAAGAGGGAGGAGGCCGGTGCCCGGCTGGTGGAGTGTGAGGTCTGGTGCGAGGATGCCGAGGGGAACAAAGTGGTCTCGGGAAAGACCGTCGGGAAGGTGCTCTAAGCGCATAAGAGCCGAAACCCTCGGGTCGCCCCCCGCGCGAGGGCGTGGATTGAAACGATGAACAACTCGAAGACTTACTACGTTTGTCAATCTTGTGGACATATTTCCCCCAAGTGGCTGGGGCGGTGTCCGGATTGCGAGAGCTGGAACGCGCTGGTGGAAGAGCGAGAGGCGCCGCCCCGGCCGTCCCGTGGCCAGCGGGGCAGCCGGGGCCAAAGCCCTATCCCCATCACCCTGGTGGGCGGGGAAAGGGAAGAGCGTTTCTCTTCGGGGATTCAGGAGCTGGACCGGGTGCTAGGCGGGGGGGTCGTCCCAGGATCCCTCGTCCTGATCGGGGGGGATCCCGGCATCGGCAAATCCACCTTGCTGTTGCAGTCCTCCGGGAAGATCAGTCAGGAGGGAAATCTTGTCCTCTATGTTACGGGGGAGGAGTCCGCCAGCCAGACCCGGATGCGGGCCAATCGGCTGGAGGCCCTGGCCGACAGCCTCTACCTGTTGACGGAGACCTGTCTCGAGGACATCATCGACCACATCTGTCGCCTGACCCCTGCCATCGTCGTGGTCGACTCCATCCAAACCCTCTATACCCAGCACCTGCCCTCGGCGCCAGGCAGCGTCGCTCAGGTGCGGGAGACCGCCGGCGAATTGATGTCGCTGGCCAAAAGCAGCCAGATCCCCATCTTCCTGATCGGCCATGTCACCAAGGAGGGCTTTCTGGCCGGGCCGAGGGTCCTGGAGCATATCGTGGACACGGTCCTCTATTTTGAAGGCGATCGAGGCCACGCCTTCCGGATCCTGCGGGCAGTGAAAAACCGGTTCGGGTCCACCAACGAGATCGGGGTCTTCGAGATGAAGGGGCACGGCCTGCAGGAGGTGGCCAACCCCTCCGAGCTCTTCCTGGCGGAGCGACCCACGGGGGTGCCGGGCTCGATCGTCGTGGCCTGCCTGGAGGGGTCTCGCCCAATCCTGTTGGAACTGCAGGCCCTGGTGAGTAATTCGAACCTGGGCACGGCCCGTCGCATGGTCACCGGCCCGGACTATAACCGGGTCTCTCTGATGATCGCCCTTTTGGAGAAACGGGTGGGCCTGCAACTGGCGGGGGAGGACATCTTCCTGAACGTGGCGGGCGGGGTGAAGGTCGAGGAGCCGGCCATCGACCTGGGGATCATCCTGGCCATCGCCTCCAGTTTTCGAGATCAGCCGATCGATGGGAAAACCGTGGCCATCGGGGAGGTAGGCCTGGCGGGTGAGGTCCGGGCGGTCCCTCAGCTGGAGATGCGGGTCCGCGAAGCGGCCAAGCTAGGGTTCGAGCGGTGCTTGGTTCCCTGTAAGAACGCCCTGAAATCGGAACAGGAGATGGGCATTGGCCTCCTGCCGGTGGATTCCATCGGGGGTGCCCTGGAGATTCTGTTCTCGTAAAAAACCGATATGGCCAAGCTGGCTTGGTCGCTGATCGCTTTTCGAGGAATGAGACATGGGCAGTAAATCATTGGAGAAAGAGGGAATCCGACTGCAGAAGATCCTCTCGCAGGCCGGAGTGGCCTCTCGCCGGAAGGCAGAGGAGATGATCCTGGAAGGCAGGGTCTCCGTCAACGGCCAGGTGGTGGGCTCTTTGGGAACCAAGGCCGATCCCCTGCGCGATAAGATCAAGGTGGATGGAAAGCCCTTGCGAAAGCCGGAGCCTAAGGCTTACTTGCTGCTGAACAAGCCCAGAGGATATTTGACTTCCATGGCCGTGGAGGAAGAGAGGCCCACCATCGCCCAGCTGCTAAAGGGGGTTAAGGTGAGGGTCTTCCCGGTAGGCCGATTGGACTACGATGCCGAAGGGGTCTTGTTGCTGACCAACGATGGCGAGCTCGCTCTGACGTTGTCCCATCCCCGGTATGAGATTCCCCGGAGGTACCTGGTCAAGGTGCGGGGGATCCCCTCTCCGGATAGGCTGAAGGAAATGAAGAGGGGGCTCAGACTGGAGGATGGATGGGCCTCCGCCCTGGCCACGATGAAAGAGGTCACGGATCAGGACAATAGTTGGCTGGAGATCACCGTGCGGGAGGGGAGAAACCACCTGGTCAAGCGGCTCTGCCAGCGCATCGGGCATCCGGTCCAGAGACTGAAGCGCATCCAATACAGTTTTTTGACCGCGGAAGGGTTGAAGCCTGGCACCTACCGCTTCCTGACCTCCGAAGAGATCCAGAGATTGCAGGAGTTGGCCTCCCGCAAGCGGAAGTTGACGAAAGCTTGAGCGCTACCATCGTAAATTTAGCCAACGCGATCACCCTGCTTCGGATCATCCTGATCCCTTTTTTTATCTATTTCCTGATCTACGAGCACCGGTTGCTCGCCTTCCTGACCTTTTGTACCTCAGCCCTGAGCGATGGCGTCGATGGCTTTATTGCCCGAATGAGGCATCAGAAGACGGAACTGGGGACGGTCCTCGATCCGTTGGCCGATAAGCTGCTGTTGACCACGGCTTACGTGACCCTGGCCATCCTGCACGTGACCCCCGTTTGGCTGACCCTGATCGTGGTCAGCCGAGACTTTATAATCGTTGTGGGGGCAATGATCGTCCACATCCTCACCGGTCGCCTGACCGTTTCCCCCACGATCTGGGGAAAGATGACCACCTTCCTTCAGCTCATGACCATCTTCCTGGCCCTCTTGCTTTACTGGTGGGGACGGAGATCCTTCTGGATGGAAAGGGTCGCGCTCCTCACGGCCCTATTTACCATCACCTCCGGTTTGCATTACATGTACTGCGGCATGTCGATGCTCAATGGCAACCGGAAATAAAGGATAAGGTCTTTCAGGGCTAGCTCTGCAAGCTTCTTATCCTTGCCTACGTACTTGTTATGGCGCTTGCCATCCTGGCGCCAGTCCAGGTAGTAGCGGTTATTGCGACGGCGGAGAGTGGCCATTACTCTACCCTGGCCATCTTGAACGAGGACTTGGCCATCTTGAAGCTCCCCGGCCCATTTCCCCTTGCCTCAAATACGTAGAAAGGAACAGGATCTATCCATGGCAACGCAGAGCCTGCCCCGGACCCGGGTCCCAGGGGTCTACCCCCGGGAGAGGATTGGGCCTGACACCCCCTTCGGGGGAAGGCAAAATGAAGAATGCAAAGTGCAAAATGCAAAGTCGAGATTCCCATTTTTCATTCTGCAATTTGTAATGGAGCGAAGCGACCAGGGCCTATCGCATGGTGGTGAACAGGGTGATCATAATCCCAACAATAGTTACCCATGAGCCGATCATAATGGCCATGGTCCAGCGGAAGTTATCCTGGATCTGCTGGCTGAGATGGACCTGGAGGCCCTCAACCTTGGATTCAAGAGATGACACCCTGCTCTCCAGGGCCGAGATCCGCCCTGCTATCTCAGAGCGCAGGTCGTTAATTCGACCCGTCAACTCCTCTCGCAGGTCGTTAATTCTCCCGGTCAGCTCTTCCCGCAGGTCATCCATTCGCTTTGATAACCCGGCAATCTGCCCCGAAGTCTCAGCCCGCAGGTCAGTGATCCGCTCGCTCATTTGCTCCAGGATGCCCTCGATCCTGGCGGTACGTTCTTCAATCTGTGGCATGGTTTTATTTCAGTATCCTATCCACGGGTCCATCTGACTCTGCCTGGCTTACCCTTATACAAAACTCCACCAACAGAACCGCCCTCCGCCCCGGCGGAGACATATTTGTCATGATAATCTCTTGATTATTCTCTTAGCAAGACCGTCTTCTATTTCAGTATGTCTTGGAATGGGCTGACTTTTCCCTGTTTTAGGATTTCTATACCACTCGTGATTGCTGCCATGACGAACAAAAACACAGCCATTTGATTGAATTATTTTCAATAATTCTTTCCTTTTCAAACTTCTACTTCCAACAATTGAGCAGGCCTGGCATCAGGAACTAAACCTTTGTTGATATCTTCATAAATATCCAGCAAATTTTCTTTTAATTCATCCAATGTTTTGCCTTGACTTTCATAGTCAGGATATTCTTGCACATGTCCAACAAACCACCCATCTTCTTCTTTGTAAACAATATTTATCTTCATACACACCTCCTATACGATCAACGGAGATTCCACCAGCAAAACCTCCCCCTATGCCGGCGGAGGATGGTCATGATTACCTCTTTGGCTCAATATATGGATACGTAGGTTCGCTTGAGCAGGTTCTTCCACTGTCTCTCTTCGGGAGTTAATTCCATTAGTTATGCTTTCTCAACAGAAATTATGCCAGCAAAATTTACCCCCTGACCGTCGAAGATTCCCAATTTTAATAACTCTGACTTTGGAAACCTTTTCAAGCGCAAGCCTCTTTTTGTAGTTTCTCCCATACCTGATATTCCGGGTAAAGACGTTTCAGCATTTCTTCCAATCCAATTATCTGTTCATCTGACGCTTTTTCGCAGAAGTCCTCTATCCAACCTTTCATCCGCATTTTGACAAGGTTTCTCAGGGGAATCGGCGGCTTAATTTGGGCCTCACCGGTAAGGGGGGGCTGGACCTCGATGGGGGAGGTTTCGATAAGGACACTCTTAAGCATTTGCCCTTCACCGGTAGCAAGCCATTTGGCGCTTATCCCCAAACTTTCTACTGCACCGGGAAAATCTATGGGGATTTTCTTTGCCTTCCCCAATTCCAGGTGCTGGATTTGATACCACTTTAACCCTATTTTCTCGCCCAAGCCTCCTTGTGTGAGTCCTAAAGCCTCCCGCGCCTGTTTCAGACGCTGCCCAAATTCTTTAAAAGAAATTTTATGTTCCACGGAAATTTTACGTTTGACATTCACAGAAAATTTTTGTATGCTTTCCTGGTAAAGATTACAGAATTTTTCTGCTTCCTATGGAGAATCTACATGAATTCTGAAGAAAGAGCAAGCGCAATTTTTGAACTTCGGGGGGAATTGCTCAAGAAAGGGCTTACCCTCCAGGCCTTCGCAAGGAAGGAAGGATTTGATATCCGCACGGTTTTCGCGGTTATCCAAAGATATTGGGGAACCGGCGAAAACCCTCCCCGGGGCATAATCGCTCAGGCCATCCTGGAGCGCCTGCGGGCTTACGTCGAACATCCCGAACCTCCTTCTGAGCAAGAAGAGTGTGAAAACCAACCCGTGTCCCTTGTTGAGAACGGGCCTTACTGTTGAGCTCTTACCTCGCCAAGGAGGCGGGCTATGCCATCGTGGAGCTGCCCCAGAAGCCAGTAGCCCTCCCAGAGGCAGTGGAAGCTGGCGCCCATGCCCTGCATGAGTGCGGGGAGATCATAGAGATGTATGGCCAGGCAATCCGGGATAGGAAGGTTACAGCACAGAAGCTGCGGGTCATCCGACATGAAGTGCGGGAGGCCCTAAACGCCCTGGTGACGCTCTCTGGCGGTGGCGGAGAAGATGAATGGAGGGCAAGAACAATGAATGATCTGGTCCTTTTCCAAAAACACCTGCTCGCCAATGACGTGCAGGGCGTCCAGCAGTTCCTTGTCGAGTGCAAACAAGAGAGCGCCAATGAGGGGTTGCGTCAAGCCAGGGAGGCTTTTGGGTTTCCAACGGCACAAATTGAAAGCATTCGCTGGAAATCATTCCCTTTACCCGGCCCAAGGGAACCAATGCTGTCCGCTTCTACCGGCCGGCCATCGACAAGTGGATGTCGAGCTATCGGCGGAAGGGGCGATCGACCTACCAACTCGATATAAAGCTCAAAGGGATCTGACGTCCGGTAAAGCGGTGTGCGGTGAGCAGTGAGCAGTCCACTGCCCACAGTCCACTGCCCACAGTCCACTGCCCACCGAACTGCGAGGAGTGGGTAGCCCCCGGGAATAGCCCCGCCTATGAGGCTATCCAAACCCTTTGCCTTCTTCCCCTGGAAAGAGGGGTTTAATTTTGTGGAGAGAAAAACATGGAAACGGCAGCAGAAGAGATCAAAAATATCGACCTGAGGCAGCTTTTCTCATTGCTCATCCCAGGGATCTCGTCAAATTCCCTCTGCTGCTGTGCCCCCTTCATGCCGATCGGAATCCCTCGCTCAATCCTGCCTATACCGGCGCAGACGGCAGGCAGCGATGGCATTGCTACGGCTGTGGCGCGGGCGGCGATGCCATCGATCTCGTCCAGGCGGTGGCCCGGCTGGGCGGCGTGGAACTCTCTTTTCCCGGAGCATTGGGACAGCTCTCCGAGCTTACGGGCATCGAGGTGGAGGGACAAGAACGCAGTGGGGCGGGGACCCACCTTCTCCGAAGCTTACCAGGCCCGCAAGGCTCCAGCGGGAGCGGCTAAAGACTGTGGCAAACTACTTCAAAGAGTGCCTGAAGATTCATCCCGCGGGCCCTGGGGCTCGTGGCCTTCCACACGAGCCCCCCGCCTTTCCCTGGAAGGAGGGGCAAGGTTGAAAATCAGCAATGAGCAGCAAGTAAAAGCCATTACCGGGGTGAAAAGGCTCTTCTTCCATCGAGCGGATGTCTACGCCGAAATGTGGAAGGCCAGGGATGGCCGGATCGGCTACTCTCCCGTGTGCCAGCAGGGCAAACCCTGGCGCTGCGGCAAGCAAGATCTGATCGAAGAGGATGGCCCCCGTTGCGGCCGCAACTGCCATAGTTTCTCTCCCGTACCCCTCACCGACGAGGCGATCGCCAGGCATCTGGCGGGCAGGGTCACGCTGGGGGCCTACCTGCTGGCCGCTGACAATACCTGCAAGGCCGGCGTCATCGACTGCGACATCAATAAAGGCGCCGATCCTGACGCCAACCGCCCCAGGTGCGGGGAGCTGGCGAGGCTTATCTATCGGACCTGTCGGGGCATGGGCCTGTCTGCCCTTCTGGAAGACTCCGGCAACAAAGGCTATCACCTCTGGACCTTCTTCTCTGAGCCCATGCAGGCCCGTGAGGTACAGCGGCTGGGAAGGCTAATTGTGTCCAGGGCGCTGGAAGAACAGGAGTTTAGTGGCATTCATGCCGAGGTATTCCCCAAGCAGGAGGAGAAGGACCACTTTGGCAACCTGATTAAGGTCCCGCTCTCTCTACACCTGAAGACCGGGAGGCGCTGCCTCTTCCTGGACCCCGAGACCTTCGAGCCCTACGAGGATGAGCAGCAGCTTAAAACACTGCTCTCCGTGGAAACAAACACACCGGAGCAGGCGCGAGAGATCTTCGAGGAGTATAGAGCAGAGGAAGAGACATTCGGCAGGGACGAGCAGAGGGGAAGGACAGCTCAGGAAAGAGATGGCGACTCCCGGTTCCCTCTGGTAGAGGAGCCTGTAGGCGCGATCCTCAAAAATTGCGAGCGAGCTGAGGCCCTCCGCCGGCAAGCCGAGGAGGAAAATCATCTCCTCCACGGCGAGCGGATCTTCGTGGCCAATCTGTTCGGATCCATCGGCCAGGCCGAATGGGCCATCGATCATCTCCTCTCCCTCTGCTCCGATTTCGATCGAGGGGAGACCGAGAAGCAGTTCGCCTCCCTCAAGGGCAAAGGCCCTCTCTGCCTGCCCAGGAATCGTGGGGGCGATCCAACGGCTTGCCTGGATCTTTGCGAGAGGATCAAGGCCCTTGGAAAGAAGTCCCCAGTAGCCTTCGCGTACCAGAAGGGAGGAGGAAAGGAAAGCCCGGAGGAGGAGCTCTCCCACGTCCGGAAGCGGATCGAAGAGGCCCTCGATGCGGGCGCGATCGAGGCCGCCTTTGACGCAGCCGAAAGCCTTTCCCGGCTGCCGGCCGATGAGTACGGCAAAACCAAGGCAAAATTTAAGAAGCGGCTGGGCAAAGAGCTAAACCTCAGAGACCTGGATAGGGCCGTCAGGGAAGCCCGGCAGCAGGCTGCCAAAAAGCGGGCTCAGGAGCAAAGGAACCACACCCCTTTCATTTTTGTCCGGGGAGGCTACCTGACCCGAATCAAGATCGATGAGAACGGCCGTGCCCTGGCGGAGCCCCTGACCCTGCAATCGGCCCGCGGAATTTTGGAGCGATCGGCCAACTTTCTGAGAGTCCTGGAATCCAATGAGGGGATCTCTTACTCGCCCATCCCTCCCCCGCTCGATGTAGTCAATGACCTGATGGCCCTCTCCGACTGGCCGGGGATTCTCCCCCTGATTGGGGTGACCACGGCCCCGGTGGTGGCCCCTGACGGGACCCTGGGGCTCGCGCCCGGCTACCAGAAAGGCTCAAGGCTCTACTACCACGCCAGCAAGCCCTTAAACCTGGGAGATACCACCCCCACGGACGAAGCGGTGGCGAAAGCCCAAAAGCTCCTGTTGGAAGAGCTGTTAGTTGACTTTCCCTTCAAAGATGAGGCCTCCAGGGCCAAAGCCCTGGCCCTGCTGTTGTTGCCCTTCGTTCGGCCACTGATCACCAGCCCTACTGCGCTCCATCTGATCGATGCGCCCACGCCGGGGACCGGCAAGAGCCTGCTGGCCGACATTGTAACCCTCCCCTTCTCCCCCACGGGCGCCTCCGTGATGACGGCAGGCCGGGACGATGAGGAGTGGCGCAAACGGATCACCGCCAGGTTGATCGACGGGCCTTCCCATATCCTGATCGACAATGTCCAGGGCCGCCTGACCTCGGCCGACCTGGCCGCCGCCATTACGGCACCGTTTTGGTCCGACCGGCTCTTGGGGCAGAGCAAGACCATCACGGTGCCCGTCCGCTGCTGCTGGATGGCGACCGGCAACAACGTGTTACTGAGCGGCGAGCTGGCCCGGCGGGTGTGCTGGATCCGGCTGGATGGCAAAGCAGAGTGCCCGTGGGAGAGGAACGGGTTCAGACACCCCAGTGTCTCCTCCAGTGGGCCAGGGAGCACCGGGGGGAGCTGGTCACTGCGGCCCTGACGCTGATCCGCCGGTGGCTGGAGGCCGGCCAGCCACCGGGCGAGCTGGTGGTGGGCAAGCTGGAGAGCTGGGCCGCGACGATGGGTGGCCTCTTGAAGACCATCGGCCTCCCGGGGTTCATGACCAACACCGCTGCCCTCTACGAGAAGCTGGACACGGAGCGAAGGGCCTGGGGAGCTTTCCTCGAAGCCTGGTGGGACCGCTTCGGAGTCTCCCCGGTCGGTGTGGCCGACTTATTTCCCCTGGCCAGCGCCCCCGAGGACCGGAAGAACGGCGAAGGGGCCCCCGAGGGCCTCGACCTTTTGAGCGAGCAGCTGGGCGGCGGCTCGGACCGCGCGCGGCGGACGCGATTGGGGCACCTGCTCAAGGGCAAGGTGGATTGCGTTTATAGCGGCCTGAGAATCCTGGACGCCGGTACAAAATGGCGGGCAGCCCGGTACCGGTTGGAGGAGGTTTCAGGCCCCGGATCGAGCCCGGGGCAGGCCCTGCGAGGTTCTACCCAGGCTTCACAAGCTGACGGGGATGATCCTGAGCGGGAGGTGTTCGAGCCGGGGCAAAGGCTCTATCCCTGGCAGAAAGTTTTAGGTTTTAAGTTTTAAGTTTTAAGCCCTAAAACCTAAAACTTAAAACCTATTATCCCATTCGACCATGGGAAAGTTATTGGGTCGCCAGTCCTTAAGGGTTAATTGTCCCCATGGGGGATACGTTCTCAGAGGCGACGTGGACCCCGGGTCGAGCCCGGGGCAGGCTCTGGGGCAGGAGGGCCTTGAGAAGCCATCCGCCTTCCCGGAGCGGTGGTCTGCCATGGCGGATAGGAGCCCGCACCATAACGCCGTCCAGGAACAGGACGAGGTCCTGTTCCTCTTTGCCTGCGAGCTGATTCAAGATCCCGGCCGGGGCCGGTTCCCTGGAGATCTCCCCAGGACCCTGAATCAAGTTCAGGGCAGGCTCTGGAGCCACTACTCCCCTTTCTGGCGTGAGGGGCTTCCCCAGGAGGCTTTCGAGGAGCTGGAGCGCAGCATCCGCCGGCGGCTGGAGGAGGGGCCGGTCGCTTCGCTCCATTGCAAATTGGAAATTGGAAAGTGGAAAGTGCAAATTTAAAATTTCCAATTTGCAATCTTCAATTTCCAATTCCCCCGAAGGGGGTAGGCTCCCCGAACCTCTGCCTCCTGCTGGCTCCTGCCCGGCTTGCGGAGGGAAGGAGTATTGGGTATCGACAGGGAGAGCGCGCTTCTGTCTTGCGTGCCACCCTCCGCATTACCGGGAAGCGATCACGGTGGGCCGGCTCGAGCGGCCCGAGGAGCCGGCCCGGCCCCAAGCCCGGGGGCGAAAGAAGAGGGCAGAACGTGGGGGGAAAGAGGGGAACGTCGGTCCCTCTATGCCGGGCTTGTTCTCTGAGGGCTCTGCCCTCCATGGTGCTGTCGAGACAGGATCACGAGAGAGAAGATAGTCCTTTGTTTCAAGGCAGCTGCCAGGCTGAGGCTAGATGAGGAATAGGACCTGGGGGAGTGGGTTGGGTGATGTGCAGGCCTGGCTCTGGGAAGATCGCCATCCGCAGGAGGAAGGAGGTATGGGAGACGACCGGCGCGGCATGGACAGTGTCCCTGGTGTCTCATCCCCTCCGCTTCCGGCCGGCAGTGTGACCGGGACGATTCTCACGGAGTATGCCCCGTACTGCTGGGATGGCATCCCCAGGGTGAAGACCATGGAGCACATCGGGAAGACCCATGAACCACCCTATCACAATCCATTTAAAAGGAGTCGCATTATGGACCATGAGACCCCCATCGACGAAACCGCAGAGTTCGACCTGGGTATGTTCGACGAGGTTCCTCCGGACCAGTTTGGCCCGACATCAATCCTGTATCCGGCATGGCGAGCAAGGCCTTTCTGGCCGAGGTGATCCAGGCAGTGGGCAAGACCTTGAAAGATCCCGCCTCCCGCATCGTCCGGGCAGCTCGTGGCCCCAAGCATCCCGGGGTCCCGCTTCGCTCCTTCTGGGTCACCATCGGCTACAAGAAGGCCCCGACC
>JACOWJ010000010.1 GCA_016176845.1 Nitrospinota bacterium
TCGGTCATGGTTCGACAGGCTCACCATGACCGGTCACCCTGAGCTTGTCGAAGGGTCAAAGGGCAAACCAACAAATCTCCAGATAGGTTTTCGTTCAGATACTAAATAGACATTATCACGAATAAAAGAATGTCATTTCGATGGGCCTACTTCTCGGCCTTCGCCTGGTGGGGAGGCTCCGCTTTTTTCGGCAGGTGGAGGAATTGGGAGAGGGCCTTCTTGCCCATCTCTGCCAGAAATCCCCATTCAGGGCTTTTCAACAGATGGGATAGGACCAGGTAGATCGCCAACGATAGGATGATGGCCCCTCCCAAGGAGAGGATCTTCTCTGGCCCCAGCCCCGGAGAGCTCCATGAGGCGGTCTGAGAGACGAGATAAGCCGCCCCCCCCATTCCCAAAGAGGCCACGGAGATCCGGAGGGTAGAGGAGAGGATCTCCCGGCCCCCCATCCTCCCCAGCCGTCTCCTCAGGATGACCAAGAGGGTCAGCAGGTTGATCATCGAGGAGATGGAGGAGGAGAGGGCCAGCCCATTAAAGCTCAGCGGAGAGACCAGCAGGAGGCTGAGGAGGATGTGGGTCCCCAGGGCCAGAAAGGCCACCTGAACGGGCGTCTTGGTGTCCTGGAGGGCGTAGAAGGCGGGGATCACGACCCGCAGCGCGGAGAAGGCCCAGAGCCCCAAAGCGTAGCAGATCAAGGCTTGGGAAGTGGCCGTGGCCGTGTGTAGATCAAATTCTCCCCGTTGGAAGAGCACATTGACGATGGGGTGGCTGAGGACGATCAGCCCCATCATGGCCGGGAGGTTGATGAAGAGGACGGTGCGTAAGGCGAAAGAAAGGCTCTTCATCAGCTCCTGAGGCCGGGCCTCGGCCACATGACGAGAAAAGGTGGGGAGGGCGACCGTGCCCATGGCGATGGCGAACACCCCCAGAGGAAGCTCCATCAGACGGTCGGCATAATAGAGGTAAAAGTTGCTCCCCGCCTCGCAGTATGAGGCCAGGAGGGTGTTAAAGAAGACCGTGATCTGGGCCACGGCGACCCCGAAGACCCTGGGGATCATCAACCGACCAATCTTTACGGCCCCGGGATGAGAGAAGTCCGTGTCGAGCCTCAGGCGGATGCCTTTTTTCTTGAGGAAGGGGACCTGGAAGAGCAGCTGTGCCACTCCTCCCGCGATGACCCCCAGGGCCAGGGCCGTAGTGGGCTCCTGAAAACAGGAGGCCAACAGGATCGGGGCAGCGATCATACAGATATTCAGGAAGACGGGCGCCAGCGCCGGAGCCGCGAAGTGCTGGAGGGAGTTGAGCAGGCCCATATAGAAGGCCACCAGGCCAATAAAAAAGAGGTACGGAAAGAGGAGACGGGTGAGGTAGATGGTCAGCGCCATCTTTTCCGGATAGGCCTTAAACCCGGGGGTCATGAGCGTCACGATCCCGGGGGAAAAGATTACCCCCAGAATGACGATCCCGGTCAGGGAAAGCAGCAGAAAGGTGAAGATGACGTGGGCCAGCTTCTCGGCTTCTTGACGGGATTTGTTGGTGAGATATTCGGTGAAGACCGGGATGAAGGAAACGGTGAGAGAACCCTCGGCGACCAGTTGGCGCAACAGGTTGGGGATACGAAAGGCCACTACGAAGGCCTCGCCGGCAAACCTGGCCCCGAAATAATAGGCAATCACCATGTCCCGGATGACGCCCAAGATGCGGCTTAGCAGGGTGGCCAGCCCCACAACACCCGCCGCCTTAACCATCTTTTCCTGGTCGGACATTCTCCTCCGATACCCGCTATACTTTGCGCGGCGTGATTTTGAGCTTTCCTTGCCCCCACCCCAGCCCTCCCCCGCTGGGGGAGGGAGCAGAGTTCCTCCCCCCAGCGGGGGGAGGTTAGGAGAGGGGAAAAAAACGCAGATGGTAGCCGTGCAGAGTATATCCCCGTCGTCAGACCTTTGACCCGCTCTCCAGAAGTTTTACCCCTTGTCTCACCCCTTGGTCCTTCCATCCTCCAACACTAACCGACGCAGCTCCTCCAACTCCAGGCAGTTATAAAGGTTCCCGATCTCCTCCAAAAGGTGGGCATCGCTATTTTTGAGAAGCAGAAGTCCGTTCTCCTGCGCGATCCGCAACGCCCCCTCTCGGTCGATGTAGTCGTTATGGAGGAAGTTTTCGATCTCGATCCCCTGGATCTCATAGCGGTTTCGCTGAAAGCCGTAAGTGCTCTGCGGGTGGGCTAGAAACTTAAAGGTCAGGGCATCGTCCAGATAGAGCTCGACCACCTCATGTTGGCCTACCCGGGTCTCCTGGCCGGGGATGATCAGGAGGGCCCCCGGAAAGTAGCGCTGCACAATCTCTCTCGCCCGAAAACCATAGCGAGGGCTGTAATGCTCCGTGATGGCAATGCCATCCAATCCCTTGGCCTTTGCGGCTCTGATGATTGCCCCGACGGATTTCTCATCGGGCGGGGGGAACCCCATGGCCTCGAAAGGGTGCGTATGCAGGTCCAGCTTTAGCTCCATCGATCTTCCTTAATTGAATCGTATAGGAATTTCCTTTTAACATGGGCCAGCATTTCTCTGATTCTCCATCCCTGTCCCCTGTACCCTGTTCCCTGTCCCCTAACTTGATCCTTTGGCCTTGCGGCTTAGGGTGCAGGTTCGTCCTCCCGCCGATTTCCCTTCCCTTCCAGGGTCTCTGAGACGATACCGAAGATTTCGTCGATGCTGAAAGGTTTCGGGACTACGCGGTCGATATGGTGCTGCCTGATCTTGCCTTCGTCCAATTGGGCCCACCAGCCGGTGATCAGAATCACCGGGGTCTGGGGCTTGAGCTCCTTGATGGTCTGGGCCACTTCCCATCCATCCATCTCTGCCATGGCCAGATCCGTAAAGACCAGGTCATAATCGCCTCTCTGAAAGCAATCCACCCCCTCCTGACCACTGCTGGCCACGGTTACCTCGTGCCCCGTCAGGCTCAAGATATCATGCAGGCTTTCGCGGATCGCCTCTTCATCGTCAATTACCAGGATCACCGCCCTTACCCCTCCCTCTAATAGCTCAAAGCTGAAAGCTCAAAGTAGCTATGAGCTTTCAGCTTTCTCTTTCTCCTTGGCCTCCCCCCAGAGGGCATCCATCTCTGCCAGAGAAGTCTCCTTCCAATCCTTCCCGTCCTCCTTCAGCCTCTGCTCGAGGTAATGAAAGCGCTGAGTAAATCGCCGGTTGGCCTTCCGCAGGGCATCTTCAGCACTCAGTTTGAGAAAGCGGGCCAGGTTGACCATGGAGAAAAGCAGATCTCCCAACTCCCGCTCCATTTCAGAACGATCGCCCTGAGAGTAAGCCTGCCGGAGCTCCCGCCATTCCTCTTCCACCTTTTCGATGACCGGGGGGAGATCTTCCCAATCAAAGCCTACCAAGGAAGCCTTCTCTTGCAAGCGATGGGCCTGAAACAGGGCCGGTAGTTGCAAGGGCACCCCGTCCAGGATGGATCGGCGCGTCGAATTTTTTTCTTCGCCCCGTTTGATAGCCTCCCAGCGAGCCAGCGCCTCCTGGGAGCTCGCGGCCTTCTGCTGCCCGAAGACATGGGCATGTCGCCGGATCATCTTCTGCAAAATAGTCTGGAGGATATCCTCCATGTTGAACTCTCCCAACTCCTGGGAGATCCGCGCATGGAAGACAACCTGGAACAGCAAGTCTCCCAGCTCTTCCTTGATCTTTTCGGGGTCGCCCTGATCGATGGCCTCGAAGACTTCGTAGGCCTCCTCGATGAGGTAAGGCTTCAGGGATTGACGGGTCTGCTCTCGGTCCCAGGGACAGCCACCCTCTGATCGCAGGATATCCATAATGGCCAACAGTTGATCAAAAGCGCGTGCCTTTTTTTCTTCCATGATTCGGGAGTGTAGCAAAGAGGACCGGACGTGTCAAGCAGCTCTTTTGGCTTCCTTGGGGCTTGACGGAGGCCCATTGGCTTGTTACAATGAGGCCTTAAGTTAGGGGACAGGGGACAGGGTCCCAATAATCTGTACCTTAAAAATGGAAATTCCTATACGATCAAGTTAGGGGCTAGGGATTAGGGGTTAGGGGCTAGTAAAAAAGAGCTTTCGCCAATCCCCAGCCCCTGGTTCCTGGCTCCTCAAAAAAAGGAGGTTTGGTGAGCGGGCGGGTTCAAATCTTATCCGAGGAGGTGGCCAACCGGATCGCCGCGGGCGAGGTCGTAGAGAGGCCTGCCTCGGTGGTGAAGGAGCTGGTAGAGAACTCTGTCGATGCCCACGCCTCTTCCATAGGGATCGACTTGAGAGGGAGCGGCCGGCAGTCCATTCGGGTAGAGGATGATGGGGTTGGAATGGAGCGGGACGATGCGATCCTGGCCTTCGAGCGCTTCGCCACCAGCAAGATTGGATCCCTTCAAGATCTGAAGCGGATTCGGACCCTGGGGTTTCGAGGAGAGGCGCTCCCCAGCATCGCCGCCATCTCTCACTTCTGCATGATTACCACCCCCAGGGGGGAGCTCAAGGAATCCTTGGGCACGCGGATCGAACTGGAGGGCGGGATCATCCGGAGGGTGGAGGACGCGGCCCGGGCACCGGGGACCCTGGTAGAGGTCAGGCGGCTCTTCTACAATACGCCCGCTCGCCTCAAGTTCCTGAAGTCCAGCGCCACAGAGCTTCATCATATCTGCCAGGTGGTAACCCAGCAGGCCTTGGTCAAGCCATCCATCCGATTCAAGCTTTCCCACGAGGACCGCCCTTTGGTGAACGCCCCTCCTGCCAAGGACATTGGAGCGCGGCTGGCTTCCCTCTTCGGAGCGGAGTTTTCCCAGGGATTGCTCTCCCTGGAGCTTCTCGATCCCTATCTTCGGGGCGCCGGCTTCGTCTCGAAGCCCTCCTTCCATCGCAGCCAGACCGGCAACTATTACGCCTTTGTGAATGGTCGCCATGTCCGAAGCCGGCTGATCCATCAAGCGATCGCCGAGGCCTATCGGTCCTTCCTTCCTAAGGATCGGCACCCGGTAGTTTTCCTCTTCCTCCAGATCGACCCGGAAGAGGTCGATGTGAACGTCCATCCCGCCAAGGCCGAGATCCGCTTTGGCAGGGAGCGGCAGGTGGCTATGTTACTGCAGGAGGCTATTCAGGAGGTCCTTTCCAACCACCAAAGGTCGACCTTCTCCCTCTCGGCGTCTGAGGCCCCCCACCCCCCGGGAGAGGGAACGGAATCGGCTCCCGGAAGGGGGGGGGTACTCCCTATAGAGCGTGAGCCAGAGGGCCGGATGCGGACCTGCGATCTTTCCTGGACGAATTTCTCTCCCATGGACGGGCTCCCCGGGGAACCCATCGGGCCTGCAGATACGGGAGGATCTGCGGTTTCCCCGGTCGAGGGGATTCCGCAACCCTCGGTTCCTTCCCTTTTTCATCGGGAGGGCGATCGCCCCCGTTGGGCCCCCATCGGCCAAATCCGGAACTCCTTCATCCTGTTGGAGACCCCGCAGGCCCTGTTGGTCCTGGACCAGCATGCGGCACACGAGCGGGTGCTCTACGAGGAGCTCAAGGAGAAGTTGAGGGGACAGAGCATTCCCCAGCAATCCCTCTTGGGCAACTCCTCCTTCACCCTGCCCCGGGGCGAGGCCCTCTTGCTCCAACAGCACTTGGGCCATTTTGAGCGGCTGGGCTTTATCCTGGAGCCCTTCGGGGGAGAGGCCTTCGTCCTCAGGGCCGTTCCCGCCCCGTTGGTGGGCCAGGACTACCTCAGGATCATCCAGGATCTGTTGGATGCCCTGGCCGGGCTGGGCAGGATGGGGACCCTGGAAGAGGTCATCGAGGAGATGATCCGCGTGATCGCCTGTCATGGGGCCATCAAGGCCAACCAACCCCTTCCCATCAAAGAGATGCAGGGATTGGTGGAGCGGCTCCAGGAGATCGGCCCGCCCTATACCTGTCCGCATGGCCGCCCGATCCTCCAGAGCTTCGGCCTGGAGATGATCCGGAAGGGCTTTTTGAGGAGTTAGCGCATGATAGAAGAGACCCCACCGCTGGCCTTGACCTTCGACGATGTCCTGCTGGTACCGGCCAGGTCGCAAGTTGTACCCCTCGAAGCCGATGTGAGCACCCGCCTGACCGCCGAGATCCGGATGAACATCCCCCTGGTCAGTGCGGCCATGGATACCGTTACCGAGGCCCGCCTGGCCATCGCCCTGGCCCAGGAAGGAGGCGTAGGGATCCTCCACCGGAACCTCCCGATCCAGGAGCAGGTCCGAGAGGTGGACAAGGTGAAACGCTCCGAGAGTGGGATGATCGTCGACCCCATCACCATGTCTCCCCAGCAGTCCATCCGCGAGGCGCTGGAGTTGATGGCGAAGCATCAGATCTCGGGCATCCCCGTTACCGAGGGGCTTTACCTCAGGCTTGTGGGGATCTTGACCCATCGAGATCTGCGTTTCGTTACCAATCTCGATCAACGGGTCTCGGAGCTCATGACCCGGGAAAACCTGGTGACCGCCCCGGAGGGGACCACTCTGGAGGAGGCCCAGGCTCTTCTCCATCGCCATCGAATCGAGAAGCTTCCGGTGGTGGATGAGAATTACCACCTGCGTGGGTTGATCACCGTGAAGGATATCGAGAAAAAGCGGAGATACCCCAATGCCTGCAAGGACCCTTTGGGGAGGCTGGTGGTGGGGGCGGCGGTGGGCGTCTCCGAGGCGGATCGCAAGGAACGGGTCAAGGGATTGGTCAGGGCCGGAGTCGATGTGGTCGTCGTCGATACCGCCCACGGCCACTCCGAGGCGGTCATCCGAACGCTGGAGGCGATCAAGGAGGAATACCCCAATCTTCCAGTCATCGCCGGCAATGTGGCCACTGCCGTGGCCGCCGAGGAGTTGATCCGGGCGGGAGCGGACGGGGTCAAGATAGGGGTCGGGCCCGGATCCATTTGTACGACTCGGGTGGTGGCGGGCGTGGGAGTGCCCCAGCTCACCGCCATCGCCGAGTGTGCCCGCGTGGGCAACCGGTTCGGGATTCCCATTATCGCCGATGGGGGCATCAAGTTCTCGGGGGATATCACCAAGGCGATCGCCGCCGGGGCCAGCTCGGTCATGATCGGCAGCCTTTTTGCCGGGACCCAGGAGAGCCCCGGGGAAGAGGTCCTCTTCCAGGGACGGAGCTACAAGGTCTACCGGGGGATGGGCTCTATCGGAGCCATGGAGAGTGGGAGCAAGGACCGCTATTTCCAGGAGCACGCCACCACCAGCTCCAAGCTGGTCCCCGAAGGGGTGGAGGGTCGCATCCCTTCCAAGGGTCCCCTGGCGACCAGCGTCTATCAGCTGGTAGGGGGGTTGAGGGCGGGAATGGGGTACTGTGGCTGTCGGACGATCGAGGAGCTGCGAGACAAGGCCCGGTTCGTACGGATCACGCAGGCCGGCCTGCGTGAGAGCCATGTCCATGACGTGACCGTCACCAAGGAGGCCCCCAACTATCAACGGGAAGACGTTGAATTGTAAATGAACGCATAAGAATTTCCAGTCACAACTTGATCGTATAGGAATTTCCTTTTTAGACAGGATTTACGGGAAAGTTTTAAGTTTCAGGTTTTAAGTGTTAAGCAAGAAACCTAAAACTTAACACCTAAAGCGAGAAACGTGTCTATGCAAGATATCCATCAAGAAAAAATTCTCATCCTGGACTTCGGCTCCCAATACACCCAGCTGATTGCCCGCCGGGTCCGAGAGCTGCAGGTTTACAGCGAGATCGTCTCCCACGGCCTCAGCCTGGAGGAGATCCGGGCCCGCTCCCCCAGAGGGCTGATTCTCTCCGGCGGCCCCGCCAGCGTCTACGATTCTCAGGCCCCACGCTGTGACCCCGCCCTCCTTTCTTCGGGCCTTCCCATCCTGGGCATCTGCTATGGGATGCAGCTGATGGCGCATCTCCTGGATGGACAGGTGACCCCGGCCTCCAAGCGGGAGTTCGGGCCGGCCTGCCTGTGGGTGGATGCGCGGACGGACCTGTTCGCCGGGCTGGAGGAAAACGGCGAGGGCTTACCCGTCTGGATGAGCCATGGCGACAGTATCTCCCGGCTGCCCCGGGGCTTCCGGGCCATCGCCCATACGGATAACTCCGCCCTGGCCGCCATCGGGGATGAAACGGGACGACGGTTCGGGGTGCAATTTCATCCCGAGGTGGCCCATACCCCGTCGGGGAAGGAGATCTTGCGCAATTTCCTCTATCGGATCTGCGGCTGTACCCCGAATTGGAGCATGCGCTCCTTTCTGGAATTCTCCCTGGAAGCCATCCGGGAATCCATCAAGGATCGAGGGGTGATCTGCGGGGTGAGCGGGGGGGTGGACTCGATGGTTACGGCGGCCCTGATCGAGCGAGCGCTGCCGGGCCGGGTGGATTGCATCTTTGTGGACAATGGCCTGCTCAGGGCCGGAGAGGCCGAGGAGGTTTCCCGGGCCTTCCGAGATGCCCTGGTGGGATGCCATCTGGTGCAGGTGGACGCCACGGCCCGCTTCCTGAAAGCCCTTCGAGGGGTGATCGATCCCGAAGAGAAGCGCAAGATCATCGGCCGGGAGTTCATCGCCGTCTTCGAGGAAGAGGCCGGGAAACTGAGGCAGCGAGCAGAGTTCTTGGCCCAGGGGACGCTTTACCCCGACGTGATCGAGAGCCTCTCTTTCAAGGGCCCTTCGGCGACCATCAAGAGCCACCACAACGTGGGCGGGCTCCCCAGTCGGATGGGCTTCCAACTGCTGGAGCCGCTCAGGGAGCTGTTCAAGGACGAGGTCCGAGAGCTTGGCCAGGAGTTGGGCCTCCCGGAAAAGCTGCTCAACCGGCACCCCTTCCCTGGCCCGGGCCTCGCCGTCCGGATCCTGGGGGAGGTCGAGCCCGATTCCCTGGAGACCTTGCGGCAGGCCGATGCCATTCTGATCAAAGAGTTGGAGGAGGCAGGCCTTTACGACCAGACATGGCAGGCCTTTGCCGTCCTCCTTCCCGTGCAGACCGTGGGGGTGATGGGGGACGAGAGGACTTACGAGAAGGTCATCGCACTGCGCGCCGTGACCAGCTCGGATGGGATGACAGCCGATTGGGCCCGCCTGCCCTACGACTTCCTGGCCCGGGTCTCCAACCGGATCATTAATGAGGTCAAGGGGGTCAATCGCGTCGTTTACGACATCAGCTCCAAACCTCCCAGCACCATCGAGTGGGAGTAGCTCGCTGCGCGAGAATTGGAAAAAGGGTTTTAGGTTTTAAGTTTTAGGTTTTAAGGGGTTTTGGCTTTTAAGTTTCTGGTTTTAGGTTTTAAGAAAGAACCCTTCAGGCGCCGAACGAAACTTTCCCGCCTAAAACTTAAAACCTAAAACTTGGGTCGGGAGGATTGATTAGACCAATGGAAAACCTCGACTTCGTCCACCTCCACGTCCACACCGAATACAGCCTGCTGGACGGGGCTCTCCGGTTGGGTTCCCTCCTCAAGAGGGCCTCCGAGTATCAGATGCCGGCCCTGGCCATCACCGACCATGGCAACCTCTTTGGGGCGATCAAGTTTTACAAGATGGCCCGACAACAGGGGATCAAGCCCATCATCGGCTGCGAGGTCTATGTGGCCCCCGGGTCCCGCCACGACCGGGGAGCAGGGGAGCAGAAGAGCAAGGGAGCAGGGGAGCAAGGGAGCAAGGGAGCCGAGGAACCGGGGAAAAATCACCTCGCCGCCCAATCCCCTTCCCCCCCAGGATCAAAGTCTGGGATCAGCGAGGCCTCCTTTCACCTGACCCTTCTGGCCAAGGACCTGACCGGGTACCGTAACCTGCTCGTGCTGGTGAGCAAGGGGTACCAGGAGGGCTTTTACTACCGGCCCCGGATCGACAAGGAGCTGTTGTCACAGCATGCCCAAGGGTTGATCGCATTGAGCGGTTGCCTCAAAGGGGAAATCGATCAGCTCCTGCTGCAGGGGCAGAAGGAGAAGGCCGCGAGCGTGGCTGCTTATTACCAAGAGGTGATGGGGGAGGGGGACTTCTACCTGGAGATTCAGGATCAGGGGCTGGAGGAGCAGCGGCGCATCCAGGCCGACCTCCTCGAGCTCAGCCAGCGGATTGGGGTCCCGCTGGTGGCGACCAACGACTGTCATTATCTCAAACGGGAGGATGCCAAGGCCCACGAGGTGCTGCTGGCCATCCAGACCGGCAAGACCATTAAGGAATCGAGCCGGCTGAAGTTCTCTTCGGACCAGTTCTATTTCCGCTCCCCGGACGAGATGGCCCAGCTTTTTCGGGAGGTGCCCCAGGCGGTCACCCGGACGCGAGAGATCGCTGATCGCTGCAACCTGGAGCTCACTTTTGGGGAGATGCATCTTCCCCAATACCAGGTGCCTGCCGGCCACTCCCTGGAAAGCTACCTGGAGGAGTTAGCCACGCGAGGGCTGGAAGAAAGGCTCCACAGCCGGAAGACGGCGGCCGATTCTCCCCTGCCGGAAGAGCACTATTGGGAGCGCCTCCGCTACGAGCTTGGCGTCATCCTGCAGATGGGCTATGCGGGCTACTTCCTGATCGTGTGGGACTTCATCCACTACGCCCGCCGGCAGGGCATCCCCGTGGGGCCCGGCCGGGGATCGGCCGCCGGCAGCCTGGTGGCCTACGCCTTGAAGATCACCGACTTAGACCCCCTGAAGTACCAGCTCCTCTTCGAGCGGTTCCTTAATCCCGAGCGGGTCACCCTGCCCGACATCGACATCGATTTCTGCATGGAGCGCCGGGATGAAGTGATCGACTACGTTGTCCAGAAATACGGCTCCGACAACGTCACGCAGATCATCACTTTTGGAACGATGATGGCCAAAGGGGTGATTCGGGATGTGGGCCGCTGCCTGGACGTGCCCTATGGGGAAGTAGACAAGATCGCTAAGCTGGTCCCCGCCCGCCTGAATATCACGTTGGAGGAGGCCCTTCAGGAGGAGCCCCGACTTCGGGAGCTTCGGGAGAAGGATGAGCAGGTCTCTCTATTGCTGGAGACCGCCCAAGTGTTGGAGGGGCTCCCCCGGCATGCCTCCACCCATGCTGCGGGCGTGGTGATCGCACCCCGACCCCTGACCGAGTACCTTCCCCTCTTCAAAGGGTCCAAGGGCGAGGTTACTACGCAATATGCCATGGACGACCTCGAATTATTGGGCCTGCTCAAGATGGACTTTTTAGGGTTGAGGACCCTCACGGTCATCCAGAGCGCCCTGCGGATGATCCAGCCCCCAAAGGGGGAATTGGAAATTGAAAATTGCAAATTGCAAATTGAAAATTTACCATCTCCCGTTTCAAACCTGCCACCCGCACTTCCTGAGCGCAGTTCGGGCCAGCCTTCTTCGGGAGACCTGGAGGATGAAAGAGGCAAACGGGAAAGTGCAGATTTTCAATTTTCAATTTTCAATCTTCAATCTTCAATCCTCCTTGAGGAGATCCCCCTGGATGATGCGGCTACCTACGAGCTCTTGGGGCAGGCGCGGACGATGGGCGTCTTCCAGCTGGAGAGCCGGGGGATGCGGGAGATCCTCAAGAAGCTCAAGCCCCAATCATTTGAGGACGTCGTGGCCCTGGTGGCCCTCTACCGACCCGGGCCCCTCGGCAGCGGCATGGTGGACGATTTCATCCAGCGCAAGCACGGGAAGATCCCCATCCAGTACGAGCTTCCCGAGCTGGAAGGGATCCTGAAAGATACCTACGGCGTGATCCTTTACCAGGAGCAGGTGATGCAGATCGCCAGTGCCCTGGCGGGCTTCAGCCTGGGGGCCGCCGATGTCCTGCGCCGGGCGATGGGGAAGAAGAAGGCCGACGTGATGGCCCAGCAGCGCACGCAGTTCGTCCAGGGGGCGGTAGCCCACGGCTTTCCTAAAGAAAAGGCCGAGAAGATCTTTGACCAAATGGAGTACTTCGCGGGGTATGGCTTCAATCGTTCCCACAGCGCCGCTTATGGCCTGATCGCTTACCAAACTGCCTACCTCAAGGCCCACTATCCCGCCCAGTACATGGCGGCCCTGCTGACCAGCGAGGCCGATAACACCGATAAGGTCATGCTCTACTTGCGGGAGTGCCGGGAGATGGGGATCCAGGTCCTGCCGCCCGATATTCAACGAGGGGCGCGGGATTTCACCTTGTCAAAAGAAGGCCTGCGCTTCGGGCTGGCAGCGGTCAAGAACGTGGGGCAGGGCGCCATAGAGGCGATCATCGCCGCCCGGGAAGCCGGGGGCGACTTTCAGTCCCTGGAGGAGCTTTGCCAACGGATCGACTCCCGGGCCGTCAATCGGCGGGTCTTGGAGAGCCTGATCAAGGCGGGGGCCTGCGACTCCCTGGGAGAGAGCCGGGCCCGAATGGTGACCCAGTTGGAGCAGTGTTGGGGAACGGGACAGAAGAAGAAAAAGGAGCAGGCCAGCGGCCAGATGACCCTGTTCGCCCCGAAGTCCGATGGGCCCAAACCTCGCGGGCGGGCTTCGGCGGAAGCCCCTCCGGAGCCGAAGCCCCCGGCGGAGTGGGGGGCAGAGGCCAGGGGGGGTGACTGGGACCGAAAGGACCTCCTTCGCTACGAGAAGGAGGTCCTGGGCTTCTACCTGAGCGGTCACCCGCTGGATCCGTATGAGAAGGAGTTGAACCGCTACTCCAATGCCACCACCCAGAGTTGCACGGCAGTCAACCACGGAAAGGAGGTGCGGCTCGCCGGAACGGCCGCCCGGGTCAAGGTGCAACTGACCAAGAAGGGCGAGCCGATGGCCATTGTGACGTTGGAGGATCTCTACGGCTCCCTGGAGGTGGTCGTCTATCCTAACCTCTTCAAAGAGGTTCAAGCTCAGCTGGAGGGAGACGAACCCCTCATGGTCCAGGGAAAACTGAGGGCCAATGAGGACCGAATCAGCCTGATCGCGGAGAAGATCTTCCTCCTGGCCAGCCTGCCCAGGCTCAAATATAGCAAGGTTCACCTCCGCCTGCCCGCCGCCGAGGTGAATCGCGACACGCTTACCGCCCTGAGGGACATCGCCCTGGTCTACCCGGGGGCGTGCGACCTCTGCCTTCACTTTTTCTTCTCGAACGAGAAACAGGTCTCCCTGGAGGCCAGCAGTAGTTTGCGGGTCAGCCCCGATGAAGCCTTTCTCTCCCGAGTGGAAGCGCTCATCGGTTCCGATGTGGTCTTTTTGGAGTAACTTTTACCGTGAAAATGCCCAAGTCTATCGAAGGTCCATTTTTATTTTCTTTGCGGCTTTGCGCCTTTGCGTGAGGAGAAAAAGTGAAAATGCCCAAGTCTATCGAAGGTCCATTTTTATGCCCGGGGGTGGTCAACTTTGCCTGGCCATGTCGGTGTAGATCATGATCCAGAGGCTGGATTTTGAGAAGCCAATTGGCGAAATGGAGAGGAAGATCGAAGAGTTGCGGCGTCTCTCCAATGGCGCGAGCTCCGATCTCTCCCATGAGATCCTCAAGCTGGAGCATAAGCGTGCGCGGTTAACCCAGCAGATCTTCTCCAAGTTGAATCGTTGGCAGCGGACCCAGCTGGCCCGACACCCCAACCGCCCCTATGCCCTGGACTACATCCAGGGCATGACGACCGACTTTCTGGAGCTCCATGGAGATCGTCTCTTCGGGGATGATCCGGCCATCATCGGGGGATTGGTCAAGCTGGAGGGACGCTCCCTGGTGATCATCGGCCAACAGAAAGGCCGGAGCATTAAGGAAAAGATCCACCGGAACTTTGGCATGCCCCATCCGGAGGGGTTCCGCAAGGCCCTCCGATTGTTCCAATTGGCCGATAAGTTCCATCTTCCCGTGATTGCTCTGATCGATACCTCGGGCGCTTATCCTGGAATCGAAGCCGAGGAGAGAGGACAAGCGGAAGCGATCGCCCATAACCTTCGGATGATGGCTGAATTGAAAGTCCCCATGATCTCGGTGGTCATCGGAGAAGGGGGCAGTGGAGGGGCCCTGGCCTTGGGGATGGGCAACAGGGTGCTGATGCTGGAGTATGCCATTTACACCGTCATCACCCCCGAAGGGTGCGCCGCGATTCTATGGGAGGACAGCGAAAAGGCCCCTGAAGCTTCCGAAGCCTTGAAACTCACTGCCCAGGACCTCCTCGCCCTGGGGGTCATCGATGGGATTATCCCGGAACCTCTGGGAGGGGCCCACCGCGACCCTTGGGAGATGATGACGCGGTTGCAGGAGACCCTGGCGAGACATCTGGCGGAGCTGACGCACCTTTCCCCTGACGATCTTGCCAGGCAGCGGCACGAGAGGTTCCGGCAGATGGGGGTCTTCAAAGGACGTTGAAAAAAGCTGGGGGGTTAAGCGCCTAATTTGATTGCATAGGAATTTCCTTTTTAGACAGGATTTACGGGAAAGTTTTAAGTTTCAGGTTTTAAGTGTTAAGCAAGAAACCTAAAACTTAACACCTAAACACTTAACTTGCTGGCCTCTCACTGGGCGGGGTAAATTCGACGTCCACGTATTCGGGTAGCTCCCTCTCCAAATAGGACCGCAGCCTGTTCAGGAGCTTTTTCTCCGTCTGCCGCACCGTCTCCCGGGTAACCCCATACTTCTCCCCGATCTCCTGCAAGGTCACCGGGGTCTCGGCCAGCAACCGCTGCTCCAGGATGTGTCTCTCCCGGGGGCCTATGGCCTGCGAGAAGGACTGGATCTTCTCCCAAAAGAGTTTATCGAACTCCTCCCCAGCCAGCATCTCGTCCGGAGGGGGGTCGGAGCTGGGGAGGCGATCGGCATAGGTTCGATTCGATTCCCCATCGAGAGGGGCATCCAGGGAGATATCCTCGTTGGAGAGGTACCTGTCCAGATCGATGACGTCGCCCTCTTTGACGTGAAGGCGCTCCGCCAGGGCCTTGGCTCCATAACCGTTCCCTTCTGCCTCCAGCCGCTCTTTCTCCTTCTTCAGGTTGTAGAAGAGCTTCCTGCGGGCGTTGGAGGTGCCCACCTTCACCAGCTTCCAATTGTCCAGGATGAACTTGAGGATATAGGCCCGAATCCACCAGGCCGCATAGGTCGAGAGGCGCAATCCCCGATAGGGATCAAAGCGCTTGATCGCCTCCATCAGGCCGATGTTGCCCTCCTGGATCAGGTCCTGGAGGTTGTTATGGACCTGACGGTAGATCATGGCGATCTTGACGACCAGGAGGAGATGAGAGGTTACCAACCGGTGCGCTGCCTCGATATCTCCTTTTTCTTTGTAACGGACGGCCAGCTGAAACTCTTCCTCTTTAGTGAGAGAAGGGAAATGGCGGATCTCGGCCAGATACTTCCTCAGGGGATCGAAGGTGGCCAGGGTGGTTACGGGGGCCTCTTTCTCCCGCACGGCTTTTTTCGCTGGTGCTACGAATTCTACGAAAAGATCTTCTTCTCCTTCGATTTCCGATGACTCGCCGTTGAATTCTTCGAATTCTTCAGGGAGGACAAGATCGGGTTCGAGGTGCTCTAACAATCGCGCTCTCTCCTCGGAAAAGGGTTGAAAGGGATGGATCACTCGACCCCGCATACCAACTGGGTAGGATGGATTTAAATATACTGGGGATTTTGGGAATTGGCAACAGATTCTTCCCTGGGGAAAAAAGAGAAGGGGGAGTGATCTTCACCCCCCCCTCCTCAACTCAGTTAGACCTTCTCCACCTCTACCGGGATCTGCTTGGGAACGACCGTCTCCACTTTGGGGAGGACTACCTCCAGGACGCCGTCCTTGTAACGGGCCTTGGCCTTGTCCTGCTGGACAGTGTTGGGCAGCGTAAAAGAGCGTTGGAAGGCCCCATAGCACCGCTCCATCTGGTAGTAGCCCTCCTCCCTGGCCTCCTTCTCCTGCTTGCGCTCGCCCTTCAGCGTGAGGGTGTTATCCCGTACCTCCACCGAGAAGTCGTCCTGGCTCATGCCTGGCAGCTCGGCCTTGAGGACGATCTCTTTCTCCGTCTCGTAGATATCCACGGGGGGAGCCCACTGTCTCATGGCGGTCCGTTCTCCCAAGCCCCTAAAGGGGAAGACTCCTTCCTCAAACAGCCGGTTCATTCTCTCCTGAAGAGATGCGATTTCCCTGAAAGGATCCCACCGTACCAATGCCATTGCCGTTGCCTCCATTCCATGAAAATGGGTGAATGATATTGATCCACTCGAGCTGAGGCCGCCAGCCTTCAT
The DNA here is from genome assembly GCA_016176845.1 of Nitrospinota bacterium. Taxonomy (GTDB): domain Bacteria; phylum 2-12-FULL-45-22; class 2-12-FULL-45-22; order 2-12-FULL-45-22; family JACOWJ01; genus JACOWJ01. The sequence goes on from JACOWJ010000010.1 coordinate 16,126, forward strand.
CGAGGAGCGCGGTGTCCTCATACCCCCTATTTATCGGGGAAATGGGGTATAGGCAGCCTTGGGGGAAGGCTGGAGGTCCATCAGCCATTCTCTAAAACCTCCCGGATAACCTGGACCGGGCCAACCGTTCTCTCGGGTTTTCTCAGCCCCGCGTCTGATCTTTATATAAAACCTTAGTCTTATCTTGTCAAGTTATATAAAAAAATTTTTTCGCTTCCTCAGAGGGGTAAAAGGGGAGGGTCTCCAGCGGGCTCGGGGAAGGATGCCGGCCTGGCGGGGGATGAAAAAACATTTGCCAAGCCTCCTCGCTCATGGTACAACAAGGGCCAGGAGCATGAGCCGAGGTCAAAAACACGCCATCTTAAGGAGGAGAGAAAGAATGTTCTTCGAAGTCGAGCCCAGGGAGTACCACTCCGCCATCGTCGATGTGACCGACCGATGTAACCTCCGGTGCCAGCACTGCTACTATTATCGAGAGGAGCACGAGTCCCAAGAGCTGAGCAAAGAGGAGCTCCTGGACGGGATCCGGCTCCTACGGGATAGGCACCACATCCAGCATATGTCCTGGGCGGGAGGAGAGCCGCTGCTACGCAGGGACGTGATCGAAGAGGGGGCCGAGCTGTTCCCACGAAACGTCCTCAACACCAACGGGATGTTCCCCTTGCCCCGCCTGTCCCGCACGAACGTCTACGTCTCCATCGATGGCCCCCCGGAGATTCACGATCAGATCCGCGGGCAGGGGACCTATGAGAGGGTGATCCAGAACGTTCGCGAGGGCGCGTGCGATTTGGTGATCTTCTGCTCCACCGTCAATAAGCTGAACGAGCCCCACCTCGATGCCATGATCGCCGGGCTCAGCCGACTGAAGAACACCGCCCTGATCTTCGCGTTCTTCACCCCCTTGAAGAGCTACCATCGGGTCGAGCGCTATCCCCATTCCGAAACGCAGCGGCATCGAATGCCCTTTACCTTGGAGGAGCGCGACCCGGTGATTCACCGGGTCCTGGAGCTGAAGGAGAAGTACCCGGGCTATATCCTTAACCCCAGCCGGGCATTGGAGCTGATGCTATCCGAGAACGCCGCGGCGTGCACCCGCAACTGCAACATGACTGAGCGCTCCCTGACGTTGGACGTGCGGTTGAATCGGAGGCTCCCCTGTGTGGTGGGCTCCGATGTGGATTGTAATCTTTGCGGCTGCTTCTTCCCTTTTATGACCGTGGCCTCGAGGGAGAAGGACCCGGAGACCCTGGAGTTTTTTGCGCGAGGGATCCATTAAGGATCGTGGACTAAATAACTTGCCCATTTGGTTCCCTGCAGAAAGTTTTAGGTTTTAGGTTTTAAGTTTTAAGCCCTAAAACCTAAAACTTATATTATCCCATTCGACCATGGGAAAGTTATTTGGTCGCCAGTCCTAACTGTCTACGGCGACCTCCTCGCTCCGGAGCTTCCGAAGCCCAGCCAGGTTGCGCTCATCCGCCCCCTCCTCATCCTTGGGGGTCTCCAGGATCATGGGGAGAGGATCAAGCCGGGGATCGCGCAGGAAGTGGGCCAACCCGCTGAGGCCAATGGTCCCCCGTCCGATGTGCTCATGGCGATCGACCCGGGTGCCCAACTCTTTCTTGGAGTCGTTCAGGTGGATGACCTTCAAGGCGGAGAGCCCCACGAGGGAGTCGAACCGCTCCATCATCCGGGCATATCCCTCTTCCGTCCGAAAGTCGTATCCGGCGGCGAACAGGTGGGCCGTATCCAAACAGACCCCAACCCGGCCAGGCTCCCGCGTCCTTTCCAGGATGTAGGCCAGGTGCTCGAACGCATAGCCGATCGAGGAGCCCTGACCGCTGGTGACCTCCAGCACGATTCCCGTCCGGAGGCCTCCGCCCCTTTCATTCACCCGGTGAATCGCCTCGACCACCCGGGCAAGGCCGGCCTCTTCGCCGGCCCCCAGGTGAAAACCCGGATGCACGACCAGATACGGGATGCCCAGGATCTCTGCCCGTAAGAGCTCCTGGTAAAAGGCCTCCAGAGATCTGCGAAAGAGGTCCGTCTGAGGCGCGGCGAGGTTCGCCAGGTAGGCTTCGTGGGCGATCACCGGGCAGATGCCCGTCTCCCGGCAGGTCTGCTGGAAGAGCTCCGCCTCCTGAGGGTGCAGCTCCTTCGCGGCCCACTGCCGCGCGCTCTTGGTGAAGAGCTGGATCGTCTCGCAGCCGATCTCTTTTCCCCTCACCAGGGCCCGGTGCAGACCCCCGCTGATGGACATGTGCGCACCCAGGGGCATTGCAATCTCATCTCCCCAGGACTACCCGGTTCAACAGTCCCATCAGCGAATCGGAGAGGAGGAAGTTCAGCCGGCTCTTCCAGATAAAGGTATCCCAGTAGCCGCGGTAATAATAGATCCTGCCGTCCCTCACCCGGAATACACTGGTCCCGTCCAGGCAAATCTTGGTTCCCAGGGTGAGCTCTGCGGACCACTCGACGCAGGCCTCCTCCTCGCTGGCGAAGATGTTCCTGGCCTCCCAAATCGGCCGGATGACCCGGTTTTCCCTCCCGGCATACTTGAGGTAGCGCGCGAAGCTCTCCTTGCCCTGGAAGGCGGGGAAGCGCGGGTCTATCCAGCAGACATCCTCCGTGACCAGATTGAGCGTCTCGGGCTCCTCTACCCGGTTCTCATTGAAGACCGTCATGTAACACTTGACTACCTCGATCGTGCTTTCCGTTGTCAATAGAGGTCCTCCTCTCCCTTGGTCCCTTGGTCTCCATGGATCAGCTGGCTCCGATGATCCTCTTAGTAAATTAGCTCATAGCTCATGGCTCATAGCTCAAAGCTTTTGCTATGAACTATGAGCTACGAGCTATTCGGCTCATGCTCACAGCGGAAAAAGAAAATTCCTATACGATTAAAATAAGTAAACAAACGTGGTTGTCCTACATTCTGTCAGGAGGGGCTACCGACTCCGCCCATTCCCTTCTTACCTTCCCCAACACCATCCCCTGCATCGCGTCCAGGGCGCCCAAGAGATGGAGGATGGCAAAGTGGCCCAGCATCAAGGGAATGCTCACGTAGGTCAGGATATCATGGATGGTAAAGGCCCACTCTACCAGCCGGTCGGAGAAGTAGTCCCGGCTTGCCCACATGATGGACCCGGTGAGGACGAAGGCCGACGCCATCCCGATGCTCCAGACGAGATGGGCCCGCTTGGCCAGGTTTAACCACCTGGCCCGGGAAACGTTTTGGGACACCTCGGTTGGCCCTCTCCCGCTCCTCGACTCCTCCGGCGCCTTTCCCCGCCTTTCGACCAGGAAGGCCAGGAGCAATAGGGTGGGAATCACGATAAAGGCGATGGCGAGCCATTCGTGCCAGTCCCGCAGCATGAAGGAGTACCCCCCAATCCGTTCCCGCGGGTGCACCTCGAATGGCTGCCAACCGTAAGGCAGCAGCAGGAAGCCTGTCCCCATAAGCCCCAAGAAGGCCAGGGTATGAGTCCAGTGCAAGAGCCGCTGTTTTGAGGTATAACGGATCACGTACAGTTCATGTTCTTCAAGCTCGGCCTGGGCGGCCACCCTGGATGTCTTCTCCGTCTCCCGCATCTTCTCCTTTATGGTTTACAGAGCCTGGAAATTCCACCATCGCTCTGAAGGCTGCCTTTCTTCAGCCTGCAAAAGGGTTTTACCATGAAACCGACATGGCCAACGCTGCCGGGCCATCATGGTTTCTTTGGAACGATGATTATGCGAAAATGGGGGAACCGACGAGCCATGGCGTGTTCTTCAGCAGATGCGAGGCAGGAGCTCGCCCGCTGGGATGTCCACGATACGGCTTCCGCCGATGGCCGTATTCAGAACAACCCTTCCCGGGTGGTCCGCCGTGACCCGGCCGATGATCCGGGACTCCTGTCCGTATCGATGTCCCCTCATCCGGGATAGGATCTTACCAGCTTCGGCCGGGTGAACGCAAGCGATCATTTTGCCCTCGTTGGCCAGGTAAAGGGGATCCAGGCCCAGCAGCTCGCAAGCCGCGGCCACCGCTGGCTGGATGAGGAGTGCCTCCTCTTCCACGATCATCCCCACCCTGGAGGATCGCGCGATCTCGTTCAGGGAGGCCGCCAGCCCGCCGCGGGTGGGATCCCTCAACGCACGAATTCCCTCCCCGGCCGAGAGCAGCTCCGCCACCAATCCGTTCAGGGGAGCGGTATCGCTGACCACCTCCGCCTCGAAGCCCAGCCCCTCCCGCTGCGAGAGGACTGCGATGCCGTGTTCGCCCAAGCCGCCGTTGAGGATCAGTGAATCGCCCACCTGGGCATTGGCCGCCGAGATCGCGATGCCCGGGGGAACCAGCCCCACCCCCGAGGTGTTGACGAAGAGACCATCGGCCTGCCCGCGGGCCACCACCTTGGTGTCCCCGGTGACCACCTGGACGTGGGCCTCCAGGGCCGCCTGTCCCATGGAGTCCAGGATGCGCTCCAGGTCCGCCAGGGGGAACCCCTCCTCCAGGATCAGCCCCAGGCTGAGGTAGCGAGGGATGGCCCCGCGCATGGCCAGGTCGTTGACGGTGCCGTTGATGGCCAACCGGCCGATATCTCCCCCGGGAAAGAAGAGGGGCGAAACCACATACGAATCGGTGGAAAAGGCGAGGGTTGCCCCTTCTAGCGGGAGGAGTGCGGCATCTTCCTCCCCCTGGAAGAGGGGGTTGTTCAGCCGGGGAAAGATGACCTTCTCCAGCAAGGCGTGCATTGCCCGCCCGCCGCTGCCGCAGGCCAGAGAGATCCGTTCATCGATCATAGCGATAATAGGCCGCACAGGTGCCCTCGCCGGAGACCATGCAAGGGCCCTGGGGATCTTCCGGGGTGCACCACCGGGCAAAAGCGGGGCAGTCAGGAGGGGTCTTGGCCCCCTTCAGGATCTCCCCGCAGAGGCAGCCGGCCGGGTCTCCCTCGCCGGTCTCGGGCGAGGGCAATCCGAATCGGTGGGTGGCGTCCCATGGGCGATAGTTTTCCCGAAGGAAGAGCCCGCTATCTGGGATGAGGCCCAATCCCCGCCAGCAGCCAGGTCCCACCTGGTAGACCTCCTCCATGATCGCCAGGGCCTCCGGGTTTCCCTCTTCCTGGACGGCCCGCCGGTATTGGATCTCCACCCGCGGCCTGCCCTCGATCCGCTGATGGAGCAGCATCAGGATCCCTTGCAGGATGTCCAGCGGCTCGAAGCCGGTGATCGCGCAGGGGATGCCGTATTCCTCCGCCAGAAAGCGGTAAGCCTGGGCGCCGAGGATAGCGCTTACATGGGGCGGGCAGATGAGGCCGTCCAGCTGCAGGTCCGGGGACTCGGCGAGCAGCCTCAGGGCTGGGGGGATCCGCTTGTGGGCGCTGTAGACCAAGTAGTTCTCCAGCCCCCTCTCCCGGGCTTCCAAGAGGGAGGCGGCAATGGTCGGGGCGGTGGTCTCAAAGCCTACGCCGAGAAAGACCACCCGGGCCTGCGGGTTGTCTTTGGCAATTTTCAAGGCCTCCAGAGGGGAGTAAACCGGACGGATCTGTCGCCCTCGCGCTCTCTCCGCCTCCAGGCTGGAATGGGAGCCCGGCACCCGCATCATATCGCCGAAGGTGGCCACGATCACTCCCTCCTGCTGGGACAGGATCATCGCTCCATCCATATAGCCCTGTGGGGTGACGCAGACCGGGCAGCCCGGGCCGGATAGGAGCCTCAGCCCCGAGGGCAGGATGGACCGGATGCCATGGCGGGCGATCGACCAGGTGTGCGTGCCGCACACCTCCATCAAGGTCTGGGGCTGCCCCAGCTTCTGGATGGCCTGGCCTATGGCTCGCTGCAATCCCGCCGCCATCTCTTTATCGCGGAACGCTGAGAGAAAATTCACTCTTCATCTTTCCTCATCGATCCGCTCCAGGATTTCCCGGATCAATTCCAGGGTCTCCTGAGCGGCCTGAGGGTCTACCCGTTGGATAGCGAAGCCCGCGTGCACCAGGACATACTCTCCCGGTTCCACCTGAGGCAGGAGGCGCAGGTTGACCTCCCGGCGGACCCCATCCACTTCCACCATGGCATGATGGCCCTCAATGGATACCACCCTCATGGGAATGGCTACACACATGATCCGATTTCCTTAAACCTCACCTTGCGGTTAGAGGGTACTATAGAAGGCGGGAAGATTCAAGTCGGAATTGGAGAAACCGGCGGGCGATCGCCGCCTGTCCCAGGGAGATCCCCCCATCATTGGGAGGCACCTCCCGGGGGATCAGGACCCTGAAGCCCTCCGCCTCCAGCTTCTCCGCCGTTTTGGCGAGGAGATAGGCGTTTTGGAAGACCCCGCCCGTCAGCACCACGGTCCCCAGCCCTTCCTCCTCCCGCAATCTCCGGCAGACCTGCAGGATGGACCGGACGATGGCGTTATGGAATTTCAGGCTGATCTGTCCTAAGGCCGTCCCTCGGAGGAGATCCTCCACCACCTCCCGGATCAGGGGCTGCCAGCCGACCACCCGAACCCGCTCCCCGCCCTCGAGCTCTTCCGCCATCGAATGGTCGTAGGCCTCGTCTCCCTCCCCCTCCAGGGCCATCTCGAGCTCCATGGCGGCCTGCCCCTCGAAGGAGACCTCTCCCCTCAGGCCCACCAGGGCCGCCACCGCATCGAAGAGCCGGCCGCAGCCGGCGGTCAGGGGAGAGCTCAGGCCGCGCCGGATCATCCGCAGCAGCACTTCTAGCTCTGCGGTCGAGATCCTCTCCAGCAGGGGGAGCCTCAGCCGTGCCAGCTCCTTTCCAAAGGCCTGGTCGAGGTAGCTGATCGCCATCCGCGCGGGGCGTCGGATCGCCGCCGCCCCTCCGGGCAAAGACAGGTAGGCGAAATGGGCAGCCCGCCGGAAATCGAGGTCGTCACCCACCAGGAACTCTCCTCCCCAGAGATGGCCGTCCAGCCCGTAGCCCGTCCCATCGAAAACCACGCCGATGACCTTCCCTTCCCTCCATCCATGCTCTGCCAGGCAGCTGACCAGGTGGGCATGGTGATGCTGCACCCCGACCTTCTCCGGTCCCGCTCGCTCGAGGGCATACTGCGTGCTTAGATAGTCAGGATGTAAATCGTAAGCCAGGATCTCTGGCTCGGCCTCTAAAATCCCCTCGAAGTGCCGGATCGTCTCCAGGAAGACCTGGTAGGTCTCGCCATTCTCCAGATCGCCGATATGCTGGCTCAGATAGGCCCGCCTTCCTTGGATCAGACAGAGGGTGTTCTTGAGCTCCCCGCCTACCGCCAGGACCGTTGGCCCTGTCCCAGGAAGCTGAATCGGTTCGGGGACGTACCCCCGCGCACGGCGCAGCAACTGGCGCTTCCCTCGGACCACCCGGGTGACGGAATCGTCGGCCCTGGCGAAGATCTCCCGGTTGTGCACCAGGAAGTAGTCCGCGATCCCTCCCAGGCGTGTCATGGCCTCGGCATCGTCCTTAGCCAGGGGCAGATGGCTGAGGTTGCCGCTGGTCATCACGAGGGCAAGGAAGGGCCGTTCGTTGGAACCGCTGCGGTCGCCCCCTCCGGAAGCCCCTGCTTCCTCCGGCGGGTGGGCTGCAGCAGCGCCTTGAGAAGATGTTTTCGGGTCGGCCCTCAGCAGCAAGTAATGCAGGGGGGCGTAGGGAAGCATCACCCCATGGACCTTTTGCCCCGGGGCCACCGAGGGGGCCAGGGGATCGGGGGAGCGTTTGGGCAGGAGAACGATGGGTCGGGGGCCGCTGGTCAGCAGTTCGACCTCCTGTTCTCCCCATTGGCAGAAGCGCCCCACCCCTTCCAGAGCGTAAGCCATCACCGCCAGAGGCTTCTCCTCTCGCTGTTTTCTCTCTCGCAGCCGGCACACCGCAGGCTCCTGGCAGGCATCCACCGCCAGGTGAAAGCCCCCCAGCCCTTTGATGGCCACGATCCTCCCGGCTTGCAGGAGGCGAATCGCCAATTCTATGGGGTCCTCCACCGACAGAGGAGCGCCGTTTCTCTCCAGCAGCTGCAGCCTTGGACCGCAGTCCCGGCAGGCGTTGGGCTGGGCATGAAAGCGGCGGTCCAACGGATTATGGTACTCTTGCTCGCAGGCCGGGCACATCCGGAAGGAGGCCATGGTGGTTTGGCTGCGATCATAGGGGATATCTCGGATGATGGTGAACCGCGGGCCACAGTTGGTACAATTGATAAAGGGGTAGCGGTAGCGGCGGTTGGCCGGATCGAACAGCTCCCGCCGGCAATCCTCGCAGATCGCCATATCGGCCGGGACGGCCAGCTCGGAGAGGAAGCCTCCGCCGCTTTGTTGGATGGCAAACTGGGCCTCTCCGCGGGGGACCGCCTCTCGCCAGGTGAGGTCGGTGATCCGGGCCAAAGGCGGCGCCTCCTGTCTCAGCTCCACCAGGAATTGCGCGATCTCATGCTCCTCCCCCTCCACCTCAATCTCCACCCCGGCGGGGTGATTGAACACCCAACCGCCGAGGTGATGGCGATGAGCCAGGCGATAAACGAAGGGCCGAAACCCCACCCCTTGCACCGTTCCTTCCACCTGAATCTGCATGCGCATCGGGTTGAAATTCATGGCAGCCACGATAACCGATTCCCCCCCGAAAGTCAATCGGATCGCCAGACCCTCCGAAATTCCAAGTTAGGGGGGTAGGGATTAGGATCTCGCATAGGATCCTCCCGACAAAACTATTGACAAAAGGTCGTGAGAATGAGATAAAAGCGGATAGCCTGAATCTTCCCGACGGTTGCCGAATTCTGCTATTGCCCTTGCTTGCCTCTGCTGCTCTTCCTATGCTCCGATTCTGCCTCCGCTTTTCTTGAGCCCTCGCGCCTTTGGTCCTTTTTCCGATGAGGGGCGGGCCCGCACAGCGGGGAAATGATGTGGGCCCTCTAGGGGAGATCTTTCTCTTAAGGATGGGGAAGACGGATAGGGAGGGGGAAAGCGCATGACAAACATCGGCAAGCAAGGCAATTGGATCTTTTACGGTTGGATCGTGGTACTGATCGCGTTCCTGACCATGGCCTTGAACTACTCTATCCGGTACTCCTACCCCATCTTCTTCGTGGCCCTGGAGGAGAAATTCGGGTGGAGCCGGACGGCCACCTACTTTGCCTACACCTTGCAGCTGCAGATCTATGGCTTCCTGGGAGTCATCGCCGGGGCCATCTACGACAAGGTGGGGCCCAGGGTGCTCTTTCCCATCGGGGCCGTCATCGTCTTTGCGGCCATGATCTTCTGTAGCCAGCTCGATTCGCTGTGGCAGCTCTATCTGTTTGCGGGGGTCATGGTCCCCCTGGGCACCATCTGCATCGGCATCGTCCCTCACACGGCCCTGATCAACACCTGGTTCGCGAAGAAGCGGGGGCTGGCCTCGGGACTGGCCACGGCAGGCTTGGGGGTGGGCATGGGCCTCAGCGGGCTGCTGGGCCAATCGCTCATCTCGGCCTTCGGGTTCCGTTGGGCTTATGCGATCTTTGGAATGATGGTCCTGGGAGGGGTGGTCCCCCTGGCCCTCTTGTTCCAAAGGCGCCGGCCGGAAGACCTGGGACTGCTTCCCGACGGGGACCGGTCAGGCTCAGAGGTCCGGGTGATCTCGCAGAGAAAAAGGAAAAAGGAAAGGCCCCAGGTGGACGCCATCGTGGACAAAGAATGGGCCAGCCGAGAGTGGCCGCTCAGGGAGATCGTACGGACCGGCAGGTTCTGGGTCTTCTTTGCCATGAAGTTCTTCCTGGTCTTCGGTGTCTACGCCGTCCTGATCCACCAGGTCCATTACGCGGTGGGGCTGGGCTTCTCCAAGATGGCGGCGGCGGCGGCCTTTGGCATCACGGGCCTGGTCGGCGCCCTGGGGAAGATTGTCATGGGCCATCTCTCGGACCGGATTGGGAGGGAGGTCATCCATACCCTGATTATGGTCCTGGCCTCGTTAGGGATCGTGGTCCTGATGAACATCGAGGACCCCTCCCAGGCCTGGATGCTGTACACCTATGCGGCGTTGTACGGGGTCGGCTATGGCGCGATCGCGGCCATTCTCCCCCCCATGCTGGCCGATGTTTACGGGGTGAAGGCCCTGGGGGCCAGCTATGGCCTGTCGGTGCTGGGGAGCGGGCTGGGGGGGTCCCTGGGCCCTCTGTTCGCCGCCTATCTCTACGATACCACGGGCAGTTACCAGACCGCCTTCACCGTGGCCATTGCCTTCCTGGCCTTCACCGTCGTTCTGGTCTGGATCTTCGCCCCCCGGAAGGTGAGGCTGGTCCATGGGAGGGCCCTGGCGCGGGCCAGGAAGGTGGCCCCAGCGGCGGTGGTGGCGAGCCAGGAGGCACTGTAATCTCTGTGAACCATGGCCAAATTCTTCTAGCAGCCTGTCGGAGAATTCCGTAAGCTATTGATTTTACTGGGGCCGCTGTTAATCTCAATTAGGTGGTCAACCCAAGCAAAATCAGCACTTCAGGGGTAGGTCGATCTCTCCGACAGGCTGCTAGGGCGGCAATTTCACCCTCCAGGTACCCGGCCAACAGGAAAAGGAGGCAGATTATGACCAAGGAATTAGAAACCGTCAAGCAGTTTCGGACCCTCTTCACGAATCGGTATCAGGGGGCCAGGGAGCTCAAGGCCCAGGGGCAGCGGATCGTCGGCTGGATCTGCACCTACGTTCCAGAAGAGATCATCCATGCAGCAGGACTATTCCCCTTCCGGGTGATCGGGGGCTCCCCCGAGACCCCCAGGGCCGACGCCTTCCTCTACTCCAACAACTGCACCTTCGTGCGCAATTGCCTGGAGCAAGGGCTCAACGGGAGCCTGGACTTCCTGGACGGGATTGTCGCCTGCAACACCTGAGACCACATTCGGCGTCTGTATGACGCCTGGATGAAGTACCTGCCCACGCCCTTTAAGAAGCTCATGGGCATTCCCTGCAAGGTCTCCAGGGCCACGCTGTCCTACTTTGAGGACGAGTTCGACCTCTTCCGGCGGGATCTGGAGGAGCACTTTGGGGTGGCGATCACCCCCGAGGCCCTGGACCAGTCGATCCGCCTTTACAACCGGAGCCGGGAGCTGCTGGAGCAGCTCTACGAGCTCAGAAAGGCCGATCCGCCCCCCATCACCGGGGCGGAGGTGATCGAAGTGATCCGGGCGGGCTGGATCATGCCCCGGGAGCAGTACAATCCCCTGTTAGAGGCCCTGCTGCAGGAGGTGACCTCTAAGCCCGATCGGCTCGCCGGGAGCGATAGCTACCGGCTGCTGGTCTACGGCAGCGAGCTGGACGAGCCCGACTATCTCAAGGTTATCGAGGACCTCGGGGGCATGGTGGTGGCCGATGACCTGTGCACCGGGTCGCGCTACTTCACCCTACCGGTGGAGGAGGATGGGAATCCCCTGAGGGCACTGGCCATCCGCTACCTGACCCGCCCCTTCTGTGCCCGGATGCATCCCACCTCCGAGCGGGTCGAGCGCCTGCAGCAGCTCGCTCGGGACTTCCAGGTCGAAGGGGTCATCCACGAGACCATCAAGTTCTGCGATATTAACGTAGGTAACTACCCCATCACCAAGGCCGGCCTGGACGAGTTGGGCTTGCCCAGCCTGTGCCTGGAGCGGGAGTACATCATGGCCGGGGCGGGCCAGATGAAGACCCGGGTGGGGGCCTTTCTGGAGAGCTTAGAGGGACGGCGCGGATAAGCTCGTAGCTGATAGCTCATGGCTCATCAGGTGAGCGATATCAGCTATCAGCTACGAGCTAAGGCAATTTCCGGAAAAGGTTATACCCCTTTTGAGATTGCTTCGTCGCTGACGCTCCTCGCAATGACCCAATATTCTGTCATTGCGAGCGAAGCGAAGCAATCTCACAATAGAGGGATATTCTTTTTCAGAAATCGCCTAAGGATCATGGACTCAATAGCTTTCCCGTGATCGTGATCGTAATTCGAGAACGATTACGATCACGATTACAACACCCAGGGGCATATTCAATGGGAAAGTTATTCGGTCACCATTCCTAAAAAGGAGGGAGAGATGAAAAAGGCAGTGGACGATTACCAACATATGGATGCGATGGCGGTCGAGAGCCTCAAGCTGGAGGCGACCTACAAGACCTTCCAGAAGAGGTTCAAATGGCAACAGGATCACGGCGTGGCCTTAAGCAAGCAGCTCTACACTCAGGCCATGGCCGACTATTTCATCCGGACGGCCCAGGCCAGGCAGAACGGCAACACCCTGGCTTATACCAGCGTGGCCTTCTTCCCCGAGCTGCTCCATGCCATGGATGTGGTCAACTTTGCCCCCACCCAATATGCCATCCAGATCATGGTCCAAGGCAATCACGTCAAGTACATCCAGAAGGGGCTGCAGACCGGCCTCTCCACCGAGCTCTGCTCCTGCATCACGGGGGCCGCCGGCATGGTAGTGGACGGGCTCTTCCCCGCCCCCGATCTCATCCTGGCCACGGGACAGCAGCCCTGCGATTCGGCCACCATCGAGGCCGAGCTCTTCAAGCAGCACTGGGACGTCCCCTTCTTCTGGTACAGCATCCCCTCCCGCAGGGATGAGCGCACGGCGGCCTTTCTGCGGGAGCAGTTCGAGGAGATGATCGAATTCGTCGAGCAGAACAGCCCCAACCGCTACGACGAAGAGAAGATGCGGGAGGTGATGGAGAACGCTAAGGCGGCCCACAGCTGGTATACGCAGACCCAGGAGCTGCGCATGGCGACCCCCTGCCCCCTGAGGTCGCGCGATAGCCGCCAGATCCGGGGTCTGAGGACCTTCCTGGATGGACGGCCCGAGACGGTGGAGGCCCTGCGGGCCCAGTATGAGGAGACCCGGGAGAAGGTAGAGAAGGGGGAAGGGGCCATCCCCGAGGAGCGCCACCGGCTGGTGGTCAATGGGGTGCCGCCCTTCTGGAACATGAAGCTCTTCGACTGGATGGAGGAGACCTTTGGGGCGGTGGTGGTGGTCGATCTGTGCAACCGCTTCTACCCCTATGACATGGGGGCTACCTCCGATCCCCTGGGGTGCCTGGCCCGCAAGGTGCTGAACTACAACATGAAGGCGGGCATCGACACTTCGGTGGTCTCGGGGGAGGAGCTGGCCCATCAGGCCGAGAAGGCCAACTGCGACTCCTCCATCTATTTTGCCCACTTCGGTTGCAAGGTCGGCTGCGGGGCCGCCAAGGTCACCACGGACACTATCCGGGAGATCACCGGAGTCCCCAGCGTGACCCTGGATATCGATGCCTACGACCCGCGGGTGGTCTCCGATCAGAAGATGAAGGCGGTCCTCACGGAGTACTTCGAGACCCTGGAGACCAGCAAGAGGAGCTTCGCCCTGGCCGGCGTTTAAGGCGCAGGTGGCTGCGGTGATCTCTAACCCTTGGGGGAGGAGGCAGAAAAGATGGAGAGACCTTTGGCTGGGCTCCGGGTTTTGGAGATCGGCTCGGCCCTGGCAGGCCCGTTTGGGCCAAGCCTCCTGGCCGATTTTGGGGCCGAGGTGATCAAGGTCGAGATGCCGGGGGAAGGGGACATGGTCCGCCAGACCCTGCCCCTTTACCAGGGGAAGGCCCTACGGTGGGAAGTGGAGGCCAGAAACAAGAAGGTGATCACCCTGGATTTCCACGCGGAAGAGGACCGGGAGACCTTTAAGCAGCTGGTCGCGGTGTCGGATGCCATCGTGGAGAACTTCCGGGCCGGCACCCTGGAGAGGTGGGGCTTGGGGTACCCGGAGCTGAGCCAGAGGAACCCCGGGATCGTGATAACCCGGGTGACCGGTTTCGGACAGGACGGTCCTTACAGCCACCGGGTCTCTTACGACCGGATGGGGATCGCCATGGGGGGCCTGACCTACTTGAGTGGGGATCCCGATCGGATTCCGGTCAGGCCCGGTCTGGCCATTTGCGATTACATCACCGGGGCCTTCAATGCCCTGGCTACCCTGGTCGCCCTGTACTACCGGGATGGGAAGGGGGGCGGGAGGGGCCAATGGATCGACGTGGCCCAGTACGAGACCATCTACCGCATTACCGGCTTCCTCACCACCGAGTATCAACTGCGGGGCCGGATCCGGGAGCGAGAGGGGAACCGGTACCCCAAGGTGGCCCCTGGCGAGAGCTACCGGACGCGGGAGGGGAAATGGGTCCACCTCTTCGTCCCTTCTGACGAGGAGCTCTCTCGCCTGGCCCGGGCCATGGGAAGGGAGGACCTCCTGGAGGACCCTCGATTTCACACGGCCCGGCGACGGGCCGAGCATGGGGCGGAGATCAATGACATGGTGGCCCAATGGATGGCGGAGCATACCTTGCCGGAGATCCTCTCCATTTTAGAGGAGGCCAGGTTGCCCTTCAGCCTCATCTATAACCTCCAGGAGATCTTCGAAGATCCTCACTACCGCGCCCGGCGGACCCTGATCTCGCTGCCCGATACGGCCCTGGGGGAGCTCCAGATGCAGGGGGTGGTCCCCCGGCTTTCCTTGACTCCCGGCCGGGTCGAGAGACCCGCCCCTGGATCCATCGGCCAGGATAACGAGGAGGTCTTTTCCCGCCTATTCCAAGGCCTTATGGAGAGACCTCCGGCCAAGAGTGCCCCTGCCAGCTCGGAGGAGGTCCGAGAGGGGGAGGCCCTGCAGGGCTTAAGGGTCCTGGATCTGGGGACGGGACTGGCGGGCAACTTCGGCGCCGTCCTGCTGGCGGACTACGGGGCAGAGGTCATCAAGGTGGAGGAGCCCAGGGGGAGTCAGAACATCCGGCATATCCCCCCATACTACGAAGAGGCCCCCCTCCTGTGGGCCGTCGATGGAAGAAACAAGAGATCGATCACCCTGGACCTGTCCCAAGAGCAGGGAGAGGCGCTCTTCAAGCAGCTGGTAAGGGTCTCGGACCTGGTGATAGAGAGCTATCCGCCGGGCACCTTAGAGGCGTATAACCTGGGGTGCGAACGGCTGCGAGAGATCAACCCCGGGCTCATCCTGGTGCATGTCACCGGCTTTGGGCAGGAGGGCCCTTATCGCCAGAGGCCCTGGTCCGACCGGGTGGCCGAGGCCATGAGTGGCTTGACCTATTTGACCGGATATCCCGATCGCCCCCCCACCAGCCTGGGGCTCCCGGTCACGGAATACGTCACCGGGGTCTTCAGCGCCCTGGGGGCTATGCTGGCCCTCTATTACCGGGATGCAAAAAGAACGGGACGCGGGCAGTGCGTCGATGTCGCCCTGTACGAGGCCATCTTCCGGATCCAGGGACCCACCGCCGTCGAATATTCTAAGACCGGAATCGTGAGCGAGCGGACGGGAAATCGCAACCCGAGCGCGCCCCTGGACGATATCTATCGGTGCGCTGATGGGAAATTGATCGCCATCCTGGCTGCCGGGGACCGGATGTTCGTCCGGGCCATGAAGGCGATCGGCCGGGAAGACCTGCTTTCGGATCCCCGGTTTCGAGATCGGGCCGGGAGGGCCAGGCCGGAGCACAATGCCCTGATCCATAAGGTGATGGAGGAGTGGATCACTCCCAGGCCTCTCGGGGAAGTGGAAGAGGTCCTGGATCGGGGCGAGGTCCCCTACTGCAAAGTGTACAGCATCCAGGACATCTGCGAGGATCTCCATTACCAGGCCCGGGAGATCATTGCCCAGGTCAAGGATCCAACCCTGGGCGAGATCCGCATGCAGGGAATCGTCCCCAGGTTCTCCCTCACCCCCGGCCGGATAGAGAGAGGGGCCCCCGCTTTGGGACAGGACAACGGGGAGATCTATGGGGGGCTATTGGGTCTCTCAGAGGGGGAGATCCGCAGGCTGAAGGAGACGGGAATCATCTAACCCTGTAAGCGCTGGGAGAGGCTGGACGAGAAGGCCTGTTTAACCTCCATGGGGAAAGGGGGGGTGATGGCTATGAGGGTCGCTTGAGATGGCAGATTATGGAGAATTGAGCCCATCTCAATGGGTCACTGGCCCTCAGCCATCGAGCAATCTTCAACACGGTGGCTGAGGGCCGAAAGCTTCCATTTATTCGGGGAGGATCAATCATGAAGGTCAAGGCTTACCTGTCAGGAGGATTGTTCCTGATTTTCCTGCTGGCGTTTCTCCCGCTTTCTCATGCAGCACCGCCCGGGGTCGTCGGCCACGGGCAGGGAGACTATCTCGACACATCCAAACAGACCTGGAAGGAGTACTCCCCACCCATCAGGGACCCGCTGGGCCACCCCAAGTGGCCCTGGCTCCCCAAGGACCCCTACCCCTTCACCCAGCCCTATACCGGGACGGAGCTGGCCTATCTCTCCAACACCGACCACAGGACTTACGGGGCCAAGTATTCGGATTACGCGCTGAACTCGGCCCGGCTGAACAAGCGGGGGCTGCTGACCCAGCGGAAGGGGTATATCAAACGGGAGCTCTTCTATGACCACTACAGCGACATCATGGACTACAACGATGGAAAGATCAAGATCGGGGGTGAGATAACCAACCGTCTCATCATCTACGAGACCCCGGCGGATGTGCGGGGGACCCAGTCGATCAAGAACCACCACCTCAACAGCCCGATCACGCCCTGGCTGATGGCGGACTCCTGGAGCTATTCCCCGGGCCTGCGGCGGGTCACCCGCTCCCAGGGAGGAGACCGGCAGGACGAGATCCTGGGGACCCCGGTGACCAACGACGACGAGGGGGACCGGGAGGTCTGGGAAGAGGAACAGGAACTGATCGGCGAGGACGTCCTCTACATGCAGATGGTCGATCCCCAGTTCCTCGCCATGGACCGCCGGGCGAACACGGGGGACCTGAAGGTGGACGGCGAGTGGTTCGTGAAGAACGCGGACCCCACCCGGGGCGAGCTGAAGCTGAACCCCTACCGGCCCGATGGCGGCGTCGAGTGCTTTGTGGTCAAGAACACCTGGGCCAAACGAAGGGAAGGGTTCGGCTCCCACGTCTACCCCGACCCCAAGCAGTATTACCTGAAGTATCGACTCGTCTGGATCGAGAAGGTCACCAAGGCCTACATCCGGGATGAGCAATATGATCACGACAACCGGCTGATCAAGGTCTACCGGATCAACCCCGAGTTCTTTGCCGGGGGCGTGATCGAAGGCGGCCTCAACCGCACCCAGTACATGCAGTACGACTACCGACGCCACTTCCGCTCCTGGGGGTCCTACGACCGCGCCGACATGGGGCCCAAGTTCAAGGCCCCAAGAGACTGGTTCTCCCCTGAGCATATGTTCCGGGAGTACTTCTGGCGGAAGCTCAAGATCCCCTTGCTTAAGGATATGAAGGAGTTCGCCCCTCCTCCCGAGCTGTGGCGGGCCAAGTTCCCCAAATACCGCAAGGGGACGAGCGATTGGCTGGTGAACTCCAAGGAAGACATCGACTACATGAACAGCATCTGGAGGGAGCACGGCTATACCGATGAGGAGATCGATGCCCTCCAGAATGGGGATGGGATGGTCCGCAAGGGCGGCAAGATGATCCCGGTCCGGCGCAGCTTCCGGCCCTCCCATATCCACGGCAAGCCCCTGCCGGTGAAGTTCCCCACGGGCTAGCGGCCTTCTGCGAAGGCCGCAATTGCAAATTGAAAATTGAAAATTGAAAATTCAAAATTGCAAAATCTGAAAAAGACACATGCTTCAAGTTTTTTCAATTTGCACTTTCCAATTTTCAATTTGCAATGGAGCGAAGCGACTGGCCCCTGCCGGTGAAGTTCCCCACGGGCTAGCCATCGCTGCGGGCTGATCCGAAAAGAGGGGGGGCGCCTCTGACAAGGCAAGAGGCGCCCCCCTCTTTTCCTGGCGGATGCCAGACAAAACCAGGGCTTTTACTTCGCCTCCATACTCTTGAGCCCTTGTGCGGTTGAGCTTTATTCCCGAAGGCCGGTCCCCAGGGACCCCATCGCCATCGGCCTCGTCGAGGCGGCGTTTGCTCAAGCTCCCAAAAGAGGAGTTTCATCCCGTGCAGCCAGGATCCCGTCTTTGGTTATCCTTCGTCGCGATGCTAACGATCCTGTCCTCCGAAACCCCCAGCAGCGTTGGCATGGAGCTCGAAAACCCCTTTCAAACCTTCCTGGTTAGACCGCTGGTAGAAAGCTTCCCCAATTTAGAGCTGAGGGGCTCTCTAACGAGCGAAACGGATTTTCTCTTGCACAACATCAACGGTGAGGCGAGGTCCAGGGGGTTTGACTTCCGAGGAGACAACCCCACGATCTCCCGTTCGGAGCAGATCTTCGAGTTGAAATACAAGTACCATCTTGCCAAGGGGATGTCCCTTGGGGGACAGTTAGACTTCCTTTATGAGGCGAGCTTCGCATTGGATGGGGGGGCGGATCGGCGCCCGAGGAAGGCCCAGAACAACTTTGAATATTTCAGGTCCTTCAAAAGGTGGTTCAGAGAGTTTTTCCTGGAAGTGCATCGAGGAAATTGGGACTTCGTGGTGGGAAAGCAGCAGCTCGTCTGGGGACGGATCGATACCGTTCGGATGATGGATCAGATCCAGCCCCGGGATATCCGGGAGTTTCACGACGATGCTACAGATGACTGGGAGTTTACCCGACAACCCACTTGGATGGCCGTCGTTCGATACTGGCCCCTGGGAGAGACTTTAGGCCTGGAGTTTCTATTCAAGCCAGACTTTGAGCCGGATTACGTCGCCCCGGCTGGCTGGCTGCAATCGATGAGGACCATCTACCCCCTGCCCAGGAGCGTCCGCATTCTCGACATCGATCGGCCCGAAGATACCGATCCCAGCGATTGGGAGTACGGGTTCCTGACGACCCTGCTCATCGGCTCATGGGATATGGGGCTCTCTTACTACTACGCGTGGGATAAATCGCCCACCAGCTTCACCCGGAGGATCACCGGCAGCCCAGGCCGGCCGTTGAGCCTGGTCGAACAGAAGCACACCCGACTCCATAAGCTCGGCAGCTACGTCAACTTCTCCCCTTCCATCGGGGGAAAAGAGTGGACGTTCCGCTGGGAGAGCGTCCTGGATGTGAACAAATACCTGCCGACCCGGGCCGAATCCAGGTCCCGCACCAACGCGTTCAGGAGAACGGGTCGTGATACCCTATCGGGATATGATGGAGTCACCAAAAGGAATCAGCTCCAGTTCTCCCTCAATGCGGATACGGCCCTCAATATCGCCCGGACCACCGATTGGTCCCTGACCCTCCAATACCTGGGGACGTATACCTTCGGGCATGACAATGACCTGTTCGGCCGGAGCTCGGGGGCGATCGAGAAGTGGTGGCATGCCGCATCCTGGAGCATCTCGAAACCCTTCTCGGGCCGGAGGGGGATGTTCTCCACCGGCCTGACCTGGATACACGATGGCAACTTCGGCAGCCGGACCAAGGTTAGCTGGGATCTGACGGATTATCTCACGCTCTCTGCGGCCGTTCGGTGGTTTTCCGGAAAGGATGATGACACCTATGGGGTTTTAGAGGAGATCGGCGATGAGATCGAAACGGAGATCAGTTATTCTTTTTGAGACGCTCTTCCTATTGGCCATGACGAGCTCCTTATATGGGGGGCAATGGATCAACCCGAAAGATGTGATTAAAGATCCAAATGTCGCGAGGCTAAACCATAATAAGCAAGGGCTTACAAAGCAAGAGAGCGAAGAGGTCAATCGATATGGTCACACAGGCCTTGAGGTAATGACCTATCTAGACTGCAATGCTATGCCTGGAAAGGATAGCGACTACACACAGTACATGATTCAAGTGAACTCGTGGGGCCATATTACTCATAGGAAGCAACTGGTCAAGATCAAGTATTATTTTAAAGATTATAGAGCGTTGTTGGCCAGAGATGGGATTCAAATCGGAGATGTCGAGTATAAACGACATTTTTTCAATTTTCACCCACCAAGGACGAAGGGACGAGCAGGGGTTATGCGCCACTATGTCAGAGGAGAAGGATTTAATAAAATAGAAGACGGTTGGTCTTGGGACAACAAATTGAGAAAGATAAGTAAGAGCACAACGAGAAACAGGACGGATAGCTATGTTAACTCCGATGTTACCCTTGATGATTTACAATATAGGGAGCCATGGGAGGAAAATCATCGGATACTTGGAATAGATAACTTCAAAGATCGCGAATGTTTTGTAATAGAATCTATAAACAAAGACCCAAATTATTATCTAAGTAAAAGAATAATTTGGGTGGAAAAAGAAAATTTCTTGGATCTGCATATAGAGGAATACGACAGGAAAGGGCAATTGTTTAAAGTAATCGATAAGGACTGGGCCCAAGAGAAACCTTGGAACTATTGGGTGGTCCGATCTTGGGATACGTTCAATCTCCTCACGAAGTATCGGACGATCATCCTGTACTATGATTGGGTATTCGACCAGGATTTCAGCGAAAGGGAATTTTCCCAAAGGGAGCTCCCCAAAGAGAACCTGTGGAGGAGACCGAAAGACCCCCCAATCTCCGTGAACCGCGTGTCCGATTTGCCCCCACCCCCGAAGGTCAAAGGAGATTTTGGGGAGAGGGTGGAGAACCAAGGGTAAGGGTCCCGAGGGTGCCGCTCCGGCTCTCAAGGGCGTTTCGAGGCGTGAGAGGCCAGAGGGAGGGGAAGAGATGACGCAGGGTCCTCGGAAGAGAGAGGCGTCGAGGCAGGCGAGGGCAGGGGTCGCGGTGGAGGACTGGCCAGCGCGGGAGGGACCCGGCCCGGAGGAGGGACAGGAAAAGCAACGCTTTCGCTTCGTGGTCCTGTCCGCGGTGTGGCTGGCCGGCCTCCTCCTGATCCTCGACCGGGTGAACATCTCCCTGGCCGCTCCGATCCTCATGGACGAGCTCCGGCTCAATGGGACCCAGATGGGCATGATCCTGAGCGCCTTCTTCTGGGGCTACATGCTGGGGAACCCCCTGGGCGGGCTCTTCGCCGATCATCTGGGCTTGCGGCGGGCAGGCACGGCCCTCCTGGTTGGCTGGTGCCTCTTCACCGTCATGACGGGGCTCTGTACCACCCCCCGGCAGTTCTACCTGGTGCGGTTCCTGATGGGGCTCACCGAGGGGGCCTCGGTCCCCTTCTTCCAGAAGCTGCAGCGCACCTGGCTGCTGCCCCAGGAGCGGGGCCGGGGCTACGCGATCTTCGAGGCCTTCGTCAAGCTGGGGGCCTGCATTGGCTTCCCCTTCATCGGCTGGCTGATCACCCTGTTTGCCTGGTGGGGGATGTTCTTCGCCACGGCCGCCCTCACTTCCCTCGGATGCATCTACTTTTACGTCATGATCCGGGACAGCCCCGACGGGCATCCCTGGGTCTCCGCTGGGGAAAAGGAGCGACTGCGGGAGGCCCTGGAGCAGGATGAGGTGACCAACGCCCCTGCCGCCGGCCAGGCCCAAAAGGCCTCATTCGGGGAGAACCTTCGGCAGCTGGTGGGCGATTGGGCCTTCTGGCTCCTGGCCCTCCTGGCCTTCCTGACGACCTCCTTCTACTTTGCTGGCATGACCTGGCTTCCCGGCTACCTGGCCAAAGAGCGGGGCTATACCGTCATGAAGACGGGGATCTACCTGGTCCTACCTTACCTGGGCTCCATCGCCGGGGGGATCGCCTGCGGCTACCTGGGGGACAGGTCGGGCCGCCGGAGCCTGGTGGGAGCGGCCTTCTGTGCCCTGGGCTGCCCGGCCCTGATCGGGGCCGTATGGGTCGAGAGCCTGACGGGGGTGGTGGTCCTTCTCACCATCGCCCTCTTCTTCGCCATCGGGGCCCTCAACAGCCTGGTCACCCTGATCTACGACCTCTTCCCCTTAGAATCTTTCGGGACGAGGGTCGGGCTGCTGGGGGGGCTGGGCGGGGGTCTCTCGGGGGTGATCTCTCCCCTCCTCATCGGCTTCCTGCTGGACGTGACGGGCTCCTTCTTCTGGGGCTTCACTGTCATCGCCCTCTTCACCCTGGCGGGCGGGGTCAACTTTCTTCTGCTATCGGCCCGAGAGAAGAATATCCGGCAGGAGAGGGAGGCCCGGGCAGCCCTATCGGCGGGAGTGGCCGCCGGGGTCCTCCAGAAGGGCTAGAGGAGCTCCGCCTCAACGCGACCTGTGGGAATGGAAAATAGGGCAGACTGGTATATAATGGTTTCCCGTATAACAGGGTCAAGGTAAAGATCTCCGCCGTAGGGAGGGAAGGGAAATGATTGACCTGGAAGGGATCGCGTTCGATCTCCCCCGGGCGACCCGGGGATATCAGCGGTTCGTAGCGGGCTTCCTGGGCGAGCCGGACGTTGTCCCCGTGAGCGCCCAGAGCAACGATCACACCGTCTTCCTGCTAGGCCTGAACGCCCGGCAATTTTACACCCAGCCCACCGTCGCCGTCCGGGCCCAGCTGCTGGTGGGGGAATATTACGACCTGGACCTGGTCCCCCTCTCCTACGATGTCTACAACATCGAGGCCGAGGCCCTGGGGCAGCGGCTCATCTACACCGATGCCGGCATGCCCGACGTGGACACCGACCGGCCCCTCATCGCGAAAAAAGGGGACCTGGACCGACTCGTCCCGCCCGTGCCGGGCTGTTCGGGGAGGATGCCTTACGTCCTGGAAATGTTCCGGCTCCTGCGGGAATATAGCGGGCTGCCAGCGCGCCCCTCGTTCTGCGCCCCCTTTAGCCTGGCGGTGGCCGTGAGGGGGTACCACAACCTGATCCAGGACATCCGGCGGGATCCCCCCTTCGCCCACCGGCTCTTCGCCTTCCTGGTGGACGAGGTCCTGATCCCTTGGGTAGGAAAAATCCGCGAGGTGATCCCTGAGGCGATCTTCCTGGTGGGGGCTGACGCCTGGTCGGCCCCTCCGCTCATCGATCTCCAGATCCAGGAGGAATATATCGTCCCCTATGCCCTCCGCCTGCAGGAGAAGGTCCCGGGGGCCTTTGTCATGCAGGGCTGGGGGGCCTCCGCCTTCTCCGAGCCGGAGCGGTTCCTGGAGACGCTCCTCCGAATGAACGTCCCCTATATCTACGCCATGGATCCGGACCCGGAGCGGATCGGGCCTGAACGCTACAAGTCCTTCGCCGCCGCGCATGATCGGCCCCTCTCCCTGGGGATCGATGCCGACCTCCTGCGAGATGGCCCCATCGAGCGGATCGTCGAGCGGATCCGGCGCTATGTGCGGGCCGGTGCCCTGGGGGGACGATTTAGCTTCTTCTTGAATGCCATCCCTGCCGATACCCCTCCGGCCCATGTCCAGGCGGCCATTGCGGCCGTGCGGCAGTTCGGCCGCTACCCCCTGAGGGAGATCGACCGGATGGAGTTCCAGATGCCGGAGGTGGAATCGCTGGAGGCCTTCCTTCGAAGGAAAGGCGCAGCCGTCCGGGACGCTTCTTATGTTTAACTCAAGAGGAGGTCTTCACCATGGTCACGGAACAGGGGAGTCAGACGGCCAAAAGGGCTGCGGCCCTCCGGGCGGTCGAATCGGAGCGGCCCGCTGAAGAGAGGATCCTTGATGATCCCTACGCCGCCACCTTTGCCGGTCCGGAGGAGGTCGAGCAGGCCTGCCAGCGATACGCCCCCAGGGAGAATGCTCCCCTGGAGCCGACGTATCACATTGCTACTGCCGTGGCCCTGTGAGGGCGCCCATCTTCCAAGGGCTGCGGCATCGCCAGGGGCCCCCCTTGGAGTCCACCCCGGCCCATTCCATCCAGGGGGTCGCGGAGGGAACCGAAGGAGATTCGGAAGGCACCGGAAAACGAAGGGACGAAGGAAGGAGAGCGAGATGCGTGCACTCAGAGCACTGGAAGAGATCCGAGGCGTCAATATCCCCACGCCCTTCTTCTTCGTATTCACCATCCCAAGAGGTTCGACCATGGCGCCCTCCAGCTCTATCAGACCCAGGTCGAGCGATTCAAGGAGGGACTCGAGGGGCTCATCGGCGCCGAGATCTCCGACGAGTCGCTCCGGGAGGCCATCCGGGTCTACAACCGGAACCGGGAGCTCCTGAAAGAACTGTTCGACCTGCGAAGATCGGACACCCCGCCACTCTCCGGCGCTGAGGCCCTCGAGATCCTCAACGCGGGGTTCCGGATGCCTAAGGAGGAGCACACGGCGCTGCTGGAAAGACTGCTCCAGGAGATCTCCCAGAGTCCTCCGGCCCCGAGGGGAGGTCCCCAATACCGGCTGATGATCAATGGCAGCCCCCTGAACAATCCCGAATTTATCCAGACCATCGAGGAGCTGGGGGGCCTGGTGGTGATCGATGAGTTGTGCACGGGCGCCCGGTACTTCTGGGACCCGGTGGATGCCTCCCTGCCCCCCCTCGAAGCCCTCTCGATGCGCTACCTGTATCATTTCCCCTGTGCCAGGATGTACCCCTCGGAGGAGCGGTTTAAACGGGTGATCAACCTGGCCAAGGAGTACAAGGTTCATGGGGTGATCACGCAAATGATCCGCTACTGCACGCCGTACACGCGCGATCAGGTCCTGCTGCAGGAGAAGCTGGAGGAAGAGGGGATCCCGGTCCTCTCCCTGGATGTGGAATATGGCCAGGGAGGCGTCGGGGCGATCCGGACCCGGGTCCAGGCCTTTTTGGAGATGTTGGAAGGGAGGAGTGCGCGATGAAGCGGCTAGAAAAAACCGATTTGAGCAAATGCGAGGAATTGATCCGGGTTCTCGAGGAGGCGAAATCCCAGGCCGAGACCCCGGTCGATGCCGCGGCGTATGATCTGTGGGCCCAGTATTATCGAAGGTTGATCCGGGCCAAATCCCAAGGGAGGCTGATCGTGGGCCACAACTGGTTCACCCCCATCGACATCTGCCGGGCGATGGAGATGGAGCCCCTGTGCATCAACGGGTACGCCCAGATCATGGCAGTGACGCTGGGCCTGGAGGGAGGAGTCTCCGGGGCGTCCAAGGCCGCCGGGCTGGCCCCCGAGCTGTGCGGGAGCCATATCTCCAGCCCGGGCGTGGCCTTGAAGGGGTGGATGGTCGAGCCGGACGTGGCCGTCTGGAATCACGGCCCCTGCGACAACACCGCCAAGCACGGGGAGCTCTTCACGGAGCTCTTCGGCATCCCGGGCTTCTTCCTGGACCCGCCCTACCGGGGGGAGGACGAGGCCGAGATCGCCTACTATACCGAGCAGCTGAGGGGATTGGTCCGGTTCCTGGAGGACCTGACCGGCCGGCCGATGGATTGGGATCGGTTGCGGGAAGTGATGCGGCTCTCGGCGGAGATCGTCAACCTGCGCAAAGAGATCAACGAGTTGAGGAAGGCCGTCCCCTGTCCCTCCAGCATCCGGTGGACGGGGAATTACCTGACCATCTTCTCCTTCATCTGGTCCGGGACCCCCGAAGGGGTGGCGTTTCACCGGCTGATGCGGGACGAGATGAAGAAGCGGGTCGCGCAGGGCCAGGGCTTCATCCCTCAGGAGAACTACCGGGTGATGTTCGTGGGGCTGCCCGCCGCCTATGATGCGGATTTCATCAACTGGATGCAGGTAGAGAAGGGGATCAGCGTAGTCTCAGAGCCCGGCATTTCCCATTACCTCGGCTGGGAGCCTGATTACAGCAAGCCCCTGGAGAGCCTGGCCCGCTGCCGGACCTACACCACCTGCTGGGCGATGCAGGGGCCTTTGAAGGAGATGTGGATCCCCGATGCCGTGGCCGCCGCCAGGGAGTATCACGTCGATGGCGTGATGTGCTGGCCGGCCCGGGGATGCCGTCAGTACCCGGCGGCCCTGCGCGCGGTGGCCGATGCGATCAAGCGGGAGGTGGGGATTCCCGTCGTCATGATGGTGGACTCCGACTTCAACGATCCCTTCTTCGTCTCCGCCGAAGAGCTGATGGACAATGTGGAGAAGGCCCTGGAGATCATCGACAAAAAGTAGTTGTCTACTTTCCTGATTTTCTTGCGATCTGGTGCCATCGAAAGGCCGATGGCACCAGCCGGTACATCTCTGGATTCTCCCGCCGATTCTGCTCGTAGGAGATGGGACAAAAGAGGTCTGTCTTCATGCGACAATGGCAACGCAAATCGCTAAAAAATTTACTAACAAAAGTACTGTGCCCTCAGACCATCATGAAGTGGGTTGCCAGGCTGTCCATCAAACGTATCCAGCAAGAAACTCATACGGTTGGCACTCAGTACAGCTCCACAGAATTAAGTGCCCAGTGGGATGGGATTGCTTCGTCGCTAGCGCTCCTCGCAATGACAAAATCAGGTCATTGCGAGGAGCGCTAGCGACGAAGCAATCTCTAACAGGACAACCTTTTACGTGGAGGGGTACTCAGGGTTACGGCGAGCCGTTTTCTAACGGCTTTCTTTGGATAATCGACACCCGTATTGCCTCGAGTGCCGGGAAAATTCTTGCTGTGCTGGCCTTCAACGTCCTCCATCACCATTTGAGCGCGGCAGCGCCGTCGCTGCAAAGCGTCCACTGCGTCGCGGTCTCTGTGGCGATATCGTGGACGGGTGAAGCCATAGCCGATTTCCTCCAAAGAGCCTGCCCTGGACCTGATCCACCCACCTCCCCTGTGCGCATCGGTTTCACGAACTGGATCTTGGAAAACAGACCCATGTCTCCGCCGAGGGATCGTCCGTTGGGACTCGCAATGGCTAAATGACCAGAGGATCGAGAAACTCTAAAGCCAACAACTGGGGAAAGTTTCATAGTCGATTTAGACGCCCCACATTAAGGCCCTTAACGATAACATTTAACCTCAAGAAGGCTACATCCATAAGTAGGGGAAGTCAAGCAAGTTTTTTGGCTTACGTCAGGTCTTAAGCAGATGGCCAAGTACCAGATCCTCAAAGGGGAAAGGACGGAAAGAGGCAAGGCTAGTGTCGAAGAGGGAAGACTGTGGTCCCCTCTTTAATTTTTAAGGATTGTTGAGTGTTTATCCTTTTTGCCCTTCCATAGCCTGGAAAAAGCCTTCCAATTGGCTTTGGAACTGCATCAACACCCCAGCCATCCCTTCTGCCGGGGGACGCAGCCTGACCCATTCCAGCTCATAGCCATAGGCATGGCGGAAAAAGTGGCGAAAATCCAGGTAGTCCTTGAGCATGGCCCACAAGGCTTCATCAATAACCGCTGGACGCCCTCCTCCCCGGGCTGTGGCCATCTGCTCCAACAGGTCCAGGTGCCAGTGAGATCCCCGCGGAAGCCCTTCGCCCATGTGAGTGGCGATGCGCCTGAAGATGCTTTCGATGGCCGCGTAGAATTCGTGCAGGAGGGCAGACATCGAACGCAATTCTCGTGGCGTTGGCGGATTCGATCGTTGGGTCAGATCCTCATCCATTGCGGTTACCACCCGTTCCAGCCCCTTTAGCTCGTCCTCGATCAGTCCCTTCAAGGCTTCCAAAGAGTACTGCGGCATAGCGACCTCCTCTAGAATCCGGCGCCGCAACTCGGGCCAGGCCCCTTCCAGCAGCACCAGGTCTACGCTCAGATCTGGGGGTACCACCTGCTTCAACGCCCGCCAGGCCTCCCAAAAATGTTCTGGCGCCATTCCCTCTACCGCCAGGTCCAGGTCCGAATTTTCGTGCCATGGGCCTTGTCCAACCACGGACCCAAACGGGATTACCCGTCGGGCACCAAAATTTTCCCGCAACAGGCGAGCGCACGCCTCGGCCACTGCCAACGCCTTCCTGCGCCGCATGTCCTGGCTTTCATTCTCTGTCCCTCTGTCCATCCCTTCTCCCTGGTCGAGCGCTGACTCTATCGCTCGACCTGCACAACGGGCAGCACACTCGTGACGACTCCCTAGCGCAATACATCCCCTCCCGTTTACGGGAGAGGTCTTCTCGCGCATTTTTTACAACTTGCCCGTTGCCCGACCTGCCCAGCCAAAAAGAACCTCGTTACCGTATTAATTAATAATTGTTGCAGCCCTGACAACCCAATGCAAGATTGCCCGGGGAGGACGACTGTGTGCCGGCTGATCGACTTGTCCTGGGAGATTCGACCATGCTGGAGCTTGCTTTAGGGCAGATTACATCGAAGGGCAAAGAAAGTCAAGCTTCCAGGAGCAGCTTTGCCTCCTTCAAGTCTGCCGTGTCAAACCCCTCGGTGAACCAACCGTAGACCTCCTCCAGCCGCTGCCAGGCTCCTTCTCTCTTGCCCTGCCCCTGCCACAGACGGCTCAGGCTCATCACCGCCCGCAGCTCGAAGAGCCGCCCCATCATGCATCTGCGGACGGCTCTCTCTTCGGGCAAAAAGGGGTCTCTTTTCCACCTTATTTTAGCCATTTTTGGGTCTTGACATTGGGGCCAACCTTAGGGCTAGTGAAGAAGAACTTTTGCAAACCCCTAACCTCTAGCCACTTAAAAATGGAAATTCCTATGCTATCGAGTTATAAACGTTGCACGCCATCGTTGCAAGTGTTGCAACAGCCAGGCCTTCGAAGGGAAAAGGCCGCTCCTGATGAGGAGGCCGCGCCCCAGGCCCTCTTCTGTTGCAACACCTGCGGGGCAACTGTCCCCCACCGCTCCTCGATATCCTGTTAATTTAATCGCATAGAATAATTCCAGGATAGGAATTTCGTTTTTCAGCTATGAGCTTTGAGCTATGAGCTATGAGCTAATTTACGGGCTCGGGCAATTGGCAAGATATTTGCTTCATTTAGTTGCAACCTTTCAATTCAGGATAAGATGATCCATTCACCCAAAAGAAATCTTTGCAAAAGGAGGAGAAACCCATGTTAGACCTGATCAATGAAAATAAACTGGGAATTGCCAAGGGGAGCGAGGTGGAGAAGGCTGTGGAGGCCAATTTCCGCGGGGAGACCAGTGAAGTGGGGCTCTACCTGGCTATGGCTCGACAGGCCCAGCGAGAGGGCTATCCCGAGGTCGGTGCCGCCTTGGAATCGATCGCCTGGGATGAGGCCTGGCATGCTGCCAACTTCGCCGAGCTAAATGGTCTGATCTCCGAGAGCACCAAGGAGAACCTGGAGAGAATGTTGGCAGGAGAGCAGGCCGCCAACCGGGGCAAGCGCGAGTCCGCTCTGAGGGCCAAGGAAGCCGGACTGGATGCCGCCCATGATGTCTTCGACATCTCCTCGCGAGACGAAGGGAGGCATGCTCGGGCGCTGCAGGGGCTGCTAGAGAGGTACTTTAAGTAACAGAACCTTTTTGTACTGCTACCGATCATGCTGCACATTTTCAGTAGGGGCGGTTCGCGAACCCCCCCTATATAGGAACAGTTTGCCATAAAACCCCCGCCTATCAAGCCATAAAGTGAATTTTGCGGTATTGCCTAAAAAGGCACTTGACTCCGGCAAGCCGGCCTTCAAGACGGTGCCGGTTCCCCTTGACACAATATACGACGGCTTGATCATCGATGCCATCGAGCAGAACTTCAAACCAGCCCTTATCAACCGGATATTTACCGCCAAGGGAGAGGTCCTTTACGACCCGGCCAAGATCGGCAAGAAGTTCTTGGTTGAACAGGGGTGCGGCGAGTACGCCAACAGCATCGACAAAGCAAAAGCCGCTCTGGCGATTCGGGCGGTAAAGAAGCCCCTCATCATCAAAGCTGCCGGCAGCGTGAGTCAAACCGACCTGCAGGTTGCGGATGAAGATGCGCTCACCATATTCTCAGCCAACCTGAAGAGCGGCTTTTTTGCCAGTGCCAAAGTGGCGTTTGTCCTGCAGTAGAGCCGCAGGCAAGTTATGGGACATAGGGGTAGATAAGGGGAGGCTACTTTTTGAGGAGCTAAGGTGCCCAGGAGGCAAGAATAAATCCGTCCCCTTTTCCCCCCTTCTATCCAATTCCTAGATCGGCGCGAAAAAACAACCCTTGAAAACCCGAACATCGTAGTGTACATATCTTTACAAATAGTGAAAGATCATGCCACGCTGAAGCGATTGGTCGAAATCAAAAAATTTGAAAGGAAGAGCGGAAGACCATCGTCTATATTCCTGACAGCCTACTGAGAGAGGCCAAGGGAAAACAGGTTTATGCAGGGCAAGAAATCATAGGTAGATACTTAAGGAATTTGTAGGATCCAGCAGGCTGAGAACTACTATATATAGATATAAATCCTGCAATTATATACATTATATTGTGTGTAAATGCCTGATTGGGTGAGTCTTCAATATTATGATGATTTTGTTATAATCCATCCAATTCCCTAATACAATAAAGCCCATTAATAATTAGCGAGGAGGAACACGGATGGATAATAAGCAACTGACTACAATTGCAGAGAAATTCCAAAATATCTTTTCCGAGTCAAAACTCAACATGTTAGGAAAATAAATCGAGTTTTGCCAGCGAAAACGTATCATTACCCCCTTCCGACTGGTACTTTCTCTAACATCTAGCTTTGCTTGTAAGCAAACAGAGACCGTTGCAGACTTGCATCGTGACTTTAACGCATTATTTAACGCCGAAGTTACCTACAAAGCCTTTCGGGATCAGCTAGCTAAAAGTCAGTTTCCGAATCTCATGGGCCAAATGTTATCTTTGACGATCCATGAGACGATCTTAAAAGTGTTAAGTTTCCAAAAAGGTCAGGCCTTTTCGGAGTT